>CAZUJM010000089.1:0-10774 GCA_964620405.1 uncultured Pirellulaceae bacterium | reverse complement strand
TGCTTGTTTGGCTTGGGCGGCTCCCAGGTCCGGCACACGGCGTGTGCCGGCTACGATGTATGCCGGCTACTTTGTGTGGTCGTTCGTACCCCCATCACGCTCGTTTATGCGATCAGCGCAGCAGCGGGCCGAGCTGTTCGGCGGCGTGGCTGGCAGTGACCGGTTCTTGGCAGGTCCGGTTCTGGCAGATGTAGAACGTCGTTTCGCCGTTTCGCGGTGTGCGGTCTTGGAGCAGCGGTTGCAGGGCGGAGGGTGCACTGGCGCCGGCCAGGGGCGGCACGAGGATCGCGCGGGGCAGATAGCGCTGGTGCACGTGTCGCAGCGCCTGTCGGGTGGCGGGGCTGGCATCGGGCGCCACGGCCACGATCTCCACGACCGGTCCCAGCAGCAGGTCGGCGGCGACCAGCATCTGGCCGGCGGCCGCCGGGTGCTGTTCCATGAGACCGACCGCGGCGCGGACGATCTGGGTAGCGACCTCGCGATAGCGATCGTGGCCGGTGAAATGGGCGGCGCGAGCCAGCGCGGTGGCGGCGAGCGAGTTGCCGCTGGGGATCGAGCCGTCCTGCAGGTCCTTGGCGCGAGTGATCAGGCGTTCGTGGTCGTGGGCCGTATAGAAGAGTGCTCCGCCCGCCGGATCGGCGAACCGCTCCAGCATCTGGTCGATCAGCTCCAGGCTCCATGTGAGCCATTCCGCGCGGCCGGAGGCTTCGAAGAGCGACAGCAGGGCGTTGGCGAGGGCGGCATAGTCATCGAGGTAGGCCTGCAGCGACGCGCGACCCGCTCGCCAGGAGTGCAGCAGGCGGCCGTCGTGCCAGAGCTGATCGTGGCAGAAGCGTGCGGCCTGCAAGGCAGCTTCCAAGTAACGCGGCTCGTCGAACGCGCGTGCGGCGCGTGCCAAAGCGTCGATCACGAGACCGTTCCAGCACACGAGCACCTTGTCGTCCTTGCCAGGTCTTACGCGCTGCCCGCGCGCCGCCAGCAGTTCCTCGCGTGATTGGCGCAGTTCGAGCAGCAGTTCGTCCAGCGGCCAGCCGCGCAGCCGCGCCGTCTGCTCGATGGTACGCGGCAGGTTCAGGATGTTGTTGCCTTCGAAGTTCCCGGCTTCGGTGACGTCGTAGACTTCGCAGAAACGAGCTCCCCGCTCTTCGCCGAGCACCGCCCGCACCTCCGCGGGCCGCCAGACGTAGAAAAGACCCTCCTCGCCTTCGCTGTCGGCATCTTCGGCGCTGTGGAAGCCACCCGCGGGGTCGCGCATGTCGCGGAGGATGTAGTCGAGGGTTTCACGGGCGACGCGACCGTGGTCCTCGTTTCCGGTGGCGAGGAAGCTGTCGATGTAGGCGAGGGCCAGCAGGCCGTTGTCGTAGAGCATTTTTTCGAAGTGGGGGACCAGCCAGCGTTCGTCGACGCTGTAGCGCGCGAAGCCACCGCCGAGATGGTCGTAGATGCCGCCGGCCGCCATGCGATCCAGGGTCAGGCGGACGACATGCGCCCAGGATTCGCGCGGGCGACGATCGTGGATCCGCAGGAGGAATTGCAGGTCGACCGCGTGCGGGAACTTGGGCGCGCCGCCGAAGCCGCCATGCGTCGGATCGAACGCTCGTTCCATGGCCGCTGCCGCCGCGTACAGTTGCGACTCCTGCAGTTCGGTCCCGGAATCCTCGTCGTGCGCGGTCATGCGCGCGATGCGCTGGGTCAGCAGTCCCGCCTGCTCAATGGCCATTGCGCGGCGATTGCGCCAGGCGTCGAGGACCGCGGCCAGCACTTGGTCGAAACCGGGCATGCCGCGCGACGCGTGCGGCGGCCAGTAAGTTCCGCCAAAGAAAGGCTGCAGGTCCGGCGTGAGGAACATCGACATCGGCCAGCCGCCACGCCCCGTCAGCAGTTGGACGCCGGCCATGTAGATCTGGTCCAAGTCCGGTCGCTCCTCGCGATCCACCTTGATGCTGATGAAATGCTCGTTGAGGAACGCGGCGATCGTTGCGTCCTCGAAACTCTCCCGCTCCATTACGTGGCACCAGTGGCAGGCGGAGTAGCCGATAGAAAGGAAGATCGGCTTGTCCTCCCGGCGGCTCCGCTCCATCGCCTCCTCGCCCCACGGATACCAGTCCACCGGATTGTGGGCGTGCTGGCGGAGATAGGGACTCGATTCGTGCTGCAGTCGGTTGCTCATGAAGGCATCCTCTTCCCTGGCCGCGTTGGCTTGCGTTGCCGTTGTCACGCGTGGCTGGCGTGACTGGTTGTCGTCACGGGCCGAGTCGCGAAGTCGGCGACGGCCTGCAGTATACCTGCCGCATCGCGGCCTGGGCTTGGGTGGTTGGTGAACGGGCCTCCCCACGGTTTTTAGGAAGTCCGCACGAGGAGGTTTCGCACGGGACCGTCTTCAGGACGCGCGGAGCGGGCGTTACACTGGCGTTCCGGAGTCCGTCGAGTGCGCGATTGCCTGGGAGCTCATGCCATGACGCGAGGAAATCGACCGACGGCACGGATGCCGGCCACGAAGTTCGCGAACCTGCGCAAGAAGATGCAGCAGCAGAAACCGCCGGTGAAGCCCAAGAAGCAAGGCAAGCGACCATGAACGCGCCCCATCCCGCGTGGACGTTGATCGGTCTGGGAGGCCTGTTGGTGCTGGCGGGCTTGGTCTGGCTGGTGCTGCCGTCGATTCCGTGGTTGGGGCGGCTGCCGGGCGACGTGGCGATCGAGCGGGAGCGGGTGCGATTCTACTTTCCGATCGTCAGCTGCCTGCTGTTGAGCGTGGTGCTGACGCTGTTGTCGCGGCTGATCCAGTACTTCCGGCAGTAATCCGCGGTCGCGCGGCGTTTACAGGCCGCAGTTGTCGATCAGCCGAGTTGCGCCGACGCGGGCGGCGATCAACAGCCGCGCGGGCCGGTCCACGACGTCCAGCGTCTCCAGCGTGTCCGGATCGCGGATCGCCACGTATTCGACCTGGTCCACGGGCGCCCGTTGCAGTTGCTCGACGACAACCTGTTCGAGCTGGCGGGCATCGCGAAGCCCGGCGGCGAGCTGGGCGCGGGCGGCCTGCATGCCGCGCCACAGTCCGAGGGCCCGCTGGCGTTGCGCGGCGTCCAGGTAGCGATTGCGTGAACTCATCGCCAATCCGTCAGCTTCGCGCACCGTGGGGCAGGCGTGGAACTCGATGGGCAGGTCGAAGTCACGTACCATGTCGCGGATGACCAGGCACTGCTGGTAGTCCTTTTCGCCGAAGAACGCATCGTCGGCGGGAACGATCTGGAAGAGCTTGAGCACGATGGTGGCGACACCGCGAAAATGGCCCGGACGGCACTCGCCTTCCAGCGTGGCGGAGACGCGAGGCGGTTCGACGGCCGTGCTCCAGTACGACGGGTACATCACTTCGACGGGCGGCGCGAAGATCATGTGGGCTCCAGCCTCGGTGAGTGCCGCGAGGTCGGCGTCCCAGGTGCGGGGATAGCGGTCGAGGTCTTCCTGCGGGCCAAACTGCGTGGGATTCACAAAGATGGAGACGGCGACGAAATCGTCGCGCTCACGCGCCGCCGCCACGAGGCTCAGGTGGCCCGCGTGCAGGGCACCCATCGTGGGCACGAATCCGGTACGGCCGCCTCGCTGCTGCACGTCACGGATCATGCGGCGCGCGGATTCCACGGAGCGGCAGATGGTGGGTGGCGTGGCCATGTCGTAATTCTCCCGTACAGGCTCTGGTAACGCGGGAACGGCTCGCCGCGACACGCGTTCAATCGGATTGGATGGCGGTGAGGGCTCCGGCGATTTCGCGCACGATCGCGACGGGGTCCGTCAGTCGCACCAGGGCGGCCAAGGATCGCCGTGGGCGAACCAGGTCGGGCAGCCAGAGTGGATCGTCATCGCGCGTGGAGAAAATGATCTTGGCGGGCGCGAGGCGATCCAGCCGCGCGCGGAGGCGATCGTAGTCCGGGTCGCCGGTGTGGACGATGCCGGCTCGCAGCAGGTCCCGCCAGTCCGATTCGACGCTAAACCCGCTCAGCAGCGGCGCCGGGTCGGGGCTGTTCCACGCCGATGCCTCGAGGGCTTCCAGGCGACGCTCCAGATGCTGCACGGGCGAGTCGGACGGGGAATGAGGTGGCGCGGCAAGCCATGCGCAGGACGCGCGAGCCGCGATCGCAGGCAGCAGCTCGTGGAGCAAACAGGGGGTGGTGCTGTCGAGCGGCGGGCTGTCGAGGGCGAAACGCGCCGGAGCGTGTTCGGCGTGTTGCCAGAGCTGCTGGAGGGACCAGCCGAGCACGGGGTGGTGCCAGGCAGGGGCGATCTCGACCGCCGGCTGCAGGACGAATCGGCGCGCGAACATCCACGGATGGGGCACCGTGAGTTCGGGCTGGTCGCAGACGAGCTGGTCGTAGAGCAGCAGGTCGAGGTCGATCGAACGCGCCTCCCACCGCTCGTGCCGCTGCCGCCCCAGGGCATGTTCCACGTCACGCAGCGCGTGCCAGACCTCCATCGGCGTGATCGACGTCTCAACCACGGCGGCCGCATTGAGAAACTCGCCCTGACCGCCCGGGCCTCCCACCGGCGCCGTGCCCAGGTAGCGACTGGTCGCCGTCACGCGAAACCGGGGGTCGCGCGCCAGCAGCGCGATGGCTTCGTCCAACTGGCGTCGGCGATCGCCGAGGTTGGCACCGAGCCCTAGCAGGCAACGTGGCATGAGGCATCTCGCGGGAAGGGAAGGCTCACCAGACCGCCGATCGTACCCCGGTTCACCCCGCAGGAGCAAGCGGTCGAGATCGTGCGAGGTCGCCGGTCCGTCACCGCTCAAGCAACCGACGGCTCGGCAGGCAACCCGCCGTGGAGGGTGGGTGTCGAACAGCGAGCGTTTTGACGAAGAGCGAATGGAGAAACGCGGGAGGTTACATCCGGGCTGCCGTATGACAGATAGGCCATCGCCATGCGGTGGTCGTCGCATCCATCGGTCGCCACCTCCCGCGTTGCTGTTCCATGCGTCGTTTCGCTTTCCCAGGCGACTGTCGAGCAGTCGCATTACCCAGGACCGGGCGAACCGGCCTGCGGCAGCGAAACGATCCGTTCTTCCGAAGCAGGGGTGCGTTCCCGATGGGCATCAGGACAAGCGCCAGGCGGCACTTTGCATCGCGAGTCACCATCCAACGCTCCGTGTCGGCAAGGTAGTCGCTGGAAGTTCCAACGCTCCATTGTCCGCATGCCTTCGGAGGCGGAGGGCGATCGCATCACCCGAGTTGTTGCTGAATAGCAGGTTCATGGGATCGACCACTGCCCGACAGGCGGCGATCGATGAGAGAGGTATTGTGCCAACGCGAGTTGGAATGTCAACCAACCCGGCGAAAACTTTTTTTCATGCGATGAAAGACCCACGCAGGGGCTTGTCAGTCCTCTGCGATTGTGCGCAGAGCCGCGCAGCGCGCCGTGATGATTCGCTTTGCAGGGATGCCAGGAAGATGCATGAGCGCCACTTGCATGTGCGGCGGATGGAGAAGAAAGCGCCGCATGGTACGCCGAAGGAGTGACACAATGTTGTCACAGCAGGCGAAGGTGCCAGCGAACAGGCTGGAGAAGAGGCCGGATTAGGGCGGGGTGGCTGCGTGGAGCCGGATGCTCGGGTGGGCTCCTGGTATGGAGCGGACGAGCGGGGTGGAGCGTGCTGGCGGCGGGAATGGGTTCCGCGAGTGGGCGGCGGGAGCGACCGGGTTGGAGGGGGCCAGGGAGTAGCCGGCCTGCGGTCCGGCCAGCAGTGGCGGCCTGACTGGCTGGTCCGGCCGCTCCGTAGTCGCCGTCGAACAGCGAAACGCGGGATGGTCCGACCAAAAGCTGGTCAAAAACGCGGGTACGGTGAAAAATGCGGTAGCGGTGGCGTCGAACGTTGGGGGGCGAGCGGTCCGGGCTGGCTTGGGCCTCCCGGTCAGTTTTGCTTGATGGGGACGTGGAGACTGGACGAACCGGATGGGCTCGGAAGGCGCAGGCGTGTTTCACGGGCTTGCGCGGGGTGCCCGCCGGTAGATTCGCGGGTGTTGTTTTCGCGAATCATGAGTTGTCCAAATGTTGGCTTGTTGAAACGAGTCGCGTGATTAGTCTCGAACACATGGACGTTGAGTCGTCCAGCGGAATGCGGCGACGGGCCAGTCAGGCTCGAGCGACGCGTTGCGACAGCAGTCAACCTGGAATGGTTGGCTTTCCCCATCATTACGCGTGCGCGGAGGGATAGAGGATACCAAGCAGCGTTGACAGACCATTCGAAGAGCGGTGCCCTACCATGAAGCAGAAGTTCCTGGTTATCAATTGTGACGACAACGATGTAGAAGCCCTCCGCAACCAGCTGGGCGGGCGAGAAGTGGTTTCGTGCGAATCGCTGGATGAGTTGGCGCGTCTGCTGCCCTCGTCCTCCACGGCGGTTCTGGTTTCGGGAGCGGGCGAAACGCTGGAAGGCGTGGAACCTGGTCGCCTGAGCCGCAGCGAGGTGGACGAGTTGGTGGAGCGGATTCTGCAGCAGAACAGCGGCCATGCCCGGACGCTGGCGGCTCGCGTCGACCTGCTGGAGCAGAAGATCATCGAGTACTCGCTGAATCGCAACGGCCAGCACCGGAAGGAAACGGCGGCGGAACTCGGCATCAGCCGCGTCACGCTGTACAACAAGATGAAGAAGTTCGGCCTGCTGGACTAGCAGCCTCGAAAATCTTGGTGCTTGGTATCGACCGAAAAAAAGCGGCGTCCCCCACGGGCGCCGCTTTTTTTATTGTTCGCTCCGTTCGCGTCGGTTGCCTGCAGCTCCTGCCGACCGGGCCGCTTCAGGAGCGGGTGGCGATGACCTTGTGGAAGTGCAGCTGCACTTCGCGATCGACAACGCGGCGGACACCTTCGACGAGGCAACGGGGTTCATTGTCTTCCTGGCCGCGTCGCAGAATTTCATTCAGGGGCGTGCCGGGGCGGACAGAGAAGGTCGTCTGGCAGACGATCTGGTTGCCGGCGTCCAGTTCCGGCACGATGAAGTGGCAGGTCGCTCCGAACGTCAGCATCCGGCTCTGGTAAGCGTCGTGGTACGGCCGCATGCCAGGGAAGCCGGGGAGCAGTCCGTGATGGAGGTTGACGATGCGGCCGCCGGCGTATTTCCAGCAGCTGCTTGGCGGCAGCACCCGCATGTAGCGGGCGAGGATCACGTAGTCGACCTGGTATTCGTCGAGCACGCGCAGCATCTGCTCTTCGTTGGGCTGGCCCTGGTCGTCGCCGATCATCTGCCAGTCGACGCCGAACTGTTCGGCCAGGCCGCGGCAATGGGGGCGGTTGCCAATCATGACGGCGGGCACCGCGCGGATTTCGTGGTCGCGAATGGCGCGGAGCAGGGCCAGGGCTGGTTCGGGGCGGTAGGTCGTGCAGATGGCCAGTCGCGGGAAACGGCCGGGCTCAGGGGGCGACCAGGTGCGGATCGACAGTCCTTTGTGCTGGCCGATCTGGTCCATCGCCTGCCGCAGCGCGGGGCCGCGCGCGGATTCGATCTCCAGACGCAGCATCATCGCGAACACGGCCTCCTCGTCGTGGTCGTACATCTGGATCTCGGTGATGTTGCCGCCTTCGCCGGTCACGTAGTGGATGATGGGGTCGGCGAGTCCCACGTTGTCGGGCCCTACGGCGGTGATCACGATCTGCATGACGAGCTTGCTGCGGGAAAAAGGAAGGGAAGGAGCGGCCGGGGGTGGCGCGATCTGGTCGAGGCGAATCACGATTGGTCCGAGTGGATCGTACCATACCGGGGGCGCTTGGCATCAGGGCGGTCGCGAGGATGCGATTGCCAGGGTAGCCAGCCGGACGGTTGACGCTTCCCGGGGGGTCGGCGGCGAGTGGTCCCGGGTGGGAACGCCGGCGTCAGGCGTGTCCGAGCAGCGAGAAGTCGGGGACGATCCGATGCAGCTGGGCCGCCATGTAACGCTTGATCTCGGCGGTGGTCTTGTACTGCAGGGCGCGCTGGAGCATCGTTTCGGCTTCGGCGACGGTAAGAACGCTGGCCAGTTTCTTCATGCGGGGCACGAACGCAGGGCTCATGCTGAACTGCCGCAGGCCCATGCCCAGCAGCAGGATGAAGGCGGCCGGCTGGCCGGCCATCTCGCCGCACAACGTCACCGGCTTGCGAGCCATCGAGCAGTCGCGGATCACGCCGCGCAGCGTGCGCAGCACGGCGGGGCTGAGCGGCTGGCAGAGATGGTTGACCTTCGGGTTGTCGCGGTCGGCGGCCATCAGGTACTGGATCAGGTCGTTCGATCCGATCGACACGAAGTCCACGACCTCGATGATCGACTCCAGCGACACGGCCGCGGCGGGAACTTCCAGCATCATGCCGATCGGCACCTTGCCCCAGGCGAGGCCCTGCTTCTGGAGTTGCGTCTCCGTGCGACGCACGATGGCCCGTACGCGCCGCATCTCCTCTAGCGTCGTGATCATCGGGAACATCAGTCGCACTTCGCCCGAACCGTCGGCGACATCGGCGGCGGCGCGGAGCACGGCGCGGATCTGGGTGGTGAAGAACTGCGGATGCTCGAAGGACAGCCGGATGCTGCGCCAGCCCAGGAACGGATTCGCCTCCTGCCGCGCATGGCCCAGGAAGGGAATCGTCTTGTCGCCGCCAATGTCCAGCGTGCGGATCGTCACCAGCTTGCCGGGACTCGCCTGGATGATGCGGCGGTAGTTCTCCAGCTGCTCCTCCTCGTCCGGCACGTCGGGGTGCGTGAGGTAGAGGTATTCGGTGCGGTAGAGGCCGACGCCATCGGCGCCCATGGCCACGGCCGCTTCGGCATCCTGCACGCCGTTGATGTTGGCCAGCAGCCGCAGCGCCTGTCCGTCGGCCGTGCGCGCCGGCAGGTCGCGGTTCTCGACCAGCTGGTCCTGCAGGCTGAAAAACTCCCGCTCCAGCTTCAGGTACGCCGAGAGTGTTTCCGGGTCGGGGTTGACGATGACATCGCCCGTGCGTCCGTCGACGACGATCGTGTCGCCCGTTTTCACTTGGCGGAGGATGCCTTTGAGGCCCGAGACGGCGGGGATGCCGCGGCTGCGCGCGATGATCGCCGCGTGGCTCGTCTGGCTGCCCCGCTGCGTGACGATCCCCTGCACTTCGACGCTCCCCAGTGCGACGGCCTGCGATGGCAGCAGTTCATCGGCCACCACGATCAAGGGGCCGGGTAACGCCTGCGATTCGGGCTTCAGCACGTCGCTCAGGTAGGCGCTCAGGCGGATCACCACGTCGCGGACATCACCGAGCCGTTCCTTGAGGTAGGCGTCATCGGTGCGGGAGAAGAGTTTGGTGTATTCGTCGAGGAGCCGCTGGAGGGCGGCCTGGGCGGTGAGGCGATCGTTGACGATCCAGCCGCGCACACGATTCGTGAAGGCCGCATCCCGCAGGATGGCTTCATGCACGGCGAAGATCGCCGCCGCCTCGCGGCCCACCTGCATGCCGACCTTCTGCTGCAAAGCCTGCAGCTCGTCGCTCACTCGATCCCGCGCCGCCTCGTAACGCGCCAGCTCCGCCGTGATCTCGCGATCCTCCAGACGCTTCGCGTCCGGGTCCACGAAAATCTCGTGGATGCAATAGGCCGTGCCGACGGCGACTCCCGGTGATACCGCGATCCCTTTTCGCATACGAGCAATCTACCAGATGCCGCGCCGATCGGGGGCCGCCGGCAACTCGTCGGCCAACTCCCCAGGGCTTCCGCCACTCCCTCGCGCGAGGCCCTCGGCGGCACGGAAACACAGAAGCTTCCCATGGCTGTTCACGTCCGGCAGGCGGCACGCGCGACCTGCTTGGTATCGCCACGCAAACCGCCACGCACAAGCAGTCACCCGCCGACAGTCACCCGGTAGGCGCGTCCCGCCAGCGGACTCGTGGCGACAGGGGCCAGCAGGTGGCGCCGAGGGATGGATCGTAGCCCACCGCGTTTTTGGTTTTGATTTCGCTTGACTGCATCGCATGCAAGCTGGCGAAGCTGGGGTGAGTTATCGCGGTTGAGTGGTTTCTGGAGGCTCGTTATACTGCATCGTTTGCCCCAGGGATGAGGGGCTTGGGTGTCGGTGAGTGTGAATCCCCAGCGGATGTGGACCGATGTCCCGTCGCCGCTGGATAGGAAGCGGGTCGTGAGATCGGCCGCCCGAGCATGGTCGCTGCAGATCGGCTCGGGCCTGCAAACGTCCACGGTGACTTGGCGACGTGAGCCCAGGCAGCAGCCAACGAGAAGCGAGGAAGGCAGACCCCATGCGGCTTACCCTGGTTGACCGGATTGTCGAGCTGGAACCTGGCCAGCGAATCCGGGCCATCAAGAGCTTGAGCCTCACGGAGGAGTATCTCAAGGATCACTTTCCGCTGTTTCCGGTCATGCCTGGCGTGTTGATGCTGGAGTCGATGTACCAGACGGCGGCGTGGCTGGTGCGAGTGACGGACGGTTTTCGGCACAGCTTGGTGACGATTGCCGAGGCGGCGAACGTGAAGTATTCCGACTTCGTCGCGCCGGGCCAATCGCTGCTGGTGACGGCCGAACTGCAGAAGGTGGACTCAAACCGCTACCGACTGGCTTGCCAGGGGGAGATTGGCGAGAGTGTCGCGGTCCGCGGTCGGCTGGTGTTGAAGGCCGAGCGACTGGATGCCACGGATCCGAGCCTCACGCCCACGGACGAACAAATTCTCCATTCACTTAAAAAGAAGTTCCGAGTACTGTATCCGGCAGGGAGTCTGCTCCTCGATCAGGAAGCCGGTACCGAGAAGTAACCAGTTTGGGAGACTGTACGATTATGACATCGAAAG
>CAZUJM010000088.1:0-21803 GCA_964620405.1 uncultured Pirellulaceae bacterium | reverse complement strand
TGTCGACGCGGCAGCGGCCTTGGAGCACGGGCGTGACTTCGCTGCCGTCGCTTTCCCCGCCGCCGTCGGTGTCGCTGTTCTGCGGGTTCGTGCCCGCCTGGAATTCGCAGCGGTTGGACAGCCCGTCCATGTCGGGATCGAGCCGGCCGTCCTCGGGACTCTTCGTGTCGATGCCGTACTTCTTCTCGAAGTCGTCCGGCAGTCCATCCAGGTCGGCATCCGCGCCGCGCACGATGACGAACGCGTCCTGGGCCTCACGCCGCACTTCGGCCTTCGTGGCCACCGTGTTGACCGTGTAGGAGCCGATCGATTCCGGTTCCGCTCCATCGACCACCGCGCTGGGCGGCGGCGCGTCAACGGCGGCCTGGCTGGTCGCGAAGTAGGTGTTGGCATAGATGCCGTCGCCGGGCAGGCTGTCGCCGTGGTTGCCGTCATCATGCAGCTTGATGGTCTGGCGAAGCCCATCGGGCGCGGTGACGGTGGACAGCACGGTCGCGCCCAGCAGCGGCGCGCCGTTGCCGATGAACGAGGCGACGATGGGGATGGGCGTGCCCTGGTCGCGGGCCTCGAACGTGGTCCCCAGGAAGGTCTCCAGTTCGTAACGGCTGATCAGCGAACCCGTCACGAAAAACTCCTGCGGCAGGTCCTGCACGGCCAGGCGATAGATGCCGGGCTTGGGATCGGGCACGCGCCAGAGGTCGTTGGTGCCGCGCGACGAACGGCGCAGGTTGCTGGTCGGCACGAGGTTGTCGTCGGGGTCGTACAGTTTTGTCGCATGGGAGCCGCCGGTGTTGTTCTGCCAGGCGACGGAGACGACCAGTTCATCGGAGCTGTCGTCGACGGGGATCTGGATGCGGCCATCCCCCTTGAACGCGACCTCGTCGAAGGCGAAGTCCTGGCCGCCAATCGAGAACTGGTCGATGGCGCCGTCGAGGTCGAGGCGCACGCCGTTCGCGATGGGCGTGATCGAGACGGACACGCCTCCGATCGTCGTGCCGTGGAGCGGCGCCATGTCGGTGAAGATCACCAGCTCGCCGTTGACGCGGATGTTGGCGGCGAGGCCGGAGTTCCTGCAGACGAGTGACACGCTGTTGGCACGGCCGCCAAAGTCAAAGTCGACGTTGACGACGCCCATGGACAGGTCGAGTTCCACGCCGGGCTTCAGGGTGTTCCGCACATACGCGCGGCCGTCGGACGTCGTCTGGCCTCCGGCATAGAAGAAGGGCCTGCCGGTCATCTCCACGCCGTTCGACTTCACGGTCTCGCCAACTCCGAACGAAGTCCCCGGCTTCAGGTCGTCGAAGGTGACGAGACCGCCGAGCGAACCGCCGACGGACGATTCGCGGATGGCCGTCACGACCCGCTGTCGTCCGGCGACGTCCATCGCGATGCTGTCGTAGATGCGACTCAGGTTGTTCTGCCAGCCGATGGTGGAGTTGACCGGGACGCTGCCTTCGTTGGTCGCGTAGTAGTAGCTGCCGCCCGCCGAGCTTGCGCCGCTGATCGACTGCATCAGTTCCTGGTTGGTGGCCGGACCGAGGGCGATGGTGTGGATCTGGCAGCCGTTGTCGGCGACGGCCGCCTGCACGTCGGCCCAGTACTGCGGTTCATTCTCCATGCCGTCGCTGAGCAGCACGAAGCTGCAGGCGTTGATGTCGATGCCGCGGAGGTCGTGTTCGGTGGCCGCGAGGTTCATGCCGTCGCCGATCGAGGTTTTCGTGCCCGGCAGTTCGGCGGCGATATCCGCCAGCAGGTCGGCCCGCTGCGTGCCGGACCCCATGGAGGCGAGCGACTCGCGCAGCGATGCGTTGGAGTCAAAGGCGATGTACGCACCCTGGTCGTCATCCGCCAACTCCTCGACCAGCAGCGTGGCCGCGTTGCGCGCCGCCTCGATCTTGCCCGTCGTGCCGCCCATGCTGCCGGAGTGGTCCAGCACGATCACGACGTCCTGCGTCTTCTCGACATACAGGATCGAACTAGGCTCGGTGTCCGTCTTGGTGCCCAGCGTGACGATCAGGTCGTAGAACTCCCCGGTCTCCGCGCCGGCCGCTTCGTCGGGCGCCTGCACCAGCAGCCAGTAATCGTCCTGCACGTACGCCGCGCTAATGACGGTGGCCGGGATCTTGGGCGTATCCCGCAGGCTGCCGGCCTTGAGCAGCTCCACCTTGAAATCGGCGGCGGTGAGACCCGAGACGGCGTCGCCCGCGTTGCCGGTGACATCCAGCCGCGTGATGAAGGTTCGCGGATTGTTCGCGCGGCCGACCATCTGGTGGTTGGATGTGGTCGGGGACAGGATGTTCACCGTGGGAGTGACGCACCCGTGTCCCACGTCCACATAGCCGCTGCCGTCGAGGGCCGTCACCACGCCGACGATCCGATCCAGGTCCTTCGTTCGCACCGTACGCGACCACGACTCGCTGATGCTCGTCCAGCGATTCTGCAGCGTGCCTCCATCCACGGTCATGATGGTGAAACCGTAGTAGTATCCCAGGCCATCAAAGCTGAAGGAGGTGTAGTCGCAGGTGCTGGCCGGATTAAACTCCCAGTATTCCGACGAACGAGGCGACATGAGCACTCCGTCCGATGCGTACGTGGAGCCCGTGGCGTGCAGTCGATGGCCGGCGAAGTCCACGGCGCTGCCGAGGATCTCCGCGTCGAGGAAGTCCAGTCGCGGGTCGGACGGGTTGTACTGATGGGCGTACAGGGCGAGCGTGTAGTCGATGAAGTCGTTCGTGAAGCTGCTGCCCTGGTCGGCGATGGCCTGCTTCAACGCGGAGTAGATGTTCGCCGGATCGTCCTGGATGCGCTGGTAGAGGTCGCGAAGCGCGTCCCAGCCGATGTCGTTGGTATCGGTGACCGGCGGGTCGGCGTTGGTGCCCGTGCGGTACTGGTCCATGTACCAGGTCCACCAGGCGGCCTGGTCGTACGAGAGTGTCAGCAGGTCGGCGGTTCGCACGCTGCCCAGCGCCAGGGCTTTGTTGATCTGGGGAATGAACAGATGGCCCGTGTCGGCATCCATCGTCGTGTCGAAACGGTCCTCGCTCGCCCGGGCCGTCCCCTCGGCAAACTCCGTCCAATTCACACCATCCGTGTCGTACTCCTTCTGGACCATATGCTGCATCTCGTGGATCGCCAGCACACGCTTCCAGAGATCGTCCGGATCGGCGACGAGTTCGTCATCGCAGTAGAGGCCGTTGGTGCCGACGATGCCGCCTCCGCGCGGATCCTCGGCGATGTACGCATTCACCTCGGTGGTGCCCGAAGGCACGAACTTCAGGTCGCGGTCCACATAGAACTGCAGAGTCTGCATCACTTCATTCGCCATCGCGACCGCTTCGACGTTGTTGCCGCCGGCATCGTCAATATTCGGCAACGCATGTTCGCACCGGTCGGGAACTCCGTCGCCATCGCCGTCGACCGCTTCGCTCCCCGTGCATCTGCTGGTGTTTGCCGTGGAGTTCGACTCCGTGTAGTAGACCTGGATTGCCCAGGAGACTCCGGCATTCGTGAAACTCGTCGCATAGCACTTGTCGAAATCGACCAGCTTGCCTCGGACGTCCACGGATGTCGGCAGCGCGACGCAGGCCAGCGCCAGTCGCGACTCCAACTGCTCCAGACTCGCGCCCGAAAGTCGAACGGCCGAGGACCGTTGCCGGGCGACCCGGTGGCGGTGACGGGAAGTTGTCATTCGTGCAGAGCGAAGGGACCACATGGGGAAGTCGCCTAGTGGGTAAGGGGGAAGGTGATTCGCGAAAATATCCCTGTAACTCGTTGGTTCGCAGTATAAACGCGGTTCCTAGAGCTTGGAAACGATTTCGCCACCGCAGTCGGTTGAACATCGCGTGCTTTTTTCGCGGAAGACCAACAGAGAAGTCTTGGCGGCGGCAGGTGGATCATCCTCGCGCAGGTTCCAGGGCCGCAGGGCGTATTCGGGACCACGCGGCAGATGCAGCCGGCGAAGTTGGCTCAAGGGTTACCCATCTTGGCTCGGGGCGCCTCGAAACACCCCCAGGGCCCGGGGGTGTTTTGGGGAACGGGGAACCTGCCGGGCGGGCGATTATTCCGGCGTGACATACGCCGAGGTGATGCCGCCGTCGACCAGGAAGTCGGCGCCGGTCATGTAGGACGACTCGTCCGAGGCCAGGAAAAGGGCGGCCTGGGCCATCTCCCGGGCGAGGCCGAATCGTCCCATGGGGACGTGGACCAGCCGCCGCTGCTGCTTCTCGGGCGTGTTCAGGAACTTCATCAGCATCTCGGTGCGAAGCGGTCCGGGGCAGAGCGAGTTGACGCGGATGTTTTCGCGGGCGTGAATCACGGCCAGCTCGCGGGTCATGGCGAGCACTCCGCCCTTCGACGCGGTGTAGGCCAGCTGCGGCGTGGCGGCGCCGAGGATGGCGACGAAGGAGGCCGTGTTGATGATCGAGCCGCCGCCGGCGCGTTTGATCGCGGGGATGCCGAACTTGCAGCCGAGGAACACGCCCTTCAGGTTGACGCGCATCGTGAGGTCCCAGATCTCCTCGGTCGTCGACTCGGCGTCTCCGTCGTCCGAGAGCATGATGCCGGCGTTGTTGAAGAGGATGTCGAGTTTGCCGAATGTTTTCTCGGCGGCTGCGACCATGTTTTGGCAGTCGGCGGCGGCGGAGACATCGGCGCGGACGAAGAGCGCCTCGCCACCTGCCTTCTGCACCTCCGCGACCGTCTCCTGGCCGAGTGCCTCGTTCATGTCGACGGCCACGATCCGTGCGCCTTCCTTGGCGAACAGCAGGGCCGACTCGCGACCAATGCCCTGGGCGGCGCCGGTGATCAGGGCGACTTTATTCTGCAAACGCATGGAACCTCCACTCCGCGAAACGGTAAATGAAGCCCGGAGGTCGCCGGCCGCCGAAACGCGGGGCGAGGACGCCGGGCAGAAACGATCAAGGGTTGTAGCGGCGCGCGTCGCGCACCAGCTGGTCGAACAGTTCCTGCTGCTGCGGATCTTCCGCAGCGGACAGTTCCGGATGCCATTGCACGGCCAGCACGTCGTCGCGATCCTGCAGTTCCAGCGCCTCCACCAGTCCATCCGGGGCACGGGCGACCGCGCGACAGGAGGCGGCGATGCGATCGACCGCCTGGTGGTGCCACGACACGCAGGTGACTTCGGTGGTGCCCAGTCTCGCGGCGATGCGCGAGTCGGCTTCGAGCGTGACCGGATGGAGCACGGGAACGCGGGGCGGATTGCGGTGGGCGACCTGCTCGCCGTACACATCCGGCACATGCGGGTGCAGCGTGCCGCCGAGCACGACATTCAGCAGCTGCAGTCCGCGGCAGATGGCGAGCAGCGGGATCTTGCGCGCGAGCGCCGCTTGCGCCAACGCGATCTCGCTCTCGTCGCGCGCCGCGTCAATGCTGTAGATCGTTGGATGGCCCTGGCCGCCATAACGGCTCGGGCAGATATCGCCGCCGCCCGCCAGGATCAGTCCCTGCAGCGCCGCAAGCACGCGCACCGAGTTGGTGTCACCCGGCGGAACCAGCACGGCCACGCCTCCCGCGCGACGGACGGCCGAAATGTATTCCTCCGGCAGACGGTACTCGTTGTCGGCGTTCGCGCCGTACATCGTGATGCCGATCAAGGGCGACGATGCGGACATGGCCCCGGGTCCTTATTGTCAGGAGATGCGAATCGGTCGAGGCAGGGTGCGAGCAGTTGGCGAGGCGATCGAACCGGGCGTCAGATTCGCTCGAAGTAACGCAGGCGTTCCCAGTCCGTCACATGCTGGTCGAAGGCGTGCTGCTCGGTCTCGAAGAAGTTCGTGTAGTGTTCGACGATGTCGGAGCCGAATGCCGACTTGGCCAGGTCGCTGGTGCGGAAGCGTTCGATGGCTTCCCGCAGGGTATGTGGCACCTGCGGCACCTCGGCGGCCTCGTAGACGTTGCCCAGGAACGGGCCCGACGGTTCCAGCCGGCGGCGGATGCCCTCCAGGCCCGAAGCGAGCGACGCGGCGAAGGCGAGGTACGGATTGCAGTCGGCGCCGGGAATGCGGCACTCGATCCGCAGGCTCGGGCCGTGTCCGACGACGCGAAATCCGGCCGTGCGGTTGTCGATCGACCAGGCGAGGCCCGTGGGAGCCCAGCTGCCTTTCTGGAAACGCTTGTAGGAGTTCACGGTGGGCGCGTAGAACGCCATCATCTCCGGTGCGTAGTGCAGCCAGCCGGCGAGGAACCAGCGGAACGTATCCGAGCAGTGGATGCCGGCCAAGTCGCGATCGCCGGCGAAGACGTTGCGGCCCTGGTGCCAGAGGCTCATGTGGATGTGGCAGCTGGAGCCGGCTTGGCGGCTGTTGTACTTGGCCATGAACGTGACACTCATGCCCAGCATGTCGGCGACTTCGCGGAGGCACTGCTTGTAGAGCGTATGGCGGTCGGCCATCTCGAGCGCTTCGGCGTAACGCAGGTTCAGCTCATGCTGGCCGAGGCCCCATTCGCCCTTGCTGCCTTCGACCGGCACGCCCGATTGCTGCAAGTGCCGGCGGACGGCGGCGTTCAGCGGCTCCTCGCGCGTGCCCTGCAGGATATGGTAGTCCTCCAAGTACGTCGACGTCGGCGTCAGTTTCGCGTAGGCCGATTCGAGCCCCTTGCGGTAGGTCTCCTCGAAGATGTAGTACTCCACCTCCGAACCGGTCATGACGTCGTACCCGAGTTCGCGAGCGGCGGTGAGTTGGTTCCGCAGCAAGGAGCGGGGCGCGTGGGGCAGCAGCGCGTGGGCTTTGTCGTCATGCACGTCGCAGAGCACGATGGCGGTGCGGTCGAGCCAGGTGGCGCGGCGGAGCGTATTCATGTCGGGCACGAGGTGGACGTCGCCGTAGCCCTTCTGCCAGTTCGCCAGTTTGTAGCCCGGCACGGGCTCCATCTCCATGTCGGTCGTCAGCAGGTAGTCGCAGGCATGCGTGCCGGAACGCGTCACCGACTCGAGGAAGAAGCCGGCCTCGAAACGCTTGCCCATGAGACGCCCGTAAAGGTCGGGAAAAGCGACGACGATCGTGTCGATCTGGCCCGACTGGACATCGTGTCGCAGGTCGTCGAGGGTCAGGATGCCGGTCACGTGACTCATGCGGTGGTTTCCTTGTCGTGGAGTAAGGGCTTGCGGGCCCGCGCCCGCAGGGCCGTTCGCAGCGAACGAAGCGGCTCCGCGTCGCCCAGCAACCGTCGCCCAGCAACCGTCGCCTGCCGGTGGAAAGGGTGTGCTGACCGCCCCGGGGAGAAGTGTACTCGCCCCTGGTAAAGCCGGGGAAGGGGGAAACTCGTCCGGGGCCTCGGGCAATTTGCGGGTGTGGACCATGGCTCCTGCGACACTAGGGGCGGAGGTTGTGAAGACAGAGATCTCGTGGGGTGCTCACATACGAGTCGTGAGTCGCCCTACGAATCAGCAATTGCCAGGCCGCAACGGCCGCGTGCGTTATGCTCCATGAAACCAGGGGAGTTCCGCGGGGCGGCCACCGCGTTCTCGACCCGTCTTCGAGTCGTGCACCAGGGATCGTCCATGAACGCCGGGGGACCTTGCCCCGATCGCTTGATCCCGGTGCTGGCTACAACGGCGTAAGCCGCGTTGGTGCAAGCCGCGTTGGTGCGGGGATCATTGCACCCGCCGCGAGTGATGTGGCCGCCGCAGGCCGGTTCCATGAGCCCCGCTGTCGCACGGGCTGAGCAGTTGCCGTGATTGTTTCAGGTCGGCTGGACCTTTGGGGGCATCCCAGGACGACCGGTTCGGATGGTCACTCCGGCGTCGCGGGGTCGCAAGTGTTGGAGCGTCCAGAGGAGGCGACGAGCGGATCAACATCGCAGGCGACTTGGAAAGGCCCTTGAAGAGACGCAGTGAGTCAGCCATAACGGCAAGAACCGGGAGGGCTTGCGCGGCACGCCACGTGGCCTCTCCTCCGTTTTCGTCGGGGCTGTCGCCACCCTGGGCTTCAGCGGACTTCAGGAGTGACTTGCCATGGGGCTGCACGATGGGCATGGTATCGAGCACCGGGTAGCCTTGGACTTCATTCGCTACGGGAATTGCTGGGAGGATGCCGACGTCCTCTGTGAGGCATTGCGTCCAGCGCCGGGCAAGCGGATTCTCTCGATCTGTTCCGCTGGAGACAATGTCCTGGCGCTTCTGGCGGAGGGTGCTGAGGTCGTGGCGGCGGACCTGAATCCTACGCAACTGGCATGTCTCGAACTGCGCTGTGCGGCGTTTCGTTCGCTGGATTACTCCCAGACGCTCGCTTTTCTTGGAGTAACCGCCGACCCCGGTCGTCTGCAAACCTATGATCGTTTGTCGAGCCAGTTGACGCCACCAGCGAGGCGATTTTGGGACGCCCACCTGGACCAGGTTGCGGCCGGTGTGATCCAGGCCGGGAAGCTGGAGTCCTACTTTCGTATCTTCCGACAGCGTGTCCTGCCGCTGATTCACCCACGACGGACTGTCGAAGAGTTGTTGCTTCCGAAGTCGCGTGAGGATCGCCATCAATTCTGGAAACGGCGGTGGAACAACTACCGCTGGCGACTGCTTTTCCGGATGTTCTTCAGCAGGACTTTCATGGGGAAGATGGGCAGGGATCCGGAGTTCTTTCGATATGTGGAAGGGTCGGTGTCGGACCGCATCCTGGACCGCACGCATTATGCGTTCACCGAACTGCCCACGGACCAGAATCCTTTCCTCGCGTTTCTCGCCACGGGGAATTTCCGGGATCGGCTTCCACGCTACCTGAGGCCCGAGAATCATGAACGCATTCGCGACGGTCTTTCACGACTTACCTGGGCCGAGGGACCCATTGAGGAGGTTGGTGCGACGCACCGCAAGGAGGGATTCGACGGCATGAACCTCTCGGATATCTTTGAATATCTTTCGCCTGAATTCTCGGAGCAACTTTACGGTCGCCTGCTGGACATCGCTTGTCCCAAGGCTCGCTTCGCGTACTGGAATACGCTGGTCCCGCGTTCCTGTCCGGTTGTGTTTGCGCAGCGAGCGACCCCGCTGGTGGAGTTGGCGGAACGGCTTTTTGCCGGGGACAACGCCTTCTTCTACAACGCGTTCCACGTGGACGAGGTGCATTAGCGGGTCGGAAGGTGCGTTTCCTCTGGTCCCGTCGCGACGGTCCTGACCGTCGTTCTTGGATGAGCCGGTAGTGTCGTGCGGCGTGGCGACGCTAAGAGATGAAGGGGACGAACGATGCCAAAGCTTGTCTTGTTTGTCGTGGTGCTGCTGGCGATGTGCGAAGGGTTCGTCGCCGGATTTGGCGCAGTGGCATTGGTTTTCTTCGTGACCGGCCATGACTCGGGGATTGGTGGCGGCCTGATTGCCTTCGGTGTGGGAGTCCTGGGGGCTCTGATCGGCGGTTGGTCCGCGTTCCGCAGGCTGAGGAGTCGTCGCGGTCCGGATCGACGGTCCGACTGAACCATGTCGGGCCGCGGGGCTTGGGCCAAACCTCGAGGGGCGATGGTCACCTGCTCCATCGCGCGGGCGTGGTCGGTGAGCGTTGAAGGACCCAGTTTACTCCGACGGCCGATCCTCGAGCAGTTCGATTGTTCCGGACAGTCCATCGATTCGCAGCCATTGTCCTGGCGTGACCGCTTGGGTCAGTCCTGTGACGGCGACAATGGTGGGTATTCCTAATTCCCGCGCGACAGTTGCCGAATGAGACAAGACACTTCCACGTTCGACGAGGATTCCCGAGAATCCCGGGTAGATTGCGACCCAGCCCGGATCTGTGCTCTCGGCGATCAAGATGTTGCCGGTGAACTCGTGAACTTCGTGCGGACTTCTCACCACCTGGGCGCGGCCGGATACGATTCCCGGGCAGCATCCGATGCCGCGGAGGCGTGGAACGGTGGCCGATGGAGCGGTTGCATCTGTCTCGCGTCGGAACGGGTTGCCGTGGTGGACGGTTCCCCGGGTTTCAAACCGGTTGTCAGGTCGCATGGACGGAACATCACGGAAGCGATCGTATTCCGCTCGGCGCACTCGAACCAGTCCGCGGAGGTCGGTTGTCACGGTCGTTCCGCGGATGTAGCCCCAGACCTCGTCCAGCGTCAGGTAGAAAACGTCGTGGGTGTCCGCGAGGATGCCGGCCTCGTGCCACTGGCGACCGATGGCGCGCAGCATGGATCGCAACACGCCGTAAATGCGAGTGCGAGCCAGCCTCATGTTCTCTCGATTGCGAATGCCGCGACGGGTGTTGGCCAGGACATGGCGGAAGACAGTTCGCCGCAGCCAGTAGTGCCGCTGGCCTCGCAGGGTTTCCTCCACCTGGTGTTCCGTTGCCTCGCGTGTCTTGGCTTGACCCTTCGTGGCGTCGTCGATCGCGGATGCTGGGACATCACCTCGGGCCAGGTAGTTCTTGATGACTTGGAAGACACGCCCGGGGTCGTCCAGGTACGAGCGTGATTCCAGTTTTAATTCATCAGTGCAGCGCAGTCCAAATCGTTCGAGGAAATCCTCGAACTCGGCTGCAAAATTCGCGAAGCGAGTGTCTGAGCGGACGAACTGCGGAAGTTCCTCCGGAGTTCGCTCGCTGATGGCCATGCGCAGGGATGGATTTTGGATCGCAAGATGGGCGAGTCGCAGAATGCGCCTGGCGGGTTCGGTGCTTTGCACGTTGCCGATGCCGCAAAGCAGGCCATTCTGGAGGGTTGCCTTCTCGTCATGGCACCACTTCGCACACAGTGATCGCAGCAAGCCGTAGTGAATCATCACGAAGAAGTCGTTGATGATGGGCGCGCGCCAGTTCCATAACATGGCTTTTTCCATCATGACATAGTTCTTCATGATCTCATGCGCTGGCATCGCTTCGAAGTCCAGCCGGGACCATTTCGCATAGTTGCTGTCGAATCGGCGTTCGAACTGTTGCACCGTGCGTTCGATGAACAGGAATCTCCACGCAATTCGAACGATGAGGCCAATCAGGGCCGGCAGGTCCACAAGCCACCGTCGCCACCACGGGCGATGTTCCGCGGGACGGTCCTCGGGCATCTTCTCCTTGACGCCCATCATGGCTTCCATGAACTGACGGTTATAGGCGTAGCCCGGGAAGAGGCTGATGAGCCGATACCAGTTGGCGAGATTGTAATAGACGCGTCCGTGGAACAGTCCGAGCATGTTCTCG
Organism: uncultured Pirellulaceae bacterium; assembly: GCA_964620405.1. Classification (GTDB taxonomy): domain Bacteria; phylum Planctomycetota; class Planctomycetia; order Pirellulales; family Pirellulaceae; genus CAZUJM01. Next base: position 10,677 of record CAZUJM010000088.1, on the reverse strand, counting down.
AATGTCTCGCGGTTATCGCGAACGACCTGGGTCGGGATGCCCATCACCTCGGCGAAGCAGTGGTACACGATCGCATAGGCTTGCCGGATGAAGCTGAACGTCATGGGTAGCGTGATTCCCGCGTAGCTTTCGACGATATTGCTGTTGTCCCAGACGAGTCGGCCGTCATCGCGAGAAGCCGTTGGATCGGGCGTTCGTCGCGTTGTCGGCTTGGGGCCGCCGGTAACCGGTCGTGACTGGAGCAGGTGGAGGTTGCCTTGTTGGTCAAAGCAGAACTCGATGTCCTGCGGCCTGCCCAGTTGGTTCTCGAGGGCTAGTCCCGCCTGCAACAGAATCCGTCGTTGGTGTGCCGGGATCAGTTCATCGCAGGCTGGGGCGGGGGGCTGTCGCACTGCCGTGGCGGAGGGATTGGCGACGGCTTCTCCGGCCGTCCTCTTGGGCAGGATGTAGACAACACCGGTAGCCTGGCCATCCACCAGCGCGGTTCCCTCCCCGCGGCATGCGTTGACGATGATCGACTCCCCGGAACCGCTCACGGGGTCGCAGGTGAACATCACCCCCGAGACCGATGGCTCCACCATTGTCTGCACGATGACGGCCATGGCGGAAGCGTCAAGGACCAGATTCCGTTGCGCGGCGTAGCTCAACGCTTTCTCGCCCAGCATCGAGGCCCACACGCGGCGGACAGCGGAGAACAATTCGTCGATGCCGCGGACGTTCGTGAAACTCTCAAAGATGCCTGCGAAGGAATGATCGATACCGTCCTCGCAGGCTGCAGAGGAACGCACCGCGAAAACGCACTCATCCGGAAAGCTCTCGGCATGGATCTCCCGGATGGCCTCGTTCAGGATCCGTGGAATCGGCAGTGCTTCCACCGCTCGTCGCCACTCACCAGCCAGGGCCGTCCGTTGACTATGGTCGGCGTGTGCTGCTCGTTGGCTGATCTGGCGCCCGTGCTCCAGCAGGTCCGCATCCCGCAAAGCTTCCTCCAAGGCCCTGGTGGTGACCACATGGAAGGCAGGTACGGTGAATCCCAGATGCCGAAGCTGGGCCAATGCCAACGCCTTCCCGCCCAGAAGGGCGCGGTCCTTCCAGGAACCGGCGGACTCGCCCGAAACGGCCCATGGTCGCTCGCTCATAACCCGCCTCCGAAGGCAACGCCGTTCAGTCGTCCCAGTGCCGCTGCGAGGGCGAGGTCAAAGGCGACGACGTAGATACCCGCGTAAGTTGCCATCCTGCGGGCTGTCGTTGGGCTGGTGTGAAAGCGAAATTGCACGAACCCGACGAGGCAGACGAAGAACAGGCCGACGAGCCACACGTAGAACCATGGGCCGAGTCCCAGGTGCCATCCAACGAACGAGACGAGAAGCGTATCGATGATGCGTATGAGCAGGACCAGGTAGGCGGCTCCATAGGTTCCAAAAACCTGCGTGTAGGTGTCAACGCCTGTCACTTCCTCCTCCGGGGCACGAATCTTTCGCGAGACCTCCCAGTTGAAACCCACGAAGAACCCGACGGAGGCGTAGAGGAGGTACCAGAGCGGCGCATTCCACGGCATCTTGCCCGTGGCGAAACTGAAAACCGCCAGGGAGAGTACGGGCATGACCAGCATGTGCGTGGCCGCATAGAGGAGCAGGTGTTGCTTGAGAAAGCCGCGCAGGAAGAACTCCCGGAGCATCAGGACGCTGAACGCGATCGCCATGGCAACCGCCACAACTGCTGCGGGGCCACGAAGGGCCGCGCACAGCAGTTCTCCCGCGATGGCGCATCCCGCCACGATTTTCAGTTCCCCAAGGGATACTTCGCCTCGCTGGAGCACTCGATCGGGGAAGTAGCGACAGTCTTCGGTGTAGTCCTTGTGGTCATCGAAGATGCGGAGGTGCAGGAAAAACAGCAGCAGTGTGACGCTTCCCAGGATCGTCGATCGGTCGTAACGCATCGGCGTTCCAGGCCTGGATAACGCCTGGGCGAGGAACTGGCTGGAGGAGTAAAAGCTGGCGATCAGGATTCCGTGGGAAAGCCAGGGGAACCGCTCCGAGAAGTACAGCGACAAACGTCGGCAGGTATCGCGGGTTCGCGATCCGATCGCAGTTGCGCGGTTGATCCATATCCCCGGTTGCATCAGGATTCCTCGATAAGGGAGCGTAAACGCCGGTAGTCAACCTTGGCGTTATGTCGTCGATCCACGGGGATCTTGGGCAGCACGCGAATGGCCTCGACGCCCGAGAACGAGAGCGACTTCAGGAGCGATGCGAAGTCGGGGCTGCCGGCCTTGCGGTCCAGTTCCACGGCGAGCGTGCGTTGCCCATCCAGGGAAAGGAACGCAGCCCGGCGAATGCAATCGTACTGCATGGCCGCGTGTTCCACGCCGAGCGGATACAGGTTCCCCTGCCGGTCGTCGACGCGGGCCGAGCACCTGCCCACAAGCCAGAGTCGTCCCAAGGAATCGAGGTAGCCGGCGTCGCCCGTTCGATGCCACAGCGTTCCGTCGACAGCGAGCTTGTGCTCCTCGTCACCCTTGCCGTAAAGGTAGCCGGGAAGCACGTGGGGTCCGCTGACGACGATTTCTCCCGGGATGTCGTTGGGCTGGCAAAGGCTTTCGAATGCAGCCTGCGGGAGCGGGCCGATGCGCACGCCCCACTGATCGCGAAGGATGCGGACGTCGAGGCCGGGAACCGGGGAACCTACCAGCAGGCCACGCCCCTGGGCCATCGCCTGCTGGTCGGCTGGTCCGATCTCTCGCAGGGACACGGTGCTGATGGGTTCCACTTCCGTCGCGCCATAGACCACACTGATGTCGGCATGGACGGCGATACGCCCCAATCGGTGGAGCAGTCGGGTGGATACCGGGCCTCCGCCGGTCCATATCCGTTGCAAACGCGGCAAGGTGATGGAGCGTCGTTCGCAATGATCGGCGATCCGTTCAAAGAAAGCCGGTGGCGCGCCGATGCGGTTGACGTCATATTCCCGCAGCTGTTCGACGATCGGTCCCGCGGCAATCATCTCGGGACGCCGGATGTCGCCGGCGGGAATCACGCTGGTCACCCGGGACGCGAGGTTCGCGAGGATGAAGATCGGCAGCGTGACCAGTTCCACTTCCCCGGCCTGCAGGCGAAGGTTCTCGGCCACGGCCCGATGTTGGGCGAGCAGGAAGCCGTGGGTGCGCAATGCCGCTTTGGGCTCCAGGCCATGAGCGGTCGTGAAGCTGATCAGGGCGGCGGTGTCGCGGTCACAGTGCTGGACATCCGCGTCATAGGTGCAGCGGCGGGCCGCCTCCAGCGGGGTGATCCCGGGGATCCGCCATCCCATGGAAAACTTCATGGGGATCTTGCGCAGTTCCGTCGAGAGACTGCAGAGCAAGTGGATCCGCGAAGCGGCGACGATGTAGTTGGCAGCAGCTGTCGATGTACCTTTTTCCCGCGGAGGGATCGATGAACATGACGACGAGCCCGGCACGCAGCAGGGCCGCGATCGCGACGTACAGTTCGATCGACATCGGATGGAATACGAGGACCGTGTCGCCCGGCGAGAGGCCTGTCTTGCGCAGCAGGGCCGCGACCCGTCCCGAGGCCAGTTCGAGGTCCCCGAAGGAGATGTGTCGAAGGCGCCTACCGACGCCCTCGACCAGCGCGTGCATGTCCGGATGGCTTTCCGCGTGGTTACGAAGCAGCTCGACTACATTCATGGTTCCAGGACCTTGCCGAAAAGCGTGTATCCTCTCATGGGCCTGGCCATCCGCAGGCTGACTCGCTCCACGGCGCAATCGCGTCGCGCGAGGGCATGGATCGCGCGTCGGTAGCCGCCCGCGGCCGCGTCACGTTTCAGTCGCATCAAGAGCATGGCTCCCAACCCCATGTATCGCGCCTCGGGGGAGACGGCCAGTGTCTTCACGACCAATGTGTCCACGGGAACCCCTCGCTCGGCCTGGCAGAAATCGGGCACTGCGAACACAAATCCGACCAGGGCGTCGCCGTGGAAGGCGAGTCGCACATGGTCCAGGGGAGCGATCTTGCGAAGTTGATGGCATTGGAGGTAGAAGGCTTGGGGATCGGGGAGGTCGAAGAAAGGGTTCTGCCGGAACGCGGTGGTCGTCAATGCCAGGATTGCCTCGATGTCCGCATCGAAGGTGGTTTCCGATAGGGAGCGGGTTTCCACTCCCCGCTGCGCAAACCGACTCTCGAGCCGCGCCAGTCGCGTCTGCCCTGCATTCATGTCGCAGGTCAATGCCGAGAAGTAACGCACGATGGGCTGGAAGCCCTCCCGTTCCAGGTATTGCGGATACTCCGGTGGGTTGCTCGGTTCCAAAAAGAATGGAGGCTCTTCCCCGGGGGTGGTCACCCAGCGATAGTTTCGCCACGTACTTCCATTCATGGGTCCCACCATCAGCGTACAGCCCTCGCGCCGCAATCGCTCGATCGCTGCGAGGATCAAGGCCCGGGCATCGCGGGCGTTGCGGGCGAAGAAATGGCCCAGCATTCCCACGCGATGCGGGCCGTGTTTCGGGGTACGGCTCCACCAAAGCGAACCGTGCGCCGATATGCAACCTGCATTGCCTACCACTCCATGCCAGTCCGGAGCGTCGCTGAGTAGCGACGGCAGGTGTTCCCAGCCGCCAGCTTCCTCGGAAGACACGGTGCGCCATGCCCCGTCTCCCCTCGTCGCCATTTCGAATCCCGGAAGTTCCTGGTGAGTGTCATGCTGACGATTCATGCGGCTGATTCCCGCGTCGCAGCGAATGGGGGGATGGAGCGGAAGACGATGATGGCGGCGCACAGGGTGGCGGCAGCGCAGGCATAGGAAACCGCTGCGAACGCATCCACGTACGCTCGCGTCAGGACTTCCTGGTGTGCCCGGATGGCTTCGATGGATTGATCGGCGAGGATGGCCGACGGCGCCAGGTGGCTGGCTCGATGCATGAGGGCCTGGCGTTGGGCGCCATCCAGGAAGGACGCCGTGGGATTCCCGGCGATGGCCTCGCGCAGCGTGATCATCGCGAGCGGGCCCAGCAGGGCGATGCCAAGGACGCTGGACAACCGGGACGCCGTGGAATTGATTCCCGCCGCCAGTCCCGCCCGCCCACTGGGGATGGCGGACATCAGCGTCGTACTCAACGGCGCGATGGTCAGCCCCATTGCGGTGCCCAGCAGCGAAACCGGAGGAAAAAACGTCCCCCAGTAATCCCGCTCGCCCTTCGTGATTCCGGCGAGGGAGAGTCCCAGGAATCCGAGGGAGGCGAGCAGCAGTCCCACCAGCAGCAGTCGCCTCGCGCCCTTCCGGTCGCAGAAGGCGCCCGACCAGCCCGACAGGAGGATCACCATGGCCATCAGGGGAAGCTGCGCCAGTCCAGCCGCCGCGGCATCGTAGCCCTGGACTTCGATGAGGTTCACTGAGAAAAAAACATCATGCCGTAGATGCTGGAGAAGAACAGGAGATTGACGCTGCAGGCGGCTCGAATCGTCGGATCCCGAAACAGGGGCAACGGCAACAGGGGATGGGGGCTTCGCGCTTCCACCCGCAGGAATCCGAGGAATCCGAGGCATGCCAAGGCAAGTGCGCCGACGACCTGCGCGTGATTGCCGTTGGCGTCACCTGTCTGGATGAGGCCGTAGCTGAAGCAGCCGAGCGTCCAGGCCGCCAGCGAGGCTCCGGGCCAATCCACGTGCGGGGGAGCATGCTCATCGCGCGACTCCGTGACCCAGAGTTGGAGTGCCAGCAGGGCGAGGGCCGCGAGGGGAATGTTGATGAAGAACACGTATCGCCACAGGTCCGCCTTCACGAAGGACCCGCCCAGGACCGGTCCGAGGGCGGTAATGACCACGCTCAGGGCGGACCATAGTCCGATGGCGCCGCCGCGCCGCCCCGGTGCAACGCCACTGGCGACGACCGCGAGACTGGCGGGGATCATCAGCGCAGCTCCAAAACCCTGGACTGCCCGGGACCCGATGAGCGACCTGGCCGAGACGCTCTGCCCGCAGCCGAGGGAGGCAAGGGCGAACACCATCAGTCCCAGTTGGCAGATCCGGCGTCGGCCAAAGCGATCCGCAGCCGCCCCGCCCAGCAGCAGCAAGGACGCCACCATGACACCATAGGCATTGACCGTCCACAGCAGCTCCGGACCGCTGGCCCCCAATTCGCGCTGCAATGCCGGCATAGCAACATTCAGGGCTGTGGCATCGATGAACGCGGCGCTCGTGGTCAACACGGCCGCAGCGATCGTACCCAGTTCCCGGAGGCTCCAGCCCCCCGGAAATGCGCGGGGCCGGAGCTCGCTGGATGTCGCCATGGGCTCTTCTCGCTCGGACATGTCAAGGACATCCCTTGGGGCCAGTGTCGCCGCAAGGTCGCGGCCATGGACCTGTCATCGCATTCGCCGCTGCCGGGTCACCCGCGCCATGTGAGTTGCATCGGTGCCCGGTCACGATGCCGCAGCGTGATGCCCGGCCGGACTCCGGGACGGGAAGCGGCAGTATATCGCAGCCGGAAACGCCTACCTACCATCGCCAGCGTGATTCGCGCGACGAGCTGGGCCATGGCTTGCCCGATGCACACGTGCGGCCCGATTCCGAACGGAATGTACGCACACCGGGGTTGCGCACGGGAGCGTTCCTCCGCGAACCGATCGGGGTCGAAGCGATCTGGCATGGTCCAGAATTCCGGATGCCGGTGCAGGACGTAGGGGCAGACAAGGACGGTGGAGCCAGCGGAGATCGGCACTCCGCCGACCATCGTGTCCACGACGGCACGCCGCTCCATGACCCAGATGGACGGGTAGAGACGGATCGCCTCGGAAAATACCTGCCCGGTGAACTGAAGCTTGGAAAGACTCACGGCGTCCGGGATCCCATCCCCCATGACCTCGGCGATTTCGAGTTCCACCCGTTGAGCCACATCCGGGTGTTCCGCCAGCAGCAGGAACGTCCAACTCAAGGCATTGGCCGTGGGTTCGTGACCGGCCAGAAGCAGGGTCATGACGACATCACGCAGCTCTCTTTCATCCAGGCTTATTCCCGTAACGTCATCGCGAGCCGCCAGCAGGGCCGCCAGCAGGTCGCCCGGTCTTCCATCGAGTCTCCGCTCCGCGATGATCCGCATCACCACCGTGTCGATATCGCGCAAGGCTTTTCGGTACCGTGTTCGCTGGAACACCTGGGAGATGGAGGCGAGGTCGACGAGAGACTCCAGTCGACGCCAGGTTTCGTCGAGGATGACCTCCAGCGAATCCTCGATGAGGGGCGCGTCCCGCCGGATGTCGGTGCCGAACAGGCACTGCGCGGCGATTTGCAAGGTGACCTGGAGCATCTCCGAGACGATGTCGACGTGCCCACCCGCCGCCGCGGCCCGCTGCCACCGGTCGAGGCGTTCCTGGATTACCGACTGCATGAGGGGCACGTAGGACTCCAGCGCGCGTGGCTGGAACACTCGCTGCACCAGTCGCCTGTGGCGTTGCCACAGTTCGCCATCCGCCGTCAGCAGGCTCTCTCCACACGTCGCCCGCAGCTTCGCGACGCTACGGGTTCGCTTGTCAAACAACTGCCTCTCGTCAACGAGTACCTGCTGCACGAGGTCCGGGTGGTTGACCAGGTGCGCGGTCACCGGACCGAACCGGAAGCGGACGATATCCCCATGCTCGCGAGCCGCTCGTTCCAGGAGGGCGAGCGGGTCACGCCGGAATTCGCCGAGGGATCCGCCGAGCAGGGTGCCGGCGGGTCCGGGAGCCCGGCGGTTTCGATGGGAAGGATTCATGATTCTTCCCCCGAATCGTTGGTCGTGGCGTATCCCCAAGCGTCGAAATTGCGCCGCCAAGCATGCACGACGCGCTGCTGGTCTTCCTTGCCCAAGGGCGAAAACTCGTTCTTGGCGTAACCGCGCAACGAACGCACGTACGCCTCCAGCTTGGGTAAAAAACGATCCCAGCCGGGCAGGCTGAGACGCTCGTAGACCTCACGCACCGAACCTACGGGGTCCGCCTCCAACGCACCGAACCGAATCTCGCAGAAACGCTCCGGGGCAATGCGCGGCAAGTCCTCATGGTAAGCGTCATAGAGCAGGTTGCATCGCTGCAAAATGCCTTGATCGACTGCGGCCAGATCCGGGCGTTGGAGGTAGGTAAACCACATCGCCGTGTCAAAGTAATGCCGCTGCGACTGGAATACCCGAAACGGATTGCGGTGGATATGGACGAAGCGGGCGTCCGGGAACAGTTCCAGCAGCGTGCGGATTCTCGCCGTATGGGGCGGGGATTTCAGCAGCAGCGACCGCGGGTTTTTCAGGGTGAGCTTTCTGCAAAACTCCAGGAAGGCCTCCTTCCAGCGTTCTCGTTCCTCTGGTGACACGTCCCGCAGGGACAGGTAGCGGAGATACTCCTGTTCCCGGCGGGGGAAGCTGATCCCGAGATACGGGGAGCATCCGGTCATGAGCAAAGGCGCGAACTCGTCCTCCTGCGGCGTGGCGAAACTCAGCCGCATGTTGTCCATGGGCCGCCTGTCCGGGACCATGGCTGCGAACCGGCGGCTGTTTTTCTCCTCGGTTGTCAGGAACGTCAGTGGGTTCACCACCTGGTAGGTGTTCGCAAACGTGAACTGCTCGTCATCCTGGGCAAGCAGGTAGTGGAGAAGCGTCGTGCCGCTTCGCCAGTGGCCAAGGATGAACAGGGGCGGCTCACTGATCCGAACGCTCTTCAGTCGTTCGCTGAAAGAGCGTCGCTCGGCCACGCCATAAGCGGAATTGACCACGCTTGTCAACGTGATGAATGCCGCGCGGTGCCAATAGGTCGGATCCACGGCGAAACGGTTCGCTCGCAGCAGTCTCCACCACATCCCGGCCGTGATGCCCGCCAGGTAATTGTGACTTATGCTCCAGCGATGCTTCACCGGGTGGACTCCTCGAGGCAACGGTTATTGGCGAGGTTTGCAGAGCATCCGTGAACCGAGCCATCCGCCAATGAGACCGACCAGAAGGCCCCCGAATCCGGACCATGCGTTGGAACTCTTGGCGGCACTCAGCAGCGGGTTGTCGAAGATGTTGGCCGACACATGGTAGGCGGCGAGCTTCCATTCACCGCCTTCCTTCACGAGCGTCGCCGTCCAGCGGTTTTCTAGATCGAACTCCATTCCCATCCACTTGTAATGTGGGGTGGACGTGCCCGAGGCGATCGCCGTGTCACCACCGATAATCTGGGTCGTGTCGTCGGGAGTCGGGGGAGACTTGTACCCTCGGAACACGCGCTCGCCGTCTCCTTCCATTTGGGTGATGAAATCGCGTACGCCCTGCTTGCCGCGAGCCACCGCCCCATTTTGCCACGTTGTCACGAGGCGATCGTCCGCGAGGGCCAGTTGCGCGTCAACATCGCCCGCGATCACTGCCTTCGTCAGTGACTCACGCAACACCCGCAATTGGTCGCGATCCGCCTGCTCGGCAGGATCGGTCTCCGCCACCGGAGCCTGGGAGTAAACCGCCTGCATGGGCACGAGGCCCCACGCAAGCACAATAGCAGCAAGAATTCGCTTCATCGGACCGGACTCCTGTTCTTCATGGTTCTGTGATCGAAACAACCTTCACCGTGCCCTCTGTTCCGCAAACAAGCACTTCATCTCCTGTTCTCAGCCGGTTGGTGGCGTCGTTGACGCCCAGCACTGCCGGGATGCCGAACTCGCGGCAGATTACCGCGGCGTGCGACAGCAGGCCTCCGGTCTCGGTGACCACGGCGGCAACTCGCGAAAGCACCGGCGTCCAGCCGGGATCGGTGTAGGGGCAGACAAGTACGCTCCCCTCCGGCATGCCGACCACCTGCTCCACGTCCCGCGCCACGTGGACACGTCCTCGCGCCTGGCCACTGCTGGCGCCAAGCCCGTCGATCGCACATCCGCTGTTGGCAGACGCGGGCTGCTCCAAGCGGCTATAACGGTCACCGATTTCGTTTGGGGGGGTATGATTGCGGTAGCCCAGATATCGATTGCGCTGCAGGTCCAGGCGCGATCGATCGTTGCTGACCAGTTGGCCAAAGGTCAGCATGAAGATGTCGTCGCCAATCCGCTCGGTCCGTGCCAACGCCAAGGCAAGCCGCCTGACGACATAGTACATGCGATTCGAGAGATCCCGCATCTCCTCGCGAAGCCAGACCAGGGCTCGCAGCCTCCGCACCTTGCCGTCTAGACGGAGTCGTTGCCAGGGTCCCAGCTTGTCGCGCACGGCGGCCAGGGCGCGTTCATGCACGGCGGTGGTGTCACGCATCGGGGTCGTCGGTATTTCGCTCAGCATCTGCACCACGAAGTCCTGGTCTTCGTCCCAGCGTGGATGGCAGACGTCCAGTCCCAGGCGGCAGTGGTGCCTGTATCGCAGGAGGAGCTCTCGCAAGTTCTCCACGCCTCGCTGGGGCATTTGACGCACTTCCCTGATCGGAGCCATGTGGGAAAGGGGCGGGAGCGATGCGATCAAACCTCGGTCATCGGCCTCCGGAAAACTGCCAAGCAGGTCCATTTTCGCCAGGGATACCGCGTAAATGGTGCGGAAATAGTCGGTTTCCAGGGGCAGGTATTCGTTTTCGATGATGGTTTGAAAGCGGCTCCTGTCCACGGTTGCCGGCAACGTCATCCGGTCAAGCCGCCGTGCTTCGTTTCCATCCAGCCAGCGACGCGCGCATGCCTGCTGTCGCCGGAGGAATCGACGCACGCCCCACAG
>CAZUJM010000087.1:20529-21817 GCA_964620405.1 uncultured Pirellulaceae bacterium | reverse complement strand
GCGGGTATCCCACGGCATTCATCACTCGCGCGAGATCGTTTCATCGAGGTTCAGCACCAGGCTGCTAACGGCCGTGTAGGCGGCCAGTTCGGCGGCGGGCCAGCGAGGGTCGGGGACCGAGTCGCCAAGGGTTGTGGCGGCGCGGGCGGCTGGTTCGTCGGAGGCGTATCGCTGCCGAGCGCGGTCGAGCGACCGCTGCAGGATCGCACGCTCCTCGGCCTGCGGCGCTCGCGTCAGACAGAGCCGCATCAGCAGGTCGAGGCGTTCCGCATCGGTCGCTCCGCCGTCACGCAGCACGCGTTCGGCCAGCAGGCGGGACGCTTCCTGGAATCCGGTCTCGTTCATCGTCAGCAGCGCCTGCAGCGGCGTGTTGGTCGCCGCGCGGCGCAGGACACAGGTCTCGCGCGCGGGCGCGTCGAACGTCTGCATCATCGGCGGTCCAATCGTCCGCTTCCAATAGATATACACGCTTCGCCGGTACAGCTCCGCGCCCGTCGCCCGCACATACTCCTTGTCCGTCGCGATCTCGCTCCACAGGCCCTCGGGCTGGTACGTCTTGAACGAGGGGCCGCCGACGCGACGCTGCAGCACGCCGGCCGCTGCCAGCGCCTGGTCGCGAATCAGCTCGGCCGGCAGCCGGACACGCGACTGGCGAGCCAGCAGGCGGTTCTCCGGATCGCGTTCCCACAGCGGCCGTGAACCCGTTGATGACTGCTGGTAGGTGGAGCTGAGGACGATCCGTCGCAGGAGCCTTTTCAAGTCCCAGCCGCCCTCGCGAAGTTCGACCGCGAGCCAGTCAAGCAGTTCGCCATGGTCGGGCCGCTCGCCCTGCAAGCCGAAGTCCTCCGGCGTGCGCACCAGGCCGCGTCCGAAGAGCAGCTGCCAGTAGCGATTGACGAGCACCCGGGACGTCAGCGGATGCTCGGGCGTGAGCAGCCAGCCGGCCAGGTCGAGCCGATCGGCTCGCGCGTCGCTGGGGAGCGGCGGCAGCACGGCCGGCACATCGGGCCGCACCGGTTCGCCCGGCTGGTCGTACTGGCCGCGGACCAGCACATGCGCGGCGCGCGGCGTGGCAAGCTCTTCCATGACCATCACGGTGGGCAGCGAATCCAACAGCTGTCGACGGGTTTCGCGAAGCTCCTGCCAGCGGTCGTGCGCTTCGCGCGCCGCAGTCGGCGCGACGTGCGCCAAGTACCAGGCGGCGACCTGCGTTCGCTGCGCCGCCGTCTGGTTGCCGGGCGGCAACGCGAGGATCGGCACGATCTCACCGTCGATCTCGACGGCGTAC
>CAZUJM010000087.1:3786-20519 GCA_964620405.1 uncultured Pirellulaceae bacterium | reverse complement strand
GCCAGCGCCCGGATCTCGTCGGCCTCCAGCGCCCGCGCGTGGATCGCCGCCTCATCCAGTCCGCCCTGGTAACGTCCCGCGGTGCCGTGCCCCGCCCCCCAGCGGAACGGCTCGGTCGATGCGAACGTCTGGTTGATCTGGTCCAACAGCACGCGCGTCGGTTGGCGTTCCCCGTCGACAAACAGTTGCACGCCCTCGGCGCGGCGCGAACCGTCGTACGTCGTCGCCACATGGATCCACGTGTCCGCGTGAAGCGGCTCGACGCCGCGTATCGGCTGCGCCGTCTCAACGCGAATCGCATCGTCGAGCCAGCGTTTGACGAGGTTCAGCTGCAAATGTCCGTCACGCAGCGTCCAGCTGTAGCCCTCGCCCTCCGGTTCGTCCACCATCCGGCTGGCGATCGTCCCCGACCTTCGCTCCGGGCGAATCCAACAGGCCAGCGTGAAGCGATCCCGGTAGCCGAAAGGCCCGGCGTCTGCCGCTTCGATGGCCTGCGTGCCGTCCAGCCGCAGCCCCGAGCCCACCGCGCCCGGCAGACGCTCGAAACCCGCCTCCGCCTCGCACGCCCACGCCGCCTCGGCCCTTGGCGTCCAGCGCGCATCGCGCGGCAACGGCGTCTGTTGTGGATCCGCCTGTCGCAGTTCCGCTCGTTGTTCGTTTTCCCAGGTCTGCTGCGCGCGAGCGACTTCCGCTTGCCAGCCCGACCACGCGCGCTCCGCCTCCGCCAACCGCCGTTCGATCTCCGCCAGTTCGCGTCGCTGCGCTTCCGTGGGCCAGGCAAGGTAGGGCGGGGAGTTGCCTTCCTTGATCGCGCGCCCGTGCTCGGGAACATTGTTGAAGAAGGCGAACAGCTGGTAGAACTCCCGCTGCGAGATCGGATCGTACTTATGGTCGTGGCATCGCGCGCAGCCCAGCGTCAGGCCAAGCCAGACGGCGGCGGTGGTCTCCACGCGGTCCACGACATACTCGACCGCGAACTCCTCGGGAATGATCCCTCCCTCCGCATTGCCCCGATGATTGCGTTGGAAACCGGTGGCGACCCGCTGCTCGAGGGTCGCGCCGGGCAGCAGGTCGCCCGCGATCTGTTGCCGCGTGAATTCATCCAAGGGCATGCCGCGATTGAAGGCGTCCATCACCCAGTCGCGCCAGCGCCACATATGCCGCGGTCCGTCGTTCTGGTAGCCGCTCGTGTCGGCATAGCGGGCCGCGTCGAGCCAGTCGATCGCCAGTCGCTCGCCGAGATGCGGAGAGGCCAGCAGCCGATCCACCACGCGTTCCCGCGCGCTAGGCGACGCGTCGGCCAGGAACGCAGCCACCTCCGCAGGCGTCGGTGGCAGCCCCGTCAGGTCCAGCGTGACGCGACGGAGCCAAGTGAGGTTCGAGGCGGGAGGCGATGGCTCCAGCCGCTCGCGACGGAGCCGATCCTCGATGAAGCGATCCAACGCGTCATGCGACCAGGTGGAGTTTTCGACGGTCGGCACAGGCAGCTTGCGCGGCGTCCGGAACGCCCAGTGAGGCTGCCAATCCGCGCCCTGCCGCAGCCAACGCTCCAGCATCTCCCGCTGCGCCGCCGTTAGCGCGCGGCCCGATGCCGGAGGCGGCATGCGTAGTTCCGCATCCTCGTTATGGATCCGTTCCCAGACCAAGCCATGCTCGGGCGACTGCCGGTCCACCACTCGACGGTCGCCACGCACTTCGTCCAAGCCTTCGCGCGTGTCCAATCGCAACTCGCCCTGCCGGTCGGCTTCGTCCGGTCCATGGCAGGCATAGCAGGCATCGGCCAGGATCGGACGCACGTCGCGATCAAAGTCGACGGGCGGCGCGACCGCTGTTTGCGCGTGCAGCAACGTCGCGCAAGCATGCAGCAGGAAGAAGCCGAAGAAGCCGCGACCAACGCCCGGGCGTTGCAGCAGCCGGTACGGAGCAAGCATTGGCGATGAGGGCATGCGTTGTCCTCCGAGCCGCGGGCGTCCAGGCGTTCCGCGGCGAAGCCCCGTGCTGATCGAATGCCGTGCTGATCGAATGCCGTGCGGGCCGCGCTGCGTCACGAACTTGGTTCCACTCGCCGGACGCTCCGCCCGGCATACGACCGGGGTTGTACCACACTCGGCGGCGAATCCCAAATCTTCGGTGAGCGGAGCGTCCGCGTCGGCGGGCGATCAGGGCCGCCTGGGGCGCAGGTGCTGGTCGAAGAATTCCAACACCATCGGTCGCAGGTCGGCCTGGTCGGGTTGCAGGTCGAACGAGTGGCCGGCGCCTTCGATCACCTCCAGCCGATGCGGTACACCCTGTTCCTTCATCTTGCCCGCCAAAGCCTCAGCCTGGGACATCGGAGTCACTTCGTCGGCCGTTCCTTGGATCGTCAAAATCGGGGAGTCGTCCGGGGTGATGTAGGTGAGCACGGAGAAGGCTTGGTACAGTTCGGGAGCTTCGGCGCGCGTCTTGCGCAGCACCTGGAGATCGCGCCAGTTCTCAATGTCCACGGGACCGTACAGGTTTACCGCGCACTGGACGCGCGAGGAGTACTCTTCCAGATAGCCGGGCGGCTCCAGTCCGCACTCCGGGCCGGTCACGGCCAGCATCGCGGCCAGGTGACCGCCCGCCGAACCGCCGATGGCGCCCAGGTGGCCCGGGTCGATGCGATACCGGGCCGCATTCGCCCGCAGCCAGCGTATGGCGGCCTTGCAATCCTGCACGTTTTGGGGAAAGCCGACGTTCGTGTCGTTCTCCAGGGCCAGTTTGTAGTCGATGCTGAAGGCCACGAAGCCGTGTCGCGCGAGGGTTTCGGCGATGTTCACTTCCCGATTCGAATCCCGAGCTTCCGACACCCAGCCGCCCCCGTGCAGCACCACGATCGCCGGCCGCGGAGGCCCGTTCGCTTCCACGGGAACGTAAAGGTCTCCTTTCTCCTCACGATCTGCAGGCAGGTAGGTCACCGCCTTTTCAACGCGAAACTCACCCGCCTCCACCGGTACTCCGAGGAAGCACACCATCAGCAGCAGGCCAGTCGCGCCGAATCTCATTCTCATCCTCGCTGGGATGGCAATCTGTTGCGATGTGACGGCGATCGTCAGGCCAGATCCTGTGGTCGGCTCCCAACTTCTCGCGCCGCACCGTTGATTCTCCGGTTCGCGGACATAATACTGGGGGGTAGTTCGGCGTCGAAAGGGGGGGCTCGTGGCCGGTCCCCCTCGCGCCGCCGAATCCTCCCGCCTTCCTACCCGCCTGACCAGTCGCTCCTGCTTCGCGTGATGAACATTCGTACGTGGAGCATCCCGTAACGCACACCGCGCCGGTGTGCTGAATGCGAGTGCGCCGATGAAGCCACGCAACTTGCTGCCGAGTTCCTGCGCACGATCCTGGGCCTTGATTGTGTTCGCAATGCTGGTCTGGAGCATCAGCGGGTGGGACCGTGCGCGGGCGGACGAGGAGTTCTTCGAGAAGGAGATCCGGCCGCTGCTCGTGGAGCACTGTTCGGAGTGCCATGGCAGGGAGAGTCAGGAGGCCGGCTTGCGCGTCGACTCCCGCGAGGCCCTGCTGCAAGGCGGCGACTCGGGCACGGCCCTGGTTCCCGGCGATGCCAACGCGAGCTTGCTGGTGCAGGCCGTGCGCTATCTGGGCGAGCCCAAGATGCCGCCGAAGGGCAAGTTGCCGGCCGCGGATATCGAGAAGCTGGAACGCTGGGTGGCGATGAACGCGCCCTGGCCGGCGACGGGCTCGCCAGCCCCCGATTCCGCCAGCGCGAGGCCCGCCGGATTCGCCGCCTCGGACCATCAACGCGCCTGGTGGGCCTTCCAGCCCGTCGCCAATCCCTCGCCGCCGACGGTGACACGCGAAGCGTGGGTACGCAACGATGTCGATCGCTTCATTCTCGCCGGGCTAGAGAGCCAGGGGCTGGAGCCGGCTCCCGAAGCCGATCGCCGGCAGTGGCTGCGCCGCGTCACCTTCGACCTGGTCGGACTGCCGCCAACACCCGAAGAAGTGGACGCGTTTTTGGCCGATGGAACTGATCGAGCCCAGGAGCGTGTCGTCGAGCGACTGCTGGCGTCGCCCGAGTACGGACGTCGGTGGGCCCGCCATTGGCTGGATGTCGTGCGCTACGCCGACTTCTACGACTCCGACCCGAAGACACGCACCGAGAGTTGCGAGATCACGGAAGCGTGGCGTTATCGCGACTGGGTCGTCGATTCGCTGAATCGAGACCTGCCTTACAACGAATTCATCGTGCACCAGATCGCCGGGGATCAGCTACCCAGTCCCTCGGGCGCGGAGGTGTATCCGGACGGGCTGGTCGCCACGACGTTCCTTTCCAACGGAGCGTGGGATCGCGGCGACGCCGACAAGGAGAAGATGGTCAGCGACATGGTGGACGACAACGTCGACACCATCGGCAAGGTGTTTCTGGGCCTGACCCTTGGCTGCGCCCGCTGCCACGACCACAAGTTCGATCCGGTCTCGCAGGCCGACTACTACGGACTCGCGGGCATGTTCTACAGCTCCCACCTGCTCAAGGACCTCGGCGCGAAGGGCGGCGAGTACACGATGAACCGCGTGCCGCTGGTGCCGCGCGCGGAGGCAGAACGCTACGAGGAACTCCAGCGGCAGCTGGCCGAAACCAAGTCGCTGCTGGAGATGCTCGACAAACGCGATCCGAAGCCCGGCGAGCAGGATCCGGAACGCCTCGAGCTTTTGAAGCGGATTGAGCAGCAGCAGGCCGCGATGCCGGCGGATCCGCCGCGGGCCATCGCGACGACCGACGGCGGCACGCCCGGCGGACTGTTCCCGGGAATCCAGGACGTTCCCATCCATATTCGTGGCAGCTACACGCGCCTGGGCCCGGTCGTGCCGCGCCGCATGCCGGTATTCTTCGCAGGCGAATCGCAGCCGCCCATCACGCAAGGCAGCGGGCGGCGCGAATTGGCGCACTGGATCGCCTCCGACTCAAACCCGCTCACCGCCCGCGTCCTCGTCAACCGACTCTGGCAGGGCCACTTCGGGGAAGGCCTCGTCCGCACGCCGAACAACTTCGGCCTGCTCTCCGAACCCCCGTCGCACCCGGCACTGCTCGATTGGCTTGCTTCGCGTTTCGTGCGCGAAGGCTGGTCGATCAAGGCCATGCATCGCCTGATGGTGCTCTCGGCCACGTACCGGCAGTCGAGTGTCGTGCCGCGAGATCGACTGGAACGCGACCCGGAGAATCGCTGGTTGGGACGCTACGCCGCGCGTCGGCTGGAAGCAGAAGCCATGCGCGACGCGATCTTGTCCGTCGCCGGACGACTGGATCTCGCGGGCGGCGGCCCGGCCGGCGATGACTTGAACATCCGCCAACGCTCTCTGTACGTGCAGACCGCGCGCTGGGATCGCAGCAGCTACGCCACGCTCTTCGACGCCGCTAACCCCGACGCGTCCACCGAGAAACGCATGGTTAGCACCGTTGCGCCGCAGGCCCTGTTCCTGCTCAACCACGCCTTCGTGCTCGAACAGGCACGCCACTTGGCCGAGCGTCTTCAGGGCGACGTGCCTCCAGACTCCGGAGCACCAGACGAGCAGCTCGCGCGACGTCGCGTCGATCGCGCTTTCCAGTTGCTGTTCGGGCGACCGGCGACGGAGGAAGAACTGCAGGTCGGACTGCGCGTCATCGCCGCGCCGGACTCGTCATCGCCCCAGGGTACGCAAGGACTGGTGGATTTTGCGCACCTGATGCTGTGCAGCAACGAGTTCCTGTATGTGGACTGAACCGACCAGACAAGAGGGAACGGGCAGAGGGGGCAGGATCATGCGAGAGGAAATGCGGAATGGCGTGAGTCGGCGTGAGGCGTTGCGGCGGGCCGGGTGCGGCTTTGGCGCGCTCGCGCTCGCCGACCTGCTAACCGCCGCCGAACCGGATCGCGCCGTCCGGCCGTTCGCCGAACGAGCGTCCCACCATGCGCCGCGCGCCAAGCGAGTCATCTTCCTCTACATGCCGGGCGGCCCGTCGCAGGTGGATCTGTTCGATCCCAAGCCTCGACTCCTGGTCGAAAACGGACAGCCGCTGCCCTTCGAAAAACCGAAGCTGGAGCGAACGCGCACCGGCAACCTGCTGGCCTCGCCCTGGAAGTTCCGCAAGCACGGCCAGTCCGGCATCGAAATCAGCGAGCTGTTGCCGCACACCGCCGCGCTCGCGGACGACCTCTGCGTCATTCGCTCGATGGTCGCCGACAACATCAACCATACGGGAGCGGCCCTGCAGATGTGCACGGGTGAACAGGCGTTCTCGCGCCCCAGCATGGGATCGTGGCTCACCTACGGACTGGGCACCGAGAACCAAAACCTGCCGGGCTTCGTCGTCGTCAGTCCCGCCGCTGTCTTCCAGGGCGCGCAGCTGTGGGCGTCCAGCTTCCTGCCCAGCGCTTACCAAGGCACGCTGGTCCGGGATCTCAAGAATCCCATCGCCAACATCGACGATCCCACCGGCGATGTGGCTCGCCAGCGCGCAAAACTCGACGCCCTCGCGCAGCTCAACCAGATCCATAAGCGCGACCGCGTCCTCGACAGCCAACTGGAAGCACGCATCGCCTCGTTCGAGCTGGCTTTCCACATGCAGCGCGAGGCGCCGGAGGCTTTCGACATCGACCGGGAGAGCACCGCGACGCACCAGATGTACGGCACCGACAAGCCCGAGACGGAGATGTTCGGGCGGCAGTGCCTGTTGGCGCGGCGGCTCGTGCAGCTCTTCGACGCCCCGGTCAATAACGCTTGGGACCAGCACGGCGGACTGCAGAAGGAGCTGCCCAAGCGGTGCCGTGCCGTCGACCAGCCGATCGCAGCGCTGCTCGCCGACCTGAAGGCGCGCGGGCTGCTCGAGGATACGCTCGTCCTGTGGGGTGGCGAGTTCGGTCGTTCACCGACCGCCCAGGGGACGGATGGACGCGAGCACCATCCGTTCGGCTTCACGATGTGGATGGCCGGCGGCGGCATCCGCGGCGGAATGGTCCATGGAGCCACCGATGAGTACGGCTGGCATGCCATCCAGGATAAGGTCCATGTACACGACCTGCACGCCACCATCCTGCACCTGATGGGACAGGATCACAAGAAGTTGACCTACCGCTTCGGAGGACGCGACTATCGACTCACCGATGTTTACGGCGAAGTCGTGCACTCGCTATTTGCTTGATCGGGGGGCTGCGGCGCGTTTACGCTGATGCTCCGCGTCGTGGCGGCGCGGACGATTCAGGACTTGAGAGCGAGTTCAAAGAGGACGGCCCTTCGCGGCCGATGGACGGGCCGCATGGTGGAACGCTGTCTCTTTCGGCGACGAGGGCTTGGGCGTACGGGGCAACGCGCGCTGGTCGCGCTGCTCCTGGCCCTGCTTGGCGTCGCGATGCAGCAGGCCATCGCGCAGCCCGCTCCGCAGTCCGGCAACAAGACGACGGCCCCTCGGCCGATCCTGGATGTCTGCTTCCCGGCTGGCGTGCAGCGCGGACAGCTGGCCGACTTGAAACTTTCCGGCGTCGGACTTGAAGGCGCCTCGCGGATCGTCGCGAGTTTCGGAGCGAGTTGCTTGGCGCGCGGGCAGTCGGCTGCCGACGGCGCGACCACGATACTGGAAGGCCAACTGGCGATTCCCGCCGAGGTCGCGCCCGGTTTTTACGAGGTGTGGGTCGAAGGTCCCGGGGGAGTCAGCGGCCCGCGGACGCTGCTGGTCAGCGACGTTCCTGAAGTCGTGGAGGTCGAAGCCGAATCTTCGCAGGGTAACTCCACGCTGGGCAACTCCTCACTGGCCAGTGCGACGCGCGTCTCCCTCAACCAGGCCATCAACGGGCGCATGGATGCAGCCGGCGACCAGGATCATTTTTGCTTCCACGCCGAAAAGGGGCAGCTGGTGGTGATGGAATGCCTGGCGGAACGGATCGACTCCCGCATGCGTGCCATTTTGGAATTGTACGACGCGCGCGGCAAACGACTGGCCGTGAATCGCGGCTACTTCGGTACCGAACCGCTGATCGCTTTTCGCGCACCCGAGACGGCCGACTACATCGTCCGCGTGCAGGATCTCGTGCTGGCCGGCGGGCCCGACCATGTCTATCGCCTCGAGATCGACGCGCGGCCCCGCGTTGCCTTTTGCCATCCCGCCGTCGTGCGCGCGGGCGAAACCTCGGAGGTGACGCTCTTCGGCTGGAACCTGGGCGAACCGTCCGACCCTGCAGCGGAAACGTCCACGGCCGGATCACCGGGCGATAAGGATGATGCCTTGCCCACGCAGACGCTGGAGCGGCGCACGGTGACGGTGCAGGCTGAGTCGACACGCGCGGAAGCGTCGGACGGGTTGCGGCTGGAGGCGCGGCAGTTGGAGTGGCGTGGCGTGGCCTGGCACTATCCGGGTAGCGTGCGAGTCATTCCGCTGGCCACCACCGACGTGCCGGTGGTCACGGTGAACGCCGATGACACGCGGTTGTCCTCCAGCGAACCACCCGCAGTGCGTGTGCCCAGTGAAGTGGCCGGTCAACTGTCGGGTACGGAGGCCCAATGGTTCGCGTTGTCGGCTCAGCGAGGCGAGGTGCTGCATGTCGAAGCCTGGGGCCAGCGACTGCCATCGCCGGTGGATCTGCAGGTATGCATCTGCCGCGACGATGAACGGCGCACGATCCTGCACACGTTCCCTCCGCGCGAACCGCCGGTCCCGACGCGCGATGCCGCCCCGGTCGATTTCGCGCTGCAGACCACCGACCCGGCCGGGCGATGGGTGGCCCCCGACGACGGACGCTACCTGCTGCTGGTGCGCGACCTTGACCAGGGAGCCGATCGCGATCCGCGTCGAGTCTATCGACTGGCGGTGCGGCGCGAGGAGGCGGAGTCGGCGGCGGTGGTGGTCGCGCGCCGCGATGAATCGTCGGCGATTGTGTTGGCGGCGGGGGGACGCGAAGTGCTGGACGTCTGGGCCGTGCGGCGACGCGGCAGCCACGGAGGCTTGCGCCTTCGCGCGCTCGATGTTCCCGCCGGAGTCGACTGCCCGGATACCTGGATCGCCCCGCACGCCTCGCACGGCACGCTGGTGCTATCCTCGGTCTCCGACGCCATGGATGAAGCAGGTAGTGGAGCGTTGCGGCTGGAGATGGAGTCGGCCGATGGGCGCGAGGTGTCGATCGTGCGGGCAGGGTCGCGGGTCCGCGTGGGTCGGCCCGAGGGCTGGGGGAGGATTGCTTCACGATTCCATGTCGCCGTCCGCGGTCGCGAACCCTATCGACTCACGCTGGCCCATGATCCGGCCCTCGACCATCACCTCTACGGAGCGTTGCGATTCGCCGCGTCGCAGGGAAGCGTGCTCGATCTGTTCGTGCGCCTGGAGCGTGACGCGAGCGTGTCACCGGTGGCCGTACGCCTCGTCGGCGAAGGACTGCCCGATCTCGTGCGCAATGAATCGGCACTGCTGCCCGCCGGTTCGCCCGGCACGTTCCTGAGCTTCTACCTGCCCCCGACGCTTCCCGTGGGAAACTATTCGTGGGTCGTGCGGGGCGACATCGAACAGCGACTGCCCGATGGCAAGGTGGAGACACGCACGTTGTTCAGCAATCCGGTGACCGTCGAAGTGGTACCGGCCAGGTTCCATGTGACCACCGATCCCCTGGCCGTGACCCGGGCACGACGGGGCGAGACGATTCTGGTACGTTACCAGGCGCAGCGGCTGCCGGGATTCATCGGCAAGATGCACACCGAACTGGCGGTGGCCGGCAAGGTCACCGACGTCCCCGGCTTGCTGTCGCGCGGCGAAACGTTCGTCGGCCAGTCCGAGCAGGGCTCGCTGCAGATCATTGTCCAGGACGACGCTCCGCTGGGCCGCGTGCCCGCGCTGCGACTCCTGACCGTCGGCGTCGTCGAGGACGAGCCGCGTTACTTCGGAAGCAGCCTCGTAAACCTCGAGATCGTCGAATGACTCTGCGAACACTCCTGCGACCGATCCTGTCCAGCGCGTCCACGCTGCGTCTCGTGACGCGACGCGTCGTTGTCGCATGCCTGGTAACGCTGTTGTATCCTCTCGCGGCCCAGGCCCAATCGGATGCGTCCGTCGCGACGCTCGAAGCGGTCGAGGCCTCGCTTGGCGATCGCGTGTTCTTCCACGCCGACGTGGTGCCGCTGCTGACGCGATTGGGATGCAATGGCGGCGGTTGCCACGGCAAGGCCTCCGGGCAGAACGGATTCCGGCTGTCGCTGCTCGGGTTCGAGCCGGAGGTGGACTATCATGCGCTGGTCACCGAGGCGCGAGGGCGTCGGATCTTCCCTGCGGCGCCGGAACGCAGCCTGCTGCTGCTCAAGGCCACGGCCCAGATGCCCCACGGGGGCGGTAAACGCCTGGAGGAGAACAGCGAGGACTATCGACTGCTGAAGGACTGGATCGCGCAAGGCGCGATGCCTCCCGCTCCCGACGATCCCCAGGTGCTGGCGATCGAGTTCGTGACGCCCGAGTTCCCGGCCGATCCGCCGAAGACGATCCCGCTGTCGCTGCGAGCCCACTACGAGCGACGCGATCCTCGCGACGTGACGCGGCAGGCGGTCTACCAGTCGAACGAGCCGGAGATCGCCACGGTCGACGCGCAAGGCGTCGTGCAACTGACGGGACGCCCGGGCGTGTTTGTCGTCTCGGCCCGCTACGGCGAAGCCTTGCGGAACTGGTCGGCGGTGGTGCCCTATGTCACGGAGCCCACGGAGGTGGCGAACGTCGAGCGGCAGTTGGACGACTTGGAGCGACAGCTTGTCGCCACGCCCATCCAGCAGGCGCTGCTGCAGCAGTGGCGCAAGCTGCGCGTGGTGCCGTCCGGCGTGGCCGAGGACCGTGTCTTCCTGCGCCGCGCGATGGTCGATATCTGCGGCACGTTGCCGACGCCCGAGGAACTGGACGCCTTCGTGACAGACGGCGACCCGGAGAAGCACGGCAAGCTGGTCGATCGCCTGCTGGAACGTCCCGAGTATGCCAGTTACTTCGCGGTCAAATGGGCCGACATCCTGCAGAACCGAGGCGCCGGTTATTCCACAAGCCAGCAGCGCGCCGGGACGACGCTGTTCGCCGGCTGGATCCGCGACTCGCTGGCCGAGAACAAGCCGTACGATCAGTTTGTCCGGGAACTGTTGACGGCGACCGGCAGCCAGCGCGAAAATCCGCCCACGGTCTGGTACCGGTCGCTCCGCAAGCCTCCGGAGTTTGTCGAGTCGGTGAGCCAGGCGTTTCTGGGATTCCGCATGCAGTGTGCGCAGTGCCATCATCATCCGGCGGAGGCGTGGAGCCAGCAGGATTATGAAAGCTTGGCGGCGATTTTCTCTCGGATCGGACGCAAAGGCGGCTTCGCGGATGCCGAAGTGCCCACGGACGAGGTGATCTACGTTCGCGCGAACGCGACCCTCACGCGGACCGACCGATTGGAGATCTGGCCGGAGGTGCACGATGCCGCGGACCAGTCGAGGGAGCCGGCCGAGGATCCGCGGCGAGGATTTGCCGAATGGATGACGCGTCCGGACAATCCGTACTTCGCCCGCACCATGGCTAATCGCATGTGGGCACACTTCCTGGGACGCGGCATCATCCACCCGATCGACGACGCGCGCAGCTCCAATCCAGCCAGCAATCCGGAACTGTTGCAGGTGCTGGCCGATGAGTTCACGCACAGCGGCTACGATGTCCGGCATCTGGTCCGTGTGATCACCAGCAGCCATGCGTATCGACTCGAATCGGCATCGCATGCGGGCAACGCGGCGGACACGCAGTCGTTCGCGAGGTTCTATCCGCGACGCCTGACGGCGGAAACATTGCTCGACGGTATCAGTCAGGTGTTGGACGTTCCGACCGAATTCGCCGGTGGCGGGGGAACCTTCCCGCCGGGCACGCGCGCGATCGACCTGCCGGACGAAAATGTGGCGGCCTCGTTCCTGGACGTTTTTGGCCGCCCCGCGCGGCGGACCGCGTGCGAGTGCGAGCGAGCGGATGCGCCGTCGTTGTCGCAGGCGCTGGAACTGGTCAACTCGGCCGAAGTCCACCGGAAGCTGACGCATGCACAAGGCTACGCGCGGCGACTGGCCGACTCGACGATGGAGCCGGCGGCTCTTGCCGATGAACTCTTTCGCCGCGTGCTTGCCCGTCCGCCTCGCGAGGACGAGCGACAGGCGGCCGTTGAGTTCCTTGGCTCGCAGCCCGATCGTCCGGAGGCCATCCGATCGCTGCTCTGGTCGCTGCTGGCTACGCATGAGTTCCTGTTCAATCACTGATGGATACGATGCATAAGAACGCATACCCTTGCCGCCGTCGTCAATCCAATCACCTGGTCCCGCGGACCTGAACCTCCAGATACGATCGGAACTTCCATGCTTCACGTGACGGGCGAACGTTTCCGGAACTGTGCGGGCATCACGCGGCGTAACCTGCTGCAGGTCGGCGTGCCGATGCTGGGGCTGGGGCTGAGCGACCTGCTGCGCCGCGAAGCCCAGGCGGATGCAACGCAGGCTGGCGCAACGCAGGGGGCTGGTGCTTCGCGGCGCTCGAAGTCCTTGATCGTGTTCTGGACCGATGGCGGCATCAGCCAGCAGGATACGTACGACATGAAGCCGCATGCGCCGGCGGAATACCGGGGCATGTATCGGCCGATTGCGACCAGCGTGCCCGGAATCGCGGTGGGCGAACGACTCGTGCGGCAGGCAGCCGTGATGCAGCATCTGGCGATCGTCCGTTCGGTCCACCATGAGAACGGTATCCATGCACCGTCCTCGCACTGGATGCAGACCGGTTTCTTCGGCCCGACGCTCGCACGCAACGCGCCGCAGCGGCCATCGCTGGGTTCCGTCGTCGCCCGCGCACTGGGCTCGCGCCGGCCGCCGATGCCCGCCTACGTGACGATTCCGCGCTCGGAGGCATTCGGCTACCAGGGGGCGGTCTACCTGGGCAAGGCGTACAACCCGTTCGAAGTGGGTGCCGATCCCAACGACCAGGACTTTCGCATTCCAAATCTGACCTTGCCCGAGGGGCTGACGATGCAGACCGTTGAGGCGCGGCGTTCGCTGCTGCGGCAGTTCGACAGCTTTCGACGCGAGTTGGACCAGAGCGGCACGATGGAAGGCCTGGATGTGTTCAAGCAGCAGGCGCTGGAGATGGTGTCGGGGACGCAGGTCCGCGAGGCGTTCGACCTGTCGCGCGAGGACGAGAAGCTGCGCGATCGGTACGGCCGCCATCGCTATGGGCAGAGTGCCCTGCTGGCGCGACGCCTGGTGGAAGCAGGTGCCCGCTGCGTCAACATCAATACCGGCAACTGGGACCATCATAACCAGATCGCGCCGGGCCTGGAGGAGCACCTCCCGCCGCTGGATGCCGCCATCGGTACGCTGGTGGAAGACCTGGAGCAGCGCGGCATGCTGGACGACGTCATCATCTACTGCGCCGGCGAATTCGGACGCACGCCGCGCATCAACGGCAACGCGGGACGCGACCACTGGGCCGACTGCTTCAGCGTGCTCCTCGCCGGCGGCGGAATTCGTGGCGGCACCGTGGTTGGTGCCAGCGAACGCTGGGGTGGCGGAGTGCTCGAGCGACTCGTTACGCCCCAGGACCTGCTCGCCACCATCTACCACGCCCTGGGGATTCCCCTCGACACCCACTACCTCGACGCCAGCGGTCGTCCGCAGAGCATTGTGGGCGAAGGCCACCCGCTGGATGAACTGGTGTGAGTTGGGGTGGGATCTGACCAGGTTTCGTCACTCCTGAGGATCGACTCTCGCATGTTTCATTGGCTCCGTATCTTCCTTGCCCCCTGCCTTTTCGCGTGCGTGGTTCTCTTCGCGTGTGCCACCAGGCTCACCGCCGACGAAGTCGCCGGGCAGGCCACGTCCGCGAAGCGCGAACCGTGGACGCGTTCGCGCATCCACGGCTCGCCAGAACCACCGCTGCCCTACGTTGTCGACAACGCGTTTCCGAAGCTGGAATTCAAGAACTGCGTCGACATCACGTCGACTCCGACCAGCGACCGACTGTTCGTGGTGGAGCAGGGAGGACGGATCGTCTCGTTTCCCAACCGGCCAGACGTGGAGTCGGTCGACCTGGTGGCCGACCTGCGACGAGATATTCCAGGAGTCGAGCAGGTTTACTCGCTGGCCTTCCATCCGAAGTTCGCCGAGAACCGTTACGTCTATGTTTGCTACATCAAGGAGTCGCGGCGACCGGATGGCTCGCGGATCGTGCGCTTCCGCATGAACGAGACCGATCCGCCAACGCTCGACATGGCCAGCGAAACGACCATCATCACGTGGCTGTCGGGAGGCCATAACGGGTGCTGCCTGAAGTTTGGTCCTGATGGATGCCTCTATATTTCGACTGGCGATGGCGAAGGGCCGAATCCGCCGGATGTGCTGCGCGCCGGCCAGGATGTTACCAACCTGCTTTGCGCCATCCTGCGCATCGACGTCGACCACGCCGAGGAGGGCCGCAACTATCGGATTCCACCAGACAACCCGTTCGTTGATCTGCCCGGAGCGCGCGGCGAAATCTGGGCCTATGGGCTCCGCAATCCGTGGCGGATGAGTTTTGATGAGAAGACAGGCGACCTCTGGGTCGGCGATGTCGGTTGGGAATTGTGGGAGATGCTGCATCGCGTCGAACGTGGCGGCAACTACGGATGGGCCGTGATGGAGGGGAGGCAGACGATCAATCCCGACTGGCCTCGCGGGCCCACGCCGATCCTCGCTCCCACCATCGACCATTCCCACTCCGAGTCATCGTCGATCACCGACGGGCTTACGTACTACGGTCGCCGCCTGCCCGAACTGGCCGGTCTTCATGTGTATGGGGACTACGACACGGGCAAGATCTGGGGCTTCCGCTACGTCGATGGCCGCGTCGTCGACCATCGTGCGCTGGCGGATACGACTTTGCGCATCGTAGGCTTCGGAGCGGATCGCGATGGGGAGTGCTATCTACTGGACCATGTCGCGGGGACCATCCATCGCCTGGTCGAGAATCCGCGACGCGCGGCGGATGGCGAGTTTCCGCGCAGGCTGAGCGAAACGGGACTGTTCACGTCGCTGCCCGAGTTGAGTCCCGCGCCGGGCGTGTTGCCGTACACGATCAATGCGCCGATGTGGGCCGATTACGCGGTATCGGAACGCGTGGTCGCCGTGCCTGGTATGGAGACGATCGAACTCCGCCCGGAGAACTCGGCCTATCCAACGGACACGGTGCTCGCCAAAACGCTTTCGCTGCAATTGCGACAGGGCGACCCCGGCAGCCTGCGCCGCGTGGAGACGCAGGTCCTGCACTTCGATGGGATCGACTGGCAGACGTACAGCTACCGCTGGAACGACCAGCAAACAGACGCGGAACTGGTGCCCGCCGACGGGGCGACTCGGATGCTGGATGTCCAGGATGCCGCGGCACCGGGGGGAGTGCGTCGGCAGACCTGGGTGTTCTCAGGACGCGGCGAATGCCAGCGCTGCCACAACAAGTGGGCCGGACCGCCGCTGGCCTTCCACAAAGGCCAGATGAGTCAAGAGTCGCTGCGGCGGTTGGTAGATGTCGCCGTCGTGGGCGGCGATGTCGACGCCGACGAAGCCTCGCGCCTGTGCGATCCCCACGACACGCAATCCGATCTTTCGCAACGCGCGCGATCCTACCTGCATGCCAACTGCGCGCATTGCCATCGCCAGAATGCCGGCGGAGCGGTGCTGGCCCAGATGCAGTGGGGCCTGCCGCTTCAGGACGCAAACCTGGTGAACCAGATGCCGTCGCAAGGGACATTCGGCATCGAAGATGGGCGTGTGGTCAAACCTGGCGATCCCTATCGTTCCGTGCTGCTGTATCGCATGGCGAAAAGTGGCGGCGGCCGCATGCCGCATGTGGGGTCGAGCGAAGTTGACCTGCGCGGATTGGGCCTGGTGCACGACTGGATTCGCACGATGAACGCAGCAGGAGACTCGACGGAAACGCTCCAGCAAGTAGCACGGCGGCTTCAGCAAGCGACGACCAGTGAGGAGAGGGCCGCGATGGTCGACCAGCTGCTCCGCACTACGCCCGGCGCGCTCTTCGCTGTGCATGCGCTGGAGACGGCAGGCTGGCCCGAGTCGATTCGGGAGGAGCTGCTTGGCCGCGCAATGCGTCACCCCGAGGTGACCGTGCGTGACCTGTTTGAACGCTTCCTGCCCGCGGACCAACGCGCGGAGCGGCTCGGCGCAACGATTCGTCCCGAGCAGATCTTGGAACGGAAGGGCAACGCCGATCGCGGGCGTTTGCTTTTCCACGAGCAAGCAAGCATCAACTGTCGTAACTGCCATCGCGTGGGAGCGTCCGGAAAGCAGGTAGGTCCGGAATTGACGGCTATCGGTAAGAAGTACGACCGTCGCCAACTGCTGGAAAGCCTGCTGGAGCCATCACGCCGCGTTGATCCTGCTTACGTTACTTACGTCGTGCAGACCGACGATGGACGTTCGTTGACCGGCGTGATTGTGGAACGCACCGACGAGCACTTGATGCTGCGCGACGCCCAGGACCAGGTTGTGACGATCCCCTTGGCGAGCATTGAGGAGCAGACGCAGCAACTTCTGTCGCTGATGCCCGAAGGCCTGCTACGCGACCTGACAGCCCAGCAAGCCGCGGATCTGCTGGAGTACCTGACAACATTGAAGTGACCTGTAGTCGGCCACCTGTAGTCGGCACACGCCGTGTGCCGAACCGAAGTGCCTCGAACGTTCGGTCGTGCGTCGCTTCTCTGTCCGCGAACGGCATAGTT
>CAZUJM010000087.1:0-3686 GCA_964620405.1 uncultured Pirellulaceae bacterium | reverse complement strand
CTTCGCTGGCAGTGCAGACCGGCACACGGCGTGTGCCGGCTACGAGTTGCGTGTGCCGGCGACGATTCGTGGCATCGATGCATCCAGCCACCGTACTGATCCCCGAAGGCTCAGATCGTTTCGACGCCGTCGGCGATTCGTTGGACCTTCTCCCAATTGGTGACGGCATCGGAGAGCGGAATGGTGCTGAGAAAGGCGCGGAACCAGTCGATGTCGCGCAGGAATGATCCAAGCATCATCCCGACGGAGACGCAGGCGAGCGCTCGCTGTTGCAGTTGCACGCAGATCAGGGTCGGCACGCCGTAAGCGATGAGGAGCTTGAGATATCCGGGCAGGTTGCGTTTGAAAAAGTACCCATAGGTATAACCCTGGTCGCGTCGTTCAAGCATGGAACGCGCCATCTGCTGGGTCTTCGTGGCTTGTGTCTCGTCCGTCGGTAAGGAGGCACCGTAGGGATTCTGTTGCTGCGGATTCGGTTCGGTCGTCATGGGAGCCTGCGGCGAAGGAAGGCATCGAGAGATGAGGACGACTGCGACACAGCGTCCCTGTCCGTACGCGTGAAGTCTACCGGTGGCATTCGAGGAACGCGATGGGTGGGCAGTTCAGCAGCGGACGCCAATGGCTCTCGCCAAATTCCTGCAAACCCGCAGGTGAAACTCGGGGAAGGTGCCAGCGGATGTCCTGCAGGCCTGCGGACCGCAGCGCGCGTTCCACCGTGGCTTCGGACAGGTAGTAGTTGGTGACCTCAATCGAACCCTCGGGCAGGTGGAAGCTCCAGATGATCGAATCGCCCTCGCGCAGCGGTTCCGCACGCCCGGCCTCCAGTCGCTTCGAGTAACCGTACGCACGGCCGGTCTCGAAATTGCTCGGCGGGTCGTTGGGCTGGTTGTTGACGGTGACGAAGCGGCCGCCGGGCTTGAGGTTCCGGGCGATCGCCTCGCCCATGGCCAGCAGTTGATCGTAGTTTTCCGCGTAGTTCAGCAGGTAGGCCGCGAAAACCAGGTCGCGGCAGGGGCCCAGGTCGACCGCCCGGGCGTCGCCAGCCTGGTAGGCGATGCCCAGCGACTGCGCGGCCTCCTGCGCTTCGGCCAATTCGATCATGCCGCGCGAGAGATCGACACCCACGACCGGCTGCGCACCTAGCTTGCGCAAAAGTCGCGTGTAGTAACCCTCGCCACAGGCAAGGTCGAGTGTCGAGAGGCCGCGGACATCGCCCAGCAGTTCGAGCAGCGTGTGGCGTTCGACATGCGTGCGCCAGGGTTGGAGTTTGGATGCGCGGGCGATGCGGTCGTAGTCGGTGCTCATGGCGAACCTTTCCGGAGGTAAGCTCGGCGTATCAACGATCGGCCTGCGCGTCGTCACCCGCGGTTTGAACCGATCGAGCCGCAAGTGCGAGGTAGGCAACGAAGGAGACGCCGAAGCTGAGGAACCAGGCGTAGTGGTAAAGCTCCGTCCAGAACGCCGGGGCCTGGATCCATTCGATCGTCGCCAGGAAGCCGGGCACGCAGGGGGCGATGCCGAGTGCGAGGGCCGCCAGTCCCGCACGGTGGAAGCCGCTGCTGTACCAGTACGGACCCGCCGGGTCGTATAACCCTCGCAGGTCCAATCGCGTGCGCCGCAGGACGAAGTAGTCGGCGATCATCACGCCTCCCACGGCACCAAGCAGCGAGGAGTAGGCGACGAGCCACTTGAAGATGTAGCCGGACGGATCGGCCACCAGGCGCCAGGGTTGAATGACGATGCCTACCAGTCCCGTGATGATCGCTCCCATGCGAAACGTGATGTAGCGCGGGCTGAGGTTCGCGAAGTCGTTCGCGGGACCGATGACGTTGGCGGCGAGGTTCGTGGCCAGCGTGGCAATCACCAGGCCGACCAGTCCGACGGCATGCCAGAGTGGACTTTCCAATCGCGCGAGCAGCTCCACGGGATCCCAGATCGCGCTGCCATAGATGACGACGGTCGCCGACGTGACGGCCACTCCGATGAAGGAGTACAAGGCCATGGTCGAGGGCAGGCCGATCGCTTGACCGAGGACCTGGTCGCGCTGCGTGCGGACGTAGCGGGTGAAGTCGGGAATGTTGAGCGCCAGCGTGGCCCAGAATCCAACGTTGGCGGTCAGGGCGGGAAAGAAGAAGGACCAGAACTTCCCCGCCTGCTTACCGCCTGCGGTGAATTCAGAAGGTTGCGAAAGCATGGGGCCAAAACCGCCCGCCGCGCGATAGGCCCAGGCAAGCAGCATCAAGCCAAGGCCGATCAGCAGCGGGGCCTTGAGGTTGAGCAGCACGCGCACCGAGTCGATGCCGCGCCAGACGATGTACTGGTTCAGCATCCAGAACGCGAGGAAGCAGCCGAACTCGGCCGCGTTGATGCCCAGGCTTGGCAACGGCGCCAGCTGCGACCACGCGGGAATGTAGAGCTCCAACACCTTGTAGATGGCCCACCCGCCAATCCAGCTCTGGATGCCAAACCAGCCGCAGGCAACCAACGCGCGGAGCAGCGCGGGGACGTTCGCGCCGCGCAGTCCGAACGAAGCGCGGCAGAAGACGGGAAACGGGATGCCATAGCGAGTGCCCGCGTGCGCGTTGAGCACCATGGGCAGCAGCACGATGAGGTTGCCGAGAAAGATCGTCAGCACCGCCTGCCACCAGTTCATGCCCTCCTGGATCAACGAGGAGGCCAGCATGTAGGTGGGGATGCAGGCGGAAAGCGCGATCCAGAGCGACGCCATATCCCGCAGGCCCCAGCGACGCGCCGACTGCGCGATGGGCGCCAGGTCGTCGCTCCAGTAGTTGCCCGTTGAGAGACTGGCTCGCAGCAACCCGACTTCCGCTTCCGTGCCGATCACGCCTCCGGATCGTGCGAACCCGGTCGATGACGGCCGGGATCGCGAGCGATTTGGAGCACCCGGGGGGTCTTCATGGCCCATGTCATCTCCTTGCGGTGGAACTGCCCGCCCGCCATTGTAGGGGCGACGGTGGCCCGGTTACCATGCGATGTTCGCGCCGAAGCCTCGAAAAAAGATCTTTCTCCAACAGTCGCCTCGACCTGGCATGTTGACGCTCCTCCCCGGGACTCGCCCGAGTGCCGGCGCGGAAGTTGATCCGTCCTCTTTTCACTGGAGTATCATCGAATGAAGCCGCTCACCGCGATTTTCCCCGGCCGTTACGTGCAGGGACCGGGTGTGCTGGAGGGTCTGGGCGAAGAGTTGGCGCGACGGGACTGTAATCGTCTGCTGGTCGTGGCAGGTGGAACAGCGCGGCGCGATGTGCTGCCCCATTGCCAGCCGCGCTGGCCAACGCAGTTGCAGGTTCGGGTGGAATCGTTCGGCGGCGAGTGCAGCCAGGCAGAGGTGGATCGGCTGGTGGCCGTGGCCCGCGAGCAGGCGTGTGACGCCGTGGTGGGGCTGGGCGGTGGCAAGGTGATGGATACGGCGAAGGCGGTCGCGCATTTCGCCGGTCACCTTCAGACCGTGATCGTGCCCACGATCGCCTCCACCGATGCGCCCACCTCGGCGGTCGTGGTGCTCTACCATGCCGACGGCACGTTCGATCACTATGTCTTCCTGCCTCGCAATCCGGATCTGGTGCTGGTCGATTCCGAAGTGATTGCCCGCGCGCCGAAGCGGTTCCTGGTGGCCGGCATGGGCGAGGATGAGACGCTACAGCTTGTCCAACTGCTGCAGCAGT
>CAZUJM010000086.1:21211-21957 GCA_964620405.1 uncultured Pirellulaceae bacterium | reverse complement strand
GAAGCGTTCAGTCCTTGCAGCGCCAATACGTTCGTGCCGCTCTTGAGCAGCGACGAGGCCGCGCGGAGGTCGATCGTTTGCGTGGCCGCTCCCGCCTGCTGCCCGCTTGCGGCCAACTGGAAGGACAACACGTCGTGTCCATTAAAGGCCTCCGCGGTCGCGGCCGTCCAGCCGGCCCACAACTGGGTGACACCGCCGAAGAGTTGCTGGAAATCCACGGTCGCGGAGAGCGTCGGCGTCGCCGGTTTGTCGGGCAGCGCCGCAAAGAAAACATCCAGCCGTTTCGCGCTCCCCTGGTACTCCAGCCACACATACCGGCGATCCACTCCAGGCCCCGGCTGGTTGGGGAACGCCGGATCGCCGTTGAACCGGTTGACCGCCGTGCGCGCGACGTTGCCTTGGGAACTCGTATCGATACCGACATGCGTCCCCAGCCTACCGTCTGGATCGAACGAACCCGACGCGTAGGTATCCAACTCGACGGCGACGAACGTCATGCCGCTGCCATCGAGCCCCAGGGCGCCGCCGCTGCCCCCCAACCGATTGGGGCCGTTGGACTGCAGCACGAAGGTCATGCCATGTCCACCGCGCCCATCGATATCGAGCGGACCGCCGGGCTGGTAGGCGTTGATGGTCATGGACGCGGTGAACGAATAGTCGGCGCTGAAACGCAGCGGCTGGGTCAGCCACGCGGCTCCCGTCTGCGCCGCGGCGGGCGGAGTCAGCTGCAACCGCGATCCCTGCCA
>CAZUJM010000086.1:16704-21201 GCA_964620405.1 uncultured Pirellulaceae bacterium | reverse complement strand
AAGTCGTCCTGGTGGTCCGGATCGGAAAAATCGGAGTAGACCACGTTACCGCCGGACGCGCCGTTGTCACGAGTCGCCACGGAGTTCCATGCCAGCGGATCGTCCGCCTGGTAGCGACCGATTTCGGTGCCGTTCAGGTAGGCCACGTACCCGTCGTCCGACTGCACTTGAAGTTGCAACTGGTCGAGTCCTGGCACGGACCCTGTGATCGGGAACTCGGTTCGCAGGTACGCCGATGTCGCTCGGCCAGCCATCTGGGGAACCAGGCCTCCGGGAGCGACCAACGCCGTCAAGTCGCCATCCACGGCGTTCTGGTCGAAGCCGATGGCCGCGGGCACGCTGGCCCAGTTCGACGCATCGAACCCGACGCCGGTCCATGTCGCCGCCGGTACGTCCTCGACCGCATTCGTGGGCAGCAGCACGCGACTCGCACTTGTCGGCTCCACCCAGACCGTTCGTTTTTCAACCTGCTCACGCCCATACGAAACGTCCGCATACTGCACTGGATACGGATCGTACTGGTCCACGATCGTCGAACCGTCGGGCGACACCAGGGCCAGATACTCACCGCTCCCACTCAGCCGAAAGTTCGTGTGCAGCTCCGCTCCGTCGCGATCCTTGCCCGAGGCAAAGACGATCACGGAGCGTCCTCCGGCCAGTTGCACGTCGGGGAATCGCCACTTGTCCAGCTGCCCGCGTTCGTCCGTCAAACGCCAGCCGCCGAGATCCGCCGCGTCGTTGCCGCGGTTGTGCACTTCGATCCAGTCCGAGAAATCCCCATCGGCATCGCGGAGTCCGGTGACGTTCGTCGCCAGGAATTCGGAGATCACCAGGTCACTGGCAAGAATCCGGCGGCATTCCAGGGGTTCCATCCGCAGCGACCTCGACGCCGACCCCGCGGAACGCGAGCGTCCTCGCCAGCGTCGTTTTCGTGCGCCCCGGTCCGCCCCAGGCAACCATTCCGTTCGTCGATGACGATGATCCCGCAGCATGCCTCTTCCTGTTCCCTTCCACACCCGTTCCGGGGCGAATCAAGAAAGCCATTCGTCGTAATTGGCTTCGCGGCCCGAGCGGCCCGCACACTCGGTGCTTGCCTCCCCTGCCGATCTTAGGTGGCACCCTGGGCGACAACAAGCGAATGGCCAGGCCCCTACCCCGGAAAGCCGGAAACATCCCTGGGGGAAGCCACAAACGCGGCGTCGCTTCGCTGCAATCACCTCTGCGGCTGTTCACGCTTCTGGACATCAATCGCGTTGCGACTGGCGAGCCCGCCCAAGCAGCATGCGAATCGTGGCGTCTTCCGGGGAGAGCTTGGCGGCGGACGACAGATACTTCTCGGCCTCGGCGTACTGACCTTGCTGTATCAGCCAGTTCCCCAAGGCTCGCAGGCCTTCGAGGAAATCCGGCTGCACCTCGACCGCGGTGCGCATGGAGCGGATGGCGGCGTCTACATCGCCCTTCTTCTCGTGGCAGTAGGCCAAGTTGTGATAGGCCATGGTGAAGTCCGGCTTGATCTCAATGGCCTTGCTGTACAGTTCCATCGACTCGTCCAGCCGCCCCAGGTACTCCACCGCAACGGCCAGTCGGAAGATCGACTCAACGCTGTTCGGGTCCTGCTTCCAGGCCTCGCGCAGCACCTGCTCACCGCGCCGCAACCGCTCGTCGCGATCGGGGGCTTGGGAGTCGGGCGCACCCGTGCGGATCAGCGCCCGCCCCATCAGGATCCTGGCCCAGATCGAGTCGGGGTAGTCGCGTTGGGTCTGCTCCAGCAGCGCGATCGACTCGTCGTATTTCTTGCGATCGAACAGCGCGAGGGCTTCCGTCATCTGCTGCTTCAAACCAGTCCGCCGCTCCGTCACCGATTTGTAGAACGGATCGGGCCAGACGGGATCGGCATTGCGGTCGGCCAACAGACGCATTTTCTCCGCTTCGTCGACTTGTCCGAGGCGACGATAACATTCCGACAGCATCAACAGCAGCGGCTTCATGCGACCACGGAGTTCGGGAACCTGTTCGGAGAATCGCCCCAGTTCCCGCAGTTGCTGCACGCACTCGGATGTCTGGCCGCGGAGGTTGGCCAGGCGGGCCTGGGCGAGACGCGCGCGGGGGTTGCCGCGATCCGTGGCGAGGTACGCGTTGATCTGCGCTTCGGCGGCGTCCAGTTCGAAGATTTCCAGCAGCAGTTCGGCCAGGGCCAGGCGGGGAGCGGCGGGCTGGTTACCGCAGATCGCCACGGCTTGTTCGAACAACGGTCGAGTGCGCTGCGGGTCGGTCAGGCGAAAGGCGCGGCCTCCCAGATAAGGCCAGCGAGCATCTTTGGGATCCAGGCGAGCCGCGACCGCAAAGCAGTCGGCCGCCTCCTGCTTGAATTCGTGCGCGAGCAGCACGCAGCCCAGATCGCCCCAGGCAGCCGCCGATCGCGGTTCGGCCAGCACACGCTGCCGATCCGCTTCGATGGCTGCCTCCACGGCGAAGTCGCCGTTCTCCTGGCGAATCAGTGGCGGTTCAGGAAGCTTGTCGGCATACGTCTCCTGCGCGGTCGAATCGCCCGAGGGCGTTGTCGCCGCCGGTGGCTCCACAACCGGAGTTGGCCGGTCACCAAGCCAAAGCGCAAGCCCCGCGACCAGGGCCACCACGGCCGCCACGGACAGCGGCAGCAGGCCCCGGTTTCGCGATCCGCTCGCGACCTGCGCCGAAAGATCCGCCTGGCCTGCGGTCGTGGCCGGCGGCTCCGTCACGGATCGACGAGAACGACTCTCGGACTCCCGTTTCATGGCGACTCCAGCACCTTTCCCGCGCCGCGCTGCAGCGTCATCTGTCGATCAACGGCCCCGCCCGGAAACTCCTCCAGCGTGCCATCCGGCCAACGCACCTGCAGGGCTTTGACCTGCGTCACCTCGCCGAGTCCGAAGTGGGCCATCGGATCGTTGCTGCACAGGTAGCTGTAGCCCGGGTTGACCCACCGCATCCACTGCCTTCCATCGGTCAATACGTAGACCTCCGCGCCGTACGCGTCACGATTCAGTTTCGGATCCATTGCCCGCACCAGCAGCCAGTGGCCACGCGACTTTGACTGGTTGATCAGCAGCGAGGGCGGACCGGCGATTCGAGTCACCAGGATGTCCACGGCACCGTCGCGATTCACGTCGGCGGCCGCCATGCCCCGGGAGACGCCCGCGAATCGACACAGCGATGGCGTGGCCTCGGACACGTCCTGGAAACGGCCCTGCCCCTGGTTGAGCAGGATCTGGTCCCGCTGGGCGTACGGCTTCCAGAAATCCGGCAACCCCGCCTCCAGTTCCGGCATGGGCCCGCTCTCCCGCGTCACGCGTCCGTTCGCGATCAGCATGTCCAGGTCCCCGTCGTTCTCGACATCGGCCATCACCGTGCCGAACCCCGTGCCCCGCCACTTGGCCGCCGTGATCCCCGACATGGCCGTGCGATCCACGAAGATCCCCGCCGGCCCCTGGCTCCACAGCGTATGCGTCTCGTCCGACAGGTGCGTCACGAAGATGTCGAACATGCCATTGGAATCGACGTCGCCGATCGCGACTCCCATGTTCGCCTCGGACTTGCCCATGCTGTTGTAGGCCAGACCGCGCGACGTGGCCTCTTCCTTGAAGGTGCCGTCCTTCTGGTTCATCCAGAGATGATTGGGCTTGCCGTCGTTGGCAATGAAGATGTCGGGCCAATGGTCGCCATCGAAGTCCGCGCAGAAAACGCCGAGCCCCGGACCGGGCCGGGACGCCAATCCGCTGGCGACCGTGACGTCCTTGAATCGAACGGCGCCCGTATCCTCTCCTTCGCCACGTCCCAGATTCTGGTAGACCATCGTCACGCGTCCCGCGAAGTGATCGGGACCGCAGAAGTCCTGCCGACTGCTGCCGTCGGCGCACCAGCGGGAAGGATCGTAGTTGACGTAGTTCACGAGGACCATGTCGAGCCAGCCGTCCCGGTCGTAGTCCGTGAAGCAGGCGGAGGTGCCCCAAAGGCGATTGTCGAGCCCGGCGGCCTCGGTGCTGTCGCGGAATCGCGGCGTGCCGTCCTGGCTCTCGTTGAGGAACAGCCGCGACCGGCCATACTCGGTCAGCAGCAGATCCACGCGGCCATCGTTGTTCACGTCGCCGCAAGCCACGCCCATGCCGTAGCCGTCGACATCCAGCCCCGAACCGGCCCCCACGTCTTCGAACTTTCCTTCCGTCTGGCGGTAGAGTCGATTCACGGCGCCGGAACCGGGCCCGCCATTGTGAATCAGGTAGAGATCCAGATCACCGTCCGCGTCATAGTCGAACAGCGCCGCGCCGGAGCCGACGCTGCGAGGCATGAAGAAGGGCTGCTCGTGCTCCACCACGCGATGGACGAAGTCGACGCCCCAGGCACGCGTGGCGGAGATTGGGGTGGGTGGGGGGCGCGTCGCACGCTACGTCCGTGGGCGGTGCGCGGCCCTGACGTGCATGGACCTGTCCCCCAAGATGCTGGCGCGGGCGGAGGCGGCGG
>CAZUJM010000086.1:0-16694 GCA_964620405.1 uncultured Pirellulaceae bacterium | reverse complement strand
TCCGCGAACAGGTCGTCGGCCGAGTTGCTGCCGTCGATGCCGCTCGTCGCCACAGGCGCGGGCTTCCCTGCGGAATCGGCCGGTCCGCCCGATTCCCCGGAGCGACTCCCGCAGCCCGCCAGGCACAGGCAGCAGGCCATGATCCACACCGGCGCGGACCGCGACCCTGCCTCGGCGGCCCACCGAATTGCCCTACCTACCCCCTGCGAATACACCACGCGACCACTCCTGAGCGACGATGACCCGGCGACGGTGACTCGGCGGTCTACCAAACGCTTCCTGGCGCGGGACCTGCGGAGCCTCTCCAGCGTTCCATGATAACTCAGCCTCTGGAACTGTCGCGGGCGGCGGTCGCGGACCAACAAAAAAAGGCCGCCCCCGAAGGAGCGGCCTCTTGTTGGTGAACACAATCTGCCCGCAGGCAGACCGAGTGAAAACTACTTGCGGCGACGCAGGCCGAGCAGCGACAGACCACCCAGACCCAGCAGGGCCAGGGAAGCCGGTTCCGGAACCGGGACGGTGTCGACATAGATGTTGTCGACGTCGCCAGCGGCGAACGCACCACCCGTACGACCACCCGCGATCACGCGGTAGCTCGGCAGGGCGGCCAGGTTCAGGCCCGGAGCGGCCACGTTGCTCATGACCGGACGAACGATGGTGGCACCCATCACGTCTTCGATGACGTGCATGTCGATCAGCGCGTTGGCGCCGTTCGGCTTCACGTCCACGACCACGCGGTGGAACTTGCCGTCGTTCAGGTTCGCGACGCTCTTCACGTCCACGGCCGCCAGCTCGGTGCCCGCCCAGTTCAGGTTGAGCACATCGATGTTCTGGAAGACGTCGACACCGACCGTCAGGGCGTTCGCGAACTTCGGACGTTCCCAGTCCGCTCCCGTCGGGTTCTTCGCGCCGGTCGCACCATAGGCGGCCGTCGAGAACAGACCCACGCCGAGGCCGTCCGCGGCAGAACCGCAGCAGCCACCCGCCGCCGCGTTTTCCGCGTCGGTCGAGAGACGGAAGTTGAAGGCCATCTTCAGACCGCCCGGAGCCGGGCCAGTCTGACCGACCGCTTCATCGAAAGCGATCGAGTTGTTGTTGCTGCCGTTGAGGTTAGTCAAACGGGCATAGTTTCCGGACGGTCCGCCGTTTTGAATGCTCGGCGGGCTGCCCGAAGAGCTCGTAAACGCATGCGCCGTCGTGTTGCCACCATCGAAGTTGGCAATGAACGCCGCCTGCGTCACCGAGCCGGTCAGCGTGGCAGCAGCGATAATCGCTGCAGCAGCCGACTTCCGGGAAACAAGGCTCAGAAGGTGCTTTTGCATCAGTCATTCCCCTTAGTGCAGGCTCGACCCTTCCTTGAGCTCCCGCACCAATAATCAAAATCAGGACCGTCTCTCCTCAGACAGCCCGCAGCTCAAAAACACGCGATCAATCAAGGACGCTTTGGATCCATCAAGGCCGAATCAAGCCCCAGGAAGCAAGCGGATACCGTGTCATGATGGTTCGGCGTGGGTGCGAAAGCGTTCGGTTGTCACCGGTGATTTCGCAGTCCTACGGAGGTCGTGCCGTACTGCTGCCGACTTGCTTGCCAGCTGACCCAAAGGCCCGATCGGCCGCGTCAAAACGCGTCGAAAGGCACGCTCAAAATCAACCAGTCCGCGCATCAGCCGCAGCTCGCGACCACCACGACAGGCTTCGCTTCTTTCCCAGACTCTCCGATAGTAATGGTGGTAAAATCGGGCGTCAAGCATTTCACGGAAATATTCCTACGATTCCTAGAACCCGTACAGGCCCTACAACCGCCGCTTGTCAACATGACTTAACCCTCTGGCTTGCTAGGAGTTGCGTCAAGATCTTCCAGCTTGAGTTTTCGGCCTCTGCAGGCAGAACGTGAGCGGCGATTGAGCGGACCGGCCCCGGGGCCGACCGTCTTTCGGCAGGTTCCCCCGACGGGCCGCTCAGCCGCCGCTGATCGGAGACATCAGGGTCACCACCACTCCCGCGGGAATTCGATCCGTTGCCGCGGGAGACACATGCTGGTCCCCGAAGCAGACCATGATCGGCGACCGCAACTCCCCCTGTTCGTCCAAGGCGAACTCCCTGAACTGGGGAGAGAAACGCCGGGCCAGTTCGGCCAGGAGTTCGCCGAACGTGGCCGGTTCGGGAAGGCCGATTCGAACACTCGAAGCCCCCAACAGGGCGCGAAGCTGGGAGGTGAACACCACGTCGATTTCCATGAAGCGGTTCATCCGGCCTCCTATCTCCTTCTTCGGCCCGGGAGGGCTACAACTCAGCATGGCATGGATGGGCGGTCACTTCAGACGCGACGTGGGCCGGCTGCTGGAGACGGCTGGGAGGGTGCGTCGGAGCCGACGTCGCGACCACCTCGATGGCAGTTGACGTGACCTTCGCGTAATTCCAGCAGCAGGTCCGCCAGCGAAGCCGCTTCCGCTCCGTTGTGCGTCACGTGAATGGCAGTCACCCGGGTCTGCTGATGCACTCGATTCAGCACCTCCACCAGATGCTGCCGCGTCGTTTCGTCCAACGCGCCCAGCGGTTCATCGAGGAGCAGAAATCGTGGAGCGAACGCCAACGCCCGCCCCAAGGCAACGCGTTGGCTCTCTCCGCCGCTCAGGCCCGCCGGAAACCGCGTCAGCAGCGGGCCGATTTCCAGGAGTTCGGCGAGTTCCCGCACGCGACGATGGATCACATCGGAGGCAACTTTGCGGATCCGCAAGGCAAATCCCACCTGATCCTCGACGGTCATGTGCGGGAAGAGCGCCGCGTCCTGGGGGACGTAGCCGATGCCCCGCAGTGCCGGGACCGCCTGCGTAACATCGAGCCCGCCGAGCTCGATCCGACCCGCAGCCACTCGCCGCAAGCCGCAGATCGCTTCCAGCAGCGAAGTCTTGCCGCAGCCGGTCTTTCCCATCAGCACGGCATAGCACCCCGTCGGGACCTCGAACGAGACGCCCGACAGTCGGAAATCGCCCTGCTTGATCGCCACATCTGTCAATCGAATCACGCGGCTTCCCCCTGGCCTCCCCCGTGGAGCAGCACGGGCCCCCCCACTCCGGAGTCCGCCAGCATTTACGAGCATTGGCGGACCTGAGCCCTATTGTGCTCTCCCGGGGCGAGCGGAGGCAACGGGCTCCTCAAGCCGACTCGCAGGAGAAACGGCCCACACCTCGCTCCCGAAGCACCAAGCCCCTTTACTGGTTCGCCGTCGAAGCCGTGAGGCGCAAGCCAGACGGGAAATCCCCGCGTGGGAGACCTCCATGTCGAACATCAGGCGTAACTCCGCCTGCGGATCGGGGGCCATCAGTGCGCATCCGCTGGCATGACCTCCGCCGTGGACACGCGTGTTCGTGGACAAGGCAGCTCAGTCCGCTACCTGCCCGACGCCGGGCGTTGCTTGGTCGTCGAAGGCCGCTCGCCAAGCCGCCATCCCGCGACCGATCCGCTCATTCAGGTCGGCGATGGAAGGCGGTTCCCCCGATCGGTCGGGCTTCGGAAAGACCGGGCGACGGCTTGCCTCGTACGCCTCGCTCCGCAGGTGGGCGAGCATGTGGTGTCCTCGTCGTCGCTGACGGGCCTCTCGCAAGGCCTCGATGTCGATGGGCGCCACAACGATCTTGTCGACCGGTCCGGGATCGGCTTGGGCCAGGATGCGGCCATCGAAGTCGACGACCATGCTGCCGCCCGGCCAGCTGAACGGCGGATAGTGCGCCAGTGACGCCGCTTGGTTGGCCGCCACCACATAAGCCATGTTCTCAAGCGCCCGCACGCGATTCACCGTGGTCCACCAGTCCATTGGCGAGGCCGTGCCCCAGGGATCCATGTAGGCGGAAACGCGGAGCAGTACGTCGGCGCCCTGCAGGGCGAGTTGCCGGATGGCTTCGGGAAAGAGCCAGTCGTAACAGATCGCGGCCCCCAGGCGACCCAACGGCGTTTCGACCACCGGAAAGAGCGGCCGGTCATACCCGACCAGATCGTGGGGACTGGTGTGCACCTCCCAGGGAATCCACGGATGCACCTTGCGGTAGGTGGCAAGAATCCCCTCCGGCCCGATCAAGCAGGTGGTGTTGAACACATGCCCGGGCCACTGCGGGTCGCTCTCCAGGAACGTGCCCGTCTGGATATAGACCCCCAACTCCCGACACTTGCGGTGGTACCGGTCGGTATGCTCGTTGGGGATGGGAACCGCCAACCGCTCCAGCAGCTTCTCGGCCGTCTCGTAGATCGGGGCCGCGTGGGCGAACTCGGGGAAGACCAGCAGTCGCACGTCGAAGAACGGCTCATGGGCCGCCACGGCGTAGTCCACGAGTTTCAGCAGGTGATCCACCCGTCCGGAGATCTCCCCCCGGTGACTCGGATTCGGAAGGTTAACCTGGCAGGCCGCCGCGTGGTAGCGAGGCACAAGGTGTCCAGCCTTGTCCGTGGACTCCCGATCCATCTGGCCGTTCTTCATGTCTTCCCCCCCCTCACGCGGTACTGGGATTCCCGAGACGCCTGCCCCGTTGTCTTCCGCCCTGGGGCACAGGTCTTCATCGACGCGGACAGCGGAAACTGCCCGAATTATCGTGGGTAAATTCTTTCATTTCGTCATTTTCCAGCTACAATCCGAACCGTCTGCATGGCATCTCCGGAACATCCTACCGGGTGCGGCAGGCACTGGAGGCGGTCTTACTCGCGGCACTGGTCCGTCGACATTTCTGGTCCCCGGGCCTTCTGGACCCGGGTCTCGGACGCGGTCCCGCCAGGCGGTTTCTGTTGGTACCTCAGTCTTTAGATGGAGAGCATCGATGAAGGTTCTTTCGAGGTGGATGCTGGCGGCGTTGCTGACGCTGTCGGGCACCGCATCGCTGCAAGCAGCGAACACGGTGCAGGATTTCCGAGCGATCTTCTCGGAAACGGGCGGCGGGAATGCCCCGCCGTTGCTGTCGTTCGACGGTACGCCCGGGGACGACTATACAGTCGAGATCATCAATGGGGTGAACGGTGGTAAAGCCGCCAAGCTGACCGACGAGGCGAACGGTCAGAACAACGGTCTCGCCCTGAATCAGTTGCTGGGCGGAGCCTACTCGAAGCTGGAAATCGGCTTTGACCTGAGCATCTCGCCAGGCAACGGCGGCGGTGCCGATGGCGTCGGCTTCGCCTACGCCAACAGCGGCGCTCACGGTGCGACCAACTCCAGCCCCTTCCCGGGATGGGGAACTTCGGAGGAGCCGAACCTGGGTGGTTCGCTGGGCATCGGGTTCGACACGTTCAACAACACCGACCTCGACGATCCGGCCATCGGCAACACGGGCACCGCAAGTTCGGTGAGCCTGCACTTCGACGGTAACAAGCTGGAATCGATCAACCTGGACGATCCTTCGTTCCTGGAGACGGGCGACCTGCTGCATGCCGACATCGTGATCGCTCCCGCTGCGGGCGGATCGAACGTGTCGGTCATGGTCCGCAACACGGTCACCAACGACATCGTCAAGCCCTTCGACAACTACCTCGTTCCAGGCCTGACGCCGTACAATGGCCGTGCGGTCTTCAAGGCGCGAACCGGTGGTGCGAACTCCGAGCAGATCGTTGACAACCTGAACCTGAAGCTGACGCCGACGACCGGTGCGGTCCAGACGGCGACGGAGAACTTTGATTCGTACGCCTTGGGGCCGATCGTGGCTCCTCCGGAGTCCCCGCT
Organism: uncultured Pirellulaceae bacterium; assembly: GCA_964620405.1. Classification (GTDB taxonomy): domain Bacteria; phylum Planctomycetota; class Planctomycetia; order Pirellulales; family Pirellulaceae; genus CAZUJM01. The sequence goes on along the minus strand of CAZUJM010000086.1, from coordinate 10,996 downwards.
GCCGACGCTGGTGGGCGGCACGCCGTTCGCCAACACGAAGGCCGGTTCGGACCCTGGTGTCCGGATCAACAATGACAACCGTCCGAACGTGGGCGCCCAGCCTGGCCACCTGCAGCTGACGGCCAACACCGGCAGCCAGGTGAACAGCATCGCGTTCCCCAAGACCGATAACAAGGCGGACAACATCGAGGCGGCCTTCAAGTTCCGCGTCAAGGACTCGGGTAACAACGCCGACGGCTTTGCCTTCATGATCCTCGATGCCGCGACCCACGGGAATGATGGCCCGCTGGCCACCGGGTTCAGCGAAGAACCGAACCTGGGCGGCGCGCTCGGCATCGGTTTCGACACCTTCGACAATGACGAAGAAGGCGCGGTGGATGAAACGGGCTGCGGTGGCGGTGGCAGCTGCGCCGATCGTCGCGCCAACCACATCTCGCTGCACTGGGATGGAGCGATCGTGGGCGAGTTCAAGTACTTGGATCGCGCCGACTTCGACCTCGTCAACGGTGTCTGGAATGACGCCCGCGTGCTGGCTACGCCGGCCCAGGGCGGCATGAATGTCACCGTCGTCATGACGGATGGCAAGGACGGCAGCACCCACGTGCTGTTCGCCGACGAGTTCGTGGCCGGCATGGCTTTCCCGCAGGGCGCTCGTGCCGCCTTCGGCGGACGCACCGGTGGAGCTGCCAGCGAGCAGTCGATCGACGATGTCAACATCCGTTGGACCGGCACCAGCAACCCGTACGACTACAACAGCGATGGGGTGCTGAACGTGGCCGACCTCGACACGCTCCGCAGTGCCATCGCTGGCGGCAGCTCGAACCTCAAGTTCGACGTGGACTCCAACGGCAAGGTGGAACGCGACGACCTGAAGCAGTACGTCGAACGCAAGACGATTCTCAACACCTACATCGGTGATGCGAATCTCGACGGCCAGTTCAACTCGGGTGACCTCGTGACGGTGTTCGCGGCGGGCGAGTACGAAGACGCCTCCGCCGGCAACTCCACGTGGGCCGAGGGCGACTGGAATGCCGACAACGACTTCAACACGGGTGACCTCGTGTACGCGTTCCAGGGTGGTGGCTACGAAGCGGGTCCGCGTGCGGCCGTCAACGCCGTGCCGGAACCGTCGAGCGCCGTGCTGCTGGCTCTCGGCATGCTCACGCTGGCTCGTCGCCGTCGCAACTAACGGCCTGCTGGGGAAATCAGCAGGCGGATCGGATCGGCGAATGCGATCCGACCATCTTCCTCGCCGGTCGTAAGGGCGGCGAGGAGAAAGACTTTTCCAAGCGGGCCCGGGGATTCGTCCTCGGGCCCGTTTCTTTTTGAGCGAGGTTGTCGCAAACTGGTGACTAGGTCCCGTCGATCGCGTCTCATGTCAACCACCTTCCTGCGAAGCCCCGGCTCCTTCAGCACGCCATGGAACCACTTCCTCAACTCACCGACGAAGAGAAAGCTACCTACGAGTGGCAGATGTGGGTCCCCGGCTTTGGCGAGGAGGGCCAGCGGCGGCTCCGCGGATCCTCAGTCCTCATCTCGCGCGTGGGTGGCCTGGGCGGCCTCGTCGCCTACCAACTGGCCGCGGCCGGCATCGGTCGCCTGGTGCTTGCCCATGCCGGCAACGTCCGCCCCAGCGACCTCAACCGCCAACTGCTGATGACCCACGACGGCCTGGGAAAGTCGCGGATCGAATCGGCGCGGCGACGCCTGCTGGAGTTGAACCCTCGGCTGGAGATTGAAGCGGTCGCCGAGAACCTGCACGAGGGCAACGCCGATCAACTGGTGCGACAGGTCGATCTCGTCGTGGACTGCGCGCCTCTGTTCGAAGAACGATTCGCCATGAACGCGGCCGCGATGCGACACCAGCGGCCCGTGGTCGAATGCGCCATGTACGGCCTGGAGTTCCGCGTATTCTGCGTCCGCCCCGGCCAGACCGCCTGCCTGCGATGCCTCTATCCCCAGACGCCCACGTGGTGGCGGCGACAGTTTCCCGTGTTCGGAGCCGTTTCCGGGACGGCCGCCTGCTTGGGGGCCATGGAGGCCATCAAGATCCTGGCAGGGCTGCCCGAACCGTTGTTCGGCCAGATGCTCACCGCCGATCTCGCCACGGGCGACTTCCGCAAGATCCGCCTGCACCGGCGTCCGGACTGCGCCGACTGCGTCGATGCGTCCGCGCGTCCTTAGAAGACCGTTTCCCTCGGAGAGCACCCGCGCCGCCGGCGGCCTGGGGCTCAACGCGTGAAGCCATCTGAACGTCTTCAAAACGCTTGCTTAACCGGTAATTCCCGCCGAATTGCTGGAACCGGCCAACGGCCTTGGTAAACTCGGAGCAACCCGTACTTCCGGCACCAACCGTCAGGAGCTCTTCCATGAAACGCTCGCTGGTCTACGCGATGCTCGCCGCATCGTCCGTGCTTCTCCCGACCGGGATGGCTTACTCGCAATCCCGACTGATCGGAGACAAATACACGTTCTCCGGAGGCAACTTCCCGGGGAACTTCGGCGAAACCCAGGATCCGGTTTCCGGCTTCGTGACCGACCATGGGTCTTTGCCCGGGACCGTCACCTTCGATGGCATCGCCGAAACGGTCGGCGGCATGAAGATCAACGAGCGGGCCGTCAGCTGGCCCGGCGTGACCAACGGCGTGCGGGTGGTGCAGGAAGCGGGCATCGACGGCCTCACGGAATTCGACTTCCTCGATTGGGAGAATCCGGGGGAGGTCGTCGAGTTCTCCTTCGAGACGGCCAATGGGAAGTATGTCTCGAACGACATCCTCGGCCAAAGCTTCGTGACGCTGCGCGACCTGACCTGGAAGAATTCCGCCGCCGACGCGCAGCCCGCCTTGTTCCAGGAAGGCTTCTATCTCTACTACTCGGTCAAGGGTGTGCCGGCCGCGAACTACGCCACGCAGATGCCGGGGATCGGACTCGGAGTGGGCAAGCATCCCTTCGACCCGAAGGTCCCCGAAGTGTTCTACATCGGCTACAGCCGAGGACAGGTCGAAGAGATCACGGAGACGTACTCGGGCGGCATGGACCTGACGTTCGGCACCACGCAGCTCGATGAGAACGACGCGTCGTGGGCCGCCCTGGCCACCGTGATGAATCGCCAGGACCTGGCGGGCGTTGCCACCGGCATCCACATCGGATTCCTCGTCGAACCGCCGGCGGCCGGCGTGATTGTGGTCCCCGGCGATGTGAACCTCGATGGAGTCTTCAACACCGTGGACTTCGACGAGGAGGCGCGAGCGATCCGGCAGGGCCTTACCGGGACCCAGTATGACGTCAACAAGGACGGCCAGGTCAACGCCGCCGATCGCGTGCAGCTGATCGATGTCGTTGGCAAGACCTACATCGGCGACGCGAACTTCGACAAGGTCTTTGATTCGTCCGACTTCGTTCTCGTCTTCCAAGCCGGCCAGTACGAAGACTCCAAGCCCAACAACTCCGTCTGGGCCACGGGCGACTGGAACGGCGATACGGAATTTGATTCGGGCGACTTCGTGGCGGCCTTCCAGTCCGGCGGGTTCGAGCAGGGTCCGCGTCCCGCGGTCGCCGCCGTGCCGGAACCGTCGGCGCTCGTGCTCCTCGGGCTCGGTGGTCTGCTGGCCGTCGCTCGCCGCCGTCGCTAATCAAGCCGCGTCCGGCGAAACCCAGGGCGAAGTTTGTCGCTTGCCCGGTCCAAGATCCCAGGGGAACCGAGTCCGCTCGGTTCCCCTTTTTGCTGCGCCCGGTGCCGAGATTGCAGCGACGAACGGTGCAGCGACGAACAGCATTGCTTCACAGCATCATGACGTGAGCACCAATGATCCCGAGATCGCCGTCGATCAGTCTTCCTGGTAGGGCCACGGGCCTTGGGTGAAGAGGCCTCCATCGACGTACAGCGTCTGCCCCGTGATGAACGACGCCTGGTCGCTCGCGAGGAACACCACGGCGTTCGCCACATCGCTGACCTGGCCCACGCGCCGCAGCGGCGTGATCGGCCCCCAGGTACCAGCGTAGTTCGGCGCCTCCAGCTGCGTGCGTTCGATCTCGATCGCGCCCGGAGCGACGCAGTTCACGCGGATGCCCAGCGGCCCCAGTTCGACCGCGGCGACCTTGGTGAAGCGTTCGATGCCCCCCTTCGAGGCTCCGTAGTCCACTAGCTTCGGGAAGGGACGCTTGTTGGCACCCGAACCGATCTGGATGACCGATCCGCCCCCCGTGGTCTGCATCCATTCGGCCGCCCGCTTCGTGCAGAGGAACGTGCCCTTGAGGTTGGTGCGAAGCGTCCGGTCCCAGGAGGCTTCGTCCAGTTCGAGTAGCGGAGCCCAGGTCTGCACGCCCGCGTTGTTGACCAGCAGATCGAGATGATCGGTGGCCGCGCGAAGTTCCGTGAACAGACGATCGACTTGGTCGGAATAGCCGACATCCCCCGAGATCAGCCAAGCCTGCCGCCCGATCCCGCGCACGGCTTCTGCCGTGGCCTCGGCTCCGACGAGGTCCGAGTTGTAGTTCACGGCGACATCCCAACCCGCCTTGGCCAATCCCAACGCGATGCCGCGGCCCACGCCCTTGCTCGCGCCCGTTACCAATGCGACCTTCCGACGATCCATAGCTGCTCCTCGTTCTCTGAATGCTTTCCCAAGCCGATGCCTCGCCCGAGGCGGCCCATGACTCAACCGTCGCTCCCACGCTTCCCCGATCTTACGCAGCCCGCGCGCCGCCCAGCAGGCGAACCACCACCAGCACTGCCAGCGCGATGACGACCATCAGCAGTGACACGCCCACGGCTCCCTCCAGGTTCCCAATGCTCAGTTCCATGTGCACGCTCACCGGCAACACCTCGGTTCGCTTCCGCGTCGACCCTGCGAACACAAGGATCGGCCCGAACTCGCCCAAGGCCCGTGCCCACGCGAGCGTCCCCGCCGTGAGGATGCCGCGCCAAGCCTGGGGCAGGACCACCAGCGAAAATGCCCGCGCTCGCGAACAGCCCAGCGTCCAAGCAACCTGCTCCAGTCGCGGCGACAGGTTGTCGAACGTCGACCGCATGGTGCGCACCGCGAAGGCGCTTGCCACGGCAAACTGCGCAATGATCACTGCCGGTACATGGAACGCGATCTCCCAACGATCGTCCAACGCCCGCAGTGGCGTCTGCCGAAACAGGATCAACAGGCTCAACCCAACCACCAGCGGCGGCAGGAAGATCGGAATATCCAGCAGGCAGTCGAGCAGCGTCTTGCCGGGGAAGTTCACCCGCGACATCAGATACCCCAAGGGAACCGCGACCCACAGAGACAGGATCGCGGTGATGGAGCAGGAAACCAGGCTCAACCAGATGGCGTAGCGGATCTCCTCCGTGCCCATCGTCTCCCACACCGGCCCCGGGTATCGGGCCGCGTAGAGAATATCGGCCAGGAGGAGCGCCGCGATCATCACGACGTAGAAGCCCCCCAGCAGCACCAGCCCCGCGAGAAACGGATAGTCGGTCCAGGTACCGCGAATCGTGCCGTACTCCGACGGTTTGTCCGTCGCGTTGGAAGCCTGGTCGTTCATGGAGCCGAGTCCCCCAGCCGTCGAAAACCGAGCGACTCAAACGTCGCCTGCGAGGCCTGGGACAGCAGTCGATCCACCAGACGTCCCGCCAGGCGAGGATAGCGGCTGTCGCGTGCCACCGCGACCGGCTGCGTGGCCTGGGCCCGCGGGTCGTCCACGGGGATCACGCGGAGCTTATCCGCCTGCCGCACGGTGTTCGCACGGTAGACCAACGCCGCGTCGATGCTGCCGATCACAAGGCTCTCCACCAGTCGGTCGGCCGTGCTCGGCCAGTCGATGACTTGGCCCTTCACCGCCTCCCACTGCCCCCTTCCCTCCAGCAGTCGCTGCGACAGAGCCCCCAGCGCGCTGTGCTCGGGGTTGCAGAGTCCGAGTTTCCAGCCTGGCTTCGCAACATCCTCCAGGGACTGGATCTGTTCGCAGTTGGGCCGCACCTTGCTGACAATCAACACGATCTCCGTCGAGGAAACATTCTTCGCGTTGGGAAATATGTCGGCGACGGAGTCCATGAACGTGGTGTCGCAGGCAAAGTAGGTGTCCGGGTGCTCTCCTGCCTTGATCTGGCTGACCAGAATGCCGCAGCCGTTCGGAGTCTGCACCACGCGAACTCCCTCCCGCCTTTCAAACTCCTCGATCGCACCCTGGATCGCCGGATGCATCAGTCCCCCGGTGAAGAGGTGCAGTTCCGGCGTCTCCGACCAAGCGTCGCCCTCCACCACGCGGTACGCATGCTTCTGGAAAATCGGCAAGCCCCGGTCCCTTGACGAGAGATACCGAAGGAAGTGCAGAGCCCGGCTGGGCTGCTTGGAGAATCGCAACACGCCCAGTTCCACCTGCTGCACCGCTTCTTCCAGTTTCGCGACGCGCGTGACGCGTAGTTCGGGATACTGGGACGCGGTGGCATCCCAGACAATCCCCACGTCGACCACGCCGGCTCGGACGTCGTTCGCCACCTCATTGACCGTCTGCCGCACCACCGTGGCCTTCTTCATCAGCAGTTCCCACAACGGCTGCCCGTCCAGCGTCTCCTTCTGGAGTTGGCGGCTCGCGACGCGACTGATGCCAGCCACCTTGGGTTCGGCCAGCGACAGTTTCACGTTCTCGGCCAGCACGGCCCGCCAAAGTGCGTCATCGTTCGGCGCGGATGCGTTGGAGGGCACCTGCGGCGCATCGGGTCTCCAAACCAGACAGGGCACCTGCGAGGCGACCGGTGTCCGCTCCGCGAGGAATCCGAGTCGCGCCGCGTCGTCGAGAAAGGTGGTATCAGCCGCCAGGAACAGGTCTCCCTGTTGTCCCGCCTGGATCTCCCCCAGCAGTTTGCCCGACCCCTCGTAGGTCGTTTCCATCTCGATGCCGAATTCCTTCCGATACTGCGTAGCGACTTCCTCGAATGCCTCGCGCAGGCCCGCAGCGCAGTAGACGTACAGGCGTCCCTTTCCTGGTTCCGAGGGCCGGGGGCTGCCCCACTTCAGCAAGGCCAGCAGTGCGACCAGGGCAAGGAGCGACCCCAGGAGCAATCGGTGAAACCCCGTCTTGAACATGCCCTACACCCTCGGTTCCGCGGACGACTGAAGTACACCGGCGTCCATGCGAAGCACGCGATGGGCCAGGGAAGCAGCCCAGGCATCGTGGGTCACGAGAACCACGATCCCGCCCTCCGTCGCGAAGTTCGCCAGGTAGCCCATCACCTGCTCGGCATGCGCGCGATCCAGATTTCCGGTCGGTTCGTCCGCGAGCAGAACCTGCGGACGATTCAGGAGCGCGCGAGCCAGGGCGGTTCTCTGTTTCTCGCCGGCGGAAAGTTGGCTGGGTCGGTGGGCGCTGCGGCCCATGAGATCGAGTCGTTCGAGGATCTCTCCGGCGCGCTGCTTCACCGACGCGACCGACTCCTCCTCCGAAACCCCCAACCGCGCCGCCAACACGTTGTCCCAGACCGACAGGTAGGGAACCAGATGGAACTGCTGGAAGACGAAGCCGAAGGTGCGTCCGCGGAAGCCGGCCCGCTCCGACGCCGTCATCTGATAGAGATCTCGCCCCGCCGCGACCACCCGTCCGCGATCTGGCTGCAGCAACCCGCCGGCTACCATCAGCAATGTCGACTTCCCGCAACCACTAGGTCCGCAGACGGCCACGAACTCGCCACCGCCGAGCTTCAAATCGACGCCGCGCACCGCGGAGACAACTCCCGACGACGCCCGGTAGGACTTGTCCACATGCTCAACACTCAGTTCCACCGGCGAACTCCTCAAGAATCCATCCCCAGAACACTCGCAGGATCCTGGCGCGCCGCGAGAGTGGCAGGGACCCAACTGGCGAGCACCGCGAACAGGGGAGTGAGAAACAGGATCGTGGACCAGGTGCTGGAAGGCAGCGAAGCGAGCCAACCGCCGCTCGGAGCCGCCTCGGCACCCTCCACTCCATGAGCGATCAACGCTCCCAGCAGAATTCCCAGCACCGCGCCCAGCACGCCCAGCAGCAGCGCCTTGGTGAGGAACAGGCCCAGGATCGTCATGGTGGAACTACCGAGCGCCCGCAGGATTCCCACCTCGCTCTTCCGCTCGCGCACATTCATCAACGCCATCATGCCCACCAAGGTCGTTCCCGCCGCCGTCAACAGCCCCAACAGCAGCGACATGCGTTGCTGCATCGACGCCAGCGCCTGCTCGCCCGCAGCCTGCACTTGCACGCGAGCCTGGGCGCGGGCGATTGCCTGCGTCGCCAGTTCGATCACCTGCACCTTCGTCCCCAGCACCTGGGAGACCTCCTGCTGGATCTGCGCCAAGCGGTCGATCGTTTCACAGTTGCACTCCAACGCCTGGATCAGGTTGATCTGGTCGGGCAGTCCGGTCAGTTCCTGCACCAGGGCCAGGTCGGTCCAGAGCGTGATGTCGTCCTTGGAGCCGCGGGCGGGGTAGATGGTGTTCACCTTCAGAGTGCGACCGTGAAACATGGTCTCCTGCCCGGGCTTCAGGTCCAACTCCCGGGCCAGCAGCGCGCCAAGGTTCATGGTTCCCTTCGGAACCGCCTCCGCCAGCGGCTTGCCCGGGTTCGACGCATGCGAGAGCGGCACCACTCCCGTGACGCCCATGACGATGACCTGCCGGTTGTGTTCGGGCCAATCCATCTTTCGAATCAGCGCCGGCCGAAGATGACGCACCGACTGGATCGCCGGACTGTTCGCCAACCGCTGGACAAACTCGAAGGGCATCGTCTTCTCCGCGAAGTCCGACGCGTGGAAGTCCGACAGGTTTTGCTCATAAGGCAGGATGTTGATGTTGAATCCCATGCCCAACGTGATCTTGCGAATCTCGTCGTCGAGCGCCGCCACGCGATCCGCGGACCGCCGTTGGTGCGACTGCATCAGCAGCATCGAGCTGACGGCATAAGCCACTCCAACCACAATGGCCAGCAGCGGAATGACAAAATTCAGAGGCCGGTGCCGGACCTCATTCCAGACCATCGACCCCACTTGGAGAGCTTTCATGCTTCCTCACCCCGCTCGTGACCGCCCAACTCCAACCTGAGTCCACTCGACCATCCCAACGCTTCGCCCAGACGACCCATTCCCGACTTTCAGGAAGGCTTGCCTCGAGCGTTTCCAAGGGCCCCGCAGGCAATCGACCGGATCACCCGCCTCGGGCCATGATCATCAAGGTCGCCACCGCCACGGCAGCGGCGGCCGATACGATGCCCACCAGCTTCCACGAGAAGGCAGACGACGGGGCAGGCACGGGGTTTGGCGTTGCAACGGCGGTCGAAGCCGTCTCGCGGGCAGGTTTCAATCCCCCCGGCGCCGCGGCCGCCGCGATCTCCTCGCGTTTTGGGTCCGACGCAGCGGCGACCGGCCCTTTTGTATCCGCAGATTCCTGCATCGGGGCAACCTTCGCCGTCGAAGCGTCGGATGTGGAGGCCTCGCCCGCCGTCACCTCCAGAGCGCCGATCCCCGTCAGTTGCGGCAGGGGCGGCGCCGCCGAACCTTGCTCACTGACACGCTCCTCCCATGGCACCGCCATCAGCATGTCCACGCCCGGATTGTCCTGCTTCACCTGGCACGAGCAGGCACCGCAGAGGAACTGGCAGTTCTCGCTGATCGTCTCCTGGTTGATTCCCTTGCCAACCAGCGCGAAGTACGTGCGACCGCGGCCGTAGATCGGAATGGCGAGCGGTTGGTCGAATTCGGCCAAGTCCGCCTCACTGCCTCGCAGCATCGAAACGAAGGCCGCTTCCGCCGGATCGCTGGCGGACACTCGCAAGGCCGAGAACTTCACCTTCAGATCGATCTTCACATCCGCGCGGTAGTACTCGTCGGTCTCAATCAATTCGCGTTCCGGCAGACGCACCTTCTTTTCGGCCTCCGCCAACTGACGCGTCAACTCATCCCAAGCTCGTTGGTCTTCTTCCGGTCGCCCTGTCTCCACCAGCACCCAGACTGCGGACTCTCCCGCCAGCAGTCGTTCCCCCACCGCCTGCCTCGCGGGCGAATCCACCAGGGTTTTCACGGCTTCCTCGGTCAGGTCAGCCGACCAGGCAAGCCGGTCATACTGGCCTGGATAGAGAACGACCATGCGAGGTCGTTCCAAGGGCAACTCCGCCAGGGAGCTTTCCAGGGCATCCAGTTCCAGCTTCGGCAGCGGCTTCCCCCGCGACTCTTCCGCCAAGGCCTCGACGACCTTGCGTGCCGTCAGATCCACGGCCAACACCTGCAGGTTGGCCGCGCGGCTCGAATTCACTTCCGCGTGAAGCCGATCAACCAGGGCTCGCTGCGCCTCGTCCAGGGGCCCTCGAGACAAGACCAGCACTTGGAAGTAGTCGGGCTTCCAGTTTTCCAGCGCGTAACGAAACACGGGAATATTGCAGGCCCGCAGCGATGAGTTCCCCAACACCAACACCAGCACCAGCAGCATCGCCCCCAGAAAGCCCCAGTGACTCGCGCGGCGATTTCCGTGGCGACCTCCATGCAGCGACATGCTCTCCACGATTTCGGCAGGTGCCTCGCAAGGCGTCTGTGCCGTGGAACTGGTCGCCGCGTTCGCGGTTCGCCACCTGACAATTCCCCATCGCCCCCGCATGCTGCACCCCCACCTTCCCACGACTCTTTCCGCCTCGAATCCGCCTTCGGTAGTGTACCCGAACGCCGTCCGATTCCACAGCGTGGATCCGCTTCGGGAAGCCTCCAGTGGTGCTGGCCGGACGTTCGGTGCAAGCCCCGTCGCAACGCTTCTTGACGGTCCTAACGTCCAGCCGGTGCCGGCTCCTCGGGGGCGAGGATTTCGAGCCCCGAGAGAACCGGGGGAGGGCCGGAGCGAGTCCGGAAAGCGATGCGGATTTTTCCGTCCACGGGAGTGACCAGTGTCTCCCGCATCACGCCGATGCGAGGTCCCCCTGCCGCTTCCTCGGGACAGAAGTTGGTCAGCCACGCGCGACCCTGCGTTTCAACGTCGAAACGCCGCGGCTGCTGGGG
>CAZUJM010000085.1:0-22005 GCA_964620405.1 uncultured Pirellulaceae bacterium | reverse complement strand
GTCCGCGGTACACCAGGCGCTGGTCCTTGTCGAACAGGAAGAAGTCCGGCGTGCAGGCCGCCCGATAGGCCTTCGCCACCTCCTGCGTCTCGTCAAACAGGTAGGGGAAGACGTAGCCCCGCTGTTCCGCCTCGTGGACCATCTGTTCTGGCGAGTCGGAGGGATAGACGGTCGAATCGTTGGCGTTGATTCCAACAATCGCCACGCCCTTGGCCTGGTATTCGGCCGCGAGACGCGACAGCTCATCCGCGACGTGGAGCACATAGGGGCAGTGGTTGCACATGAAGATGACCAGCAGCGCGGGGGCACCTTGGAAGTCGTCGCGCGAGACCAGTTGCCCGTCGACATTGATCAGGGAGAAGTCGGGGGCGAGGGTGCCGAGGGGAAGCATGGTGCTGGCCGTCTTGACCATGGTGGTTCCTTGAAACGCGGGTGAGAGGAGGCGGATGGGAAGCGCTGGTCGGCAGAGGATCGAACTGAGGGGACCGTCGCGGATCCGGACGTGTCCTGCGGTCAGTGACACGGGCGTGTCACCGGTGTCCGAGCGTCCTCGCGTCGATCGGATTATGCGATTCCCGACCCGGCCCTTCAAGGGTCGCCCGAGGCGGGTGGCCGGCGGGCCTCACTCGCGATCCGGTCTGGAAACTGCTGGAAGGCCGCGTAAAACAGGCATTTCTGGAAGCACCCCCCGGGTGGCAGGTTGGCGCTCAGCAGAAAAAAAACATCTCTGACCAGCTTGGGCCGTCAGCCTTTGCGGCTGGCCTCGCTTTCTCCTTAAAAAACTTCGTTCGGCGCACCTGTTGGTTTTTTTTTCTTTGGCACGGTGCGGAGCGGCGCGGGTAGCTCGGCACTTGCGAGGCCATCGGATGTTGATACCTTGGCGCTGTCGTTGCGATTGCGTGGGTGGCATGACGCCGCCTGCTTCAGGGTCTCGACGCTGCACGCAGCCATGGCTCGTTTCGACGAGGCGTGATGCGGCGGAAGAAGGGTCCTGAGTCACAGACGAGGTTTGGTTTGGAATCCGTTTCCGCCACGAGAGGGCCGCGCGGGAGGCAACGCTCGCTACACGCCGTGGGGTGTGAAGCTCGGTGGGAAAGGACTCTAGGAGGTATTCGCATGCGATTTTTGATGTGTGTCGTACTGGTGTTGGCGGGCATGGCGGAGGCTCGCGCGGATGAACTGCAGTGGTCGGACCACTACGCGAACGCGAAGCAGGCTGCAGCGGACGGACAGAAGCCGCTGCTGGTCGTGCTGGAAAACTCCGCGGATCCTGCCGGACGGCTCGATCTGCAAAGCCTCGGTGCCGCCGAAAAGCAGGCGGAGCTGATGCAGCAGTACCAGTTGTGCCGCATGGATATTGCCACGCCGTATGGGAAGCGGGTCGCCGAAGCGTTCGGCGTCACGCAGTTCCCCTTCACGGCCATCACCGACAAGACGGCACGCTACATCACCTACCGTTCGTCGGGCGTCCCCTCGGCCGATCACTGGATGGCAACGCTGGAGACCCGCAAGAGCGGGGCGACTCCGGTGGCCGAGCAGCCGGTGATGCGGGTGGAGGCCGCCAAGATCATCACGGGCTGGCCGTCCCTGCAACCGCAGGATGAGAACTACTGCCCGAAGTGCGTTCGCAACCAGTACTATCGCTGATGCGATAGATCCCAACACGTTGTCCGCGGCCGAAGGGCCGCGGCCTTCACCCGAGAACTTTCCACGATGCGGCGGGCGGTGTTCGCAGCCCGTCGCCAAGTTCCCGATCATTAGGCCGGCTTCCCCTGCTCGCAGGGGAGCCGGCCTTTTTCATGGGTAGCCCGTCGGAGGTGAGCGGGCGGTTCGGAACGTGCAGGGCTTTAGACCGGTCGGTTGGGGTCGCGGAAGTTGCCGCCTTTGTCGCTGCCGAGGTCGTAGCGGCCGCCATCCCGACTGCTCTCGCGGCCGCCGTCCCGGCCCGCCTCCCGCGCCTTGCGATCGAGCCCGGCGCGTTCCAGCAGCGACTTGCCCAGGATCTGCATCTGTTCGGCCACTCCCTGGGTTTCGGGCGGCGGGGGACCGACCGCGCCCAGGTCGGCGGGCGAGTAGTCGAACTTGTAGGCGTGTTTGGCCACCGAGATTGTGTCGCCCGGGTTGATGCGTTTCTCGTCGACCCGCGTGCCGTTGATCTTGGTCCCGTTGCTGCTGTTCATGTCCTTGACATACCAGTACCCGTTTCGCAGGCTCAACTGGCAGTGATGCGCCGACACGTTCGCGAACCGCAGGCAGATGTCGCAGGTTTCCCGGCGACCCACCAGCAGTTCGGTCTTCAGCAGCGGGATCGTATCGCCTCCCCCCACGGGGATCATCTCTCCGTACATCGTCGGTCGCCTTGTTGCCTGGAGTGGGTATTCCTATGATGGCGCGTCGGGATGCTCCAGCGCCTTGCTGTCTTCAATATTGCGAAGTCGTTCGCGTAAGCAATAGTGGAGCCCCGGCCTTCAGAATTATTTTGGTCGGCCCTTGGCGTCAACAAAACCACACGATCCCCGGGCCTTGCGGCAGTCCCTCGATTGGCGGGCGTCCGGTCTTCGTTACTTCTCCTACAACCTTTTCCTGAAAAGGCTCTTTGGCGAACGCGTCCAGAAGGTGAGTGTCGACGCGGGGTTCACCTGTCCGAACGTCGACGGCACCGTGGCGATCGGCGGTTGCACGTTCTGCGACAATCGCAGCTTCAGCCCGAGTCGCCGTCTGCCGCGGCAGGCGATCCGGGAACAGATCGACGAGGGGATCCGGCGGCTTCGCCGACGCTACCTCTGTGACCGGTTCATGGCCTACTTCCAGCCGGCCACCAACACCTACGCACCGGTCGACCGCCTGCGGGCCGTCTACGAGACCGCGCTGGAGCATCCGCTGGTGACCGGACTGGCCATCGGGACGCGCCCCGACTGCCTGCCCGACGAGGTCCTTGACCTGCTCGACGAGTTCGGCCGGCGGACCTACCTGTCGGTGGAGTTTGGCATGCAGACGATGCACGACCGGTCGCTGGATGAGATGAACCGGGGGCATCACCATGACGCCATGCTGGACGCGGTGGAGCGGAGTCGCGGGCGGTCGTTCGAGATCTGCGCCCACATCATCCTGGGGTGGCCCAGCGAGTCGCACGCGGACATGCTGGCCACGGCCCGCGAAGTGGCCCGGCTGCCCATTGATTCCGTCAAACTCCACAACCTCTACGCCGTCAAGAAGACGGAACTTGGTGAGCAGGTGTTGCGCGGGGAGGTGCAGTTGATGGAACGCGACGAGTACGTGCGGACGCTGGTCGATGTGCTGGAGATGCTTCCGCCGCGGATGGTGGTGGAGCGGATCAGCGGCGACGCACCGGGCGACTACTTCATCGGTCCCTCCTGGTGCCTCGACAAGCCCGGCGTCCTGTTGGCCCTGCGGCAGGAGATGGAGCGTCGGGATACTTGGCAGGGCCGCTGCCATGAGGAGCCTGCCTGAGAGCCCCGCGGCGTGTTGCGGTTTCTTCGCGCCCGGTAGATCGCTTCTAGTTCTCGGCGGCGGCCAGGTTGGCTTCGTCCTGCCGCATCGCTTCCGCCAGGTACTGGCCAGTGAGCGAACCGCATTTCGCGATCAGCTCCTCGGGCGTGCCCTGGGCGACGACCCGTCCGCCCTGTTCCGCGGCGCCGGGGCCGAGGTCGATGATGTAGTCCGCGGCCTTCATCAGCTGCAGGTTGTGCTCGACGACGATCAGCGAATGACCCGAGGCGAGGAGGGCGTCGAAGCAGTCGAGCAGGCGGACGATGTCGGAGAAGTGCAGGCCCGTCGTCGGCTCGTCCAGCAGGAACAGCGTCCGCTGCCGTTTCGCGCCCGCGAGGTAACCAGCCAGCTTCAGCCGTTGGGCTTCGCCGGCGGACAGCGTGTTGGCGGGCTGGCCCAGCTTCAGGTAGTCCAAGCCGACGTCCATGAGCCGCTTCAGCCGGATCTGCACCTTTTCCTGGCCGCGGAAGAAGCTGAACGCCGATCGCACGCTCATCTCCAGCACGTCGGCGATGTTCTTGCCGCGGTAGGTGACGTCCAAGATCTCCTTGCGATAGCGCTTTCCCTGGCACTGGCTGCAGCGCATGAAGACATCGGCCAGGAACTGCATGTCGATCTGCACGAACCCGTCGCCTTCGCAGGCGCTGCAGCGTCCGCCGTCGACGTTGAAGCTGAAGTGGCCAGCCGTGTAGTTGTGCGTGCGGGCCTCCAGCGTCTCCGCGAATACGTTGCGGATGGCGTCGAAGGCCTTGATGTACGTCACCGGATTGCTGCGAGGCGAGCGGCCGATGGGGCTCTGGTCGACCAGCGTCACGTCGTCAATCTGGCCGTCGCCCAGGCAGTCGTTGAACGGCAGCCCCGGCTCCGACTCCTTGCGCATGCGGCGGCACAGGGCCGGATAGAGCGTGTCTTCCACCAGAGTGCTCTTGCCCGCTCCGCTTACTCCCGCCACCACGCACAGCACGCCCAGCGGGAATTCGACGGTGATGTCCTTCAGGTTGTTTCCCCGCGCGCCCGTCAGTCGGATCCAGCCGTGCGTGGGCTTGCGCCGCGTCGTGGGCGCCGAAGTGCTGCGGCGACCGGCCAGGTACTGGCCCGTCAGGCTGTCGGCCGAGTCGAGCATCTCGCGGGGACTTCCCTGGAAGATGATGGTGCCACCCAGGTCGCCCGCGCCGGGCCCCGTCTCGACCAAGTGGTCCGCGCCCCGCAGGAAGGTCTCCTCGTGCTCCACGACCACCACCGAGTTGCCGCGGTCGCGCAGCTGTTTCACCGCGTCATACAGTTTCTGCGTGTCCCGCGGGTGCAGGCCCACCGAAGGTTCGTCGAGGACATAGAGCATGTTGACGAGGCTGGAGCCGAGGGCGGAGGTAAGCGCGACGCGCTGCATCTCGCCGCCGCTGAGCGTCTTCAGGGGACGGTCGAGCGTCAGGTAGTCGAGGCCAATGGAACGCAGAAAGCCCAACCGCGATTCCACCTGGTCCAACATCATGCGTCCCACGATGCGTTCGCGGTCGGTCAGGAGCAAGCCCTGCAGGAAGTCGTGCGCCTCGCCGATCCGCATCCGCATGACTTCGCCCAAGTGGTGGCCGCCGAGTCGGACAGCGAGCGCTTCGGGCCGCAGCCGCGCGCCGTCGCAGTCCGGACAGGGCCGCGCGCTCCGCCAGCGACTCAAGAACACCCGCAGGTGCATCTTGTACTTGCGCCGCTCCAGCCACGCGAAGAACCCCTCCAGCCCGCCGAACTTGCGTTCCGGTACCCCCTGGCGGATCAGCCGCCGGTGCTCTTCATTCAATTCGCGGTAGGGCACGTCGACGGGCAGCCCGTAGTCGGCCGCGAGCGCCAGCAGTTCCTGCAGTTCGTGGGTATATGCCGGAGTGCTCCAGGGTGCGATCGCCCCGTCCTGCAGCGACTTGTTCTGGTCCGGGACGATCAGGTCCATGTCCAGGTCGACCAGGTTGCCGAACCCCTCGCAGGTCGCACACGCGCCCAGGGGGCTGTTGAAGTTGAATAGCTGTGGTTCGGGCCGTGAATATTCCCGGTTGCAGCGTTCGCATCGCATCAGGCTGCTCAGCACCAGCACGCGAAAGCTGCGACCATCCAAGCTCGACTCGGACGCCTCGCCGAACATCTCGGCCAGCGGCCAGGCGCTTTCCCCGTCGACACGCGCCCGACACGTCGCCGCGGACTCGATCCACACCTCGCACCGACCCGCGCCCATGCGGAAGGCCGTTTCCAGCGAATCCTGCACGCGCTGCCGCGGGATGGAACCGGTCAAGCGGTCGACGACGACCAGCAGGTGACGCAGGTCGGTCTCCGCTAGGCCGCCTTGCAGCAGGTCGTCCAGCGTCTGCGTGCGGCCCTCCACGACTACGCGCACGAAACCGTCCGCGCGCAGGCTCGATACCAACGCTTCCAGCGATTCGCCCGACTCACGCGGCATTCGGAAGACGACCAAGTACCGCGCGGAATCGGCCAGGGCCGCCAGCAGTTCCGCCGCCGACTCAGGTGTCTCCTGCTGCACCTTCTGGCCGCAGCCATGGCAGACCACCTTGCCCAGCCGCGCGTACAGCAGACGCAAGTACTCATGGATCTCCGCCGCCGTTCCCACCGTCGAACGCGTGGAACGCGAAGCGGACTGGTGGGTCACCGCGATGGAAGGCGGGATGCCGTCGATCCGTTCCGCCGGCGGCTTGTCAAGGCGTTCCAGGAACTGACGCGTGTAAGCCGAGAAACTCTCGATGTATCGACGCTGGCCTTCGGCGTAGAGCGTATCCAACGCCAAGCTCGTCTTGCCGCTGCCGCTGACGCCGCACATCACCACCAGTTGCCGTGTGGGAATGTCCAAGTCCACCTTGCGCAGGTTGTGGACTTCGACGCCCCTCAGTTGAATGGGCCGGGCAGACAAGCGATTGCTTCCTTTCAGCCTGAAGTGCAGCTGGGTCAGCCGTGAGTGCCGCGACGCGGCCGCTCATGCGAAGCGGTCCCGCCGGGATCGTCGCAGCGCAGCCAGGACGCTCCCGAAAACCTCCGGGCCCCTGGTGCTACCTGGGACGCCGCAAGGCTGGGGCCACCGGGGACGCCGCGGGGCTCGGCGGCCCCGACGCGCCCGGTGGTCTCCAAAGCATTCCTCGCAATCCCGCATCATAATCGAGCGGTCCGGCCGAATCCAGCATCGGCCCCTGTCCAATCCGGGATGCCGGCCGGAGGCGGGGACTGTCCCCGGGAGTTGGGTTGGTCGGTCGCCGGAGGACAACCGGCTGGTGTATAATCCGGCGCGCGGGACGGAGCGACCGGGCACTCGTGTTCAGGGCCATGGTCGCTCGACGGGCACGGCGCGTGCAAGGTTTTGTACGGTACAGGTCCCGCGTCGATTCGGTACGACGACGGCCTTGGTGCCGAGAACGAGGACCCCAGCGTGGCAGCGGAAGAACAGCCAACCAATCCGTTCTATGTGCTGCTGGTGGCTGCGGGGGCCCTGTTCGCCATCACCGCCTGCGGCTATGGGGTCATGGCCCTCAAGCAGATGCGGGAGGATCCGTTCGCCGCCGCGCTCGCCAAGTCGACCTCCGGCGATCCGAACCAGGTTGCCCCCTCGGCGTCCTTCGTCGACTTCTTCGATCGCCACGGCGTGCGGCTGATGGTGGGAGAACTGGTCGTCCTGGGCATCGCCACCCTGGCCGCAATCGGCACCGACCGCTTCTGGACACGCGACCAGGAGTGACCTCGACGCTCCCGGGGGATACGCCCCGCGAACGTCGCTCGATCAACTTTGCTCGATCAACGACTCAGCGGCCGGAGTCCCTTCCCGAACCTGACTCGCCACTTCCTGGATCCATCCGTCAATCCAGGTCGCTTACCCAACAGACGGTTCACCCGCACGGTCCTCGTGACGTCAACGCACCAAATTCAATCCCGGGAGGCACGATGAAAGTCACCGCTTCGGAATCGGTGGAAGCCAAGGAAGTCCAGATGGAGGGAGCCAGCGGCTGCACGGTCCGGCAGCTGGTCGGCCAGAACGATGGAGCCCCCACGTTCGCGATGCGGCAGTTCGAGGTCGCGCCGGGCGGCCACACGCCGCGTCACTTCCATGGATACGAACATGAGGTCTACGTGCTGGAGGGACAGGGCCTTGTCTACGAGGGCGACACCGCGCACCCGCTGAAGGCAGGTGACGTGGTGCTGGTGAAGCCGGACGAAGTGCACCAGTTCCGCAACACGGGCGATGGACCGATGAAGTTCCTCTGCCTCATCCCGAACTCGGCGACCGACAAGAAGGTCACGGTGGTTCCCGAGTGCGGCCTGGAAACGCCGTCGCGATGAACCGCTCCGCCGCTCGTGAAATCGAGGAACTCCGCGAGGAGATCCGCCGGCACGACCATCTCTACTATGTGCAGGCCGCGCCTGAGATCACGGACCTGCAGTACGACCGACTGCTCGACCAGCTGAAGGCGCTGGAGGCCGCTCATCCGGAACTGGTGACGGCCGACAGTCCCACGCAGCGGATCGGCGACCAGCCGGTGCCCGAACTGCGTTCCGCGCCGCACCGCGCGCCGATGCTCTCCATCGAAAACACCTACAGCCTCGAGGACCTGCGGCGGTACGGCCAGCGCGTGGTCGGCCTGCTGGGCGGCGTGGAGCCGGAGTGGGTGGTGGAGCTGAAGGTGGACGGCGTGGCCATCTCGCTGGTCTACGAGCAGGGCTTGCTGGTCCGCGCGCTGACGCGCGGCAACGGCCAGATGGGAGATGACATCACCCACAATGTGCGCTGCATGGGCGATGTGCCGCTGCGGCTTCACAGCGACTCGCCGCCCGCGCTGCTGGAGGTGCGTGGCGAAATCTACATGCGCAACAGCGATCTCGTGTGGCTCAACCAGCTGCAGCGCGAGCGGGGCGAGCCCGTGTACGCCAATACGCGCAACGTCTCGGCCGGCAGCATCCGGCTGCTCGACCCCCGCGTCAGCGCCGAACGCCCGCTGCGGCTCTTCTGCCATGGCGTCGGTTACGCCGAGGGGCTGCACGCCACGAACCACATGGAGTTCCTCGAGGAGATCCAGTCGTACGGACTGCCCGCGACGCCCCACGTGCGCTGCTTTCGGCAGCTCCAGCAGGCCATCGAATACTCCGACGAAGTCCTCGAACGCCTGCACGAACTGGACTTTGAAGTCGATGGTCTGGTGATGAAGGTCAACCAGTTCGCGCAGCGCGAACGGCTGGGGGCGACCAGCAAGTATCCGCGGTGGGTGATCGCCTGCAAGTTCGAAAAATACGAAGGCGTCACGCGCGTGCGCGAGATTCGCGTCCAGGTCGGCAAGACCGGTGTCATCACGCCCGTCGCCGAACTCGACCCGATCGAACTGGCGGGCACGATGGTCAGCCGCGCCAGCCTGCACAACGCCGAGGAGGTGGAACGCAAGGACATTCGCGTGGGCGACGCGGTCGTGGTCGAGAAGGCCGGGAAGATCATTCCCCATGTGGTCCGCGTCGAGAAGCACGAACGGCAGGCGGAACTGCCGGCCTTCGAGTTTCCCACCATGTGCCCGGAATGTTCGACGCAACTCGTCAAGGACGAGAACGGCGTCTACATCCGCTGCCCGAACTTCGAGTGTCCCGCGCAACTGAAGGAACGCATTCGCTACTTCGCCAGCCGCGGCGCGATGGACATCCAGGGGCTGGGGGACAAGCTGGTTGACCAGCTGGTGCGCGGCGGCCATGTGTCCGACTACGCCGATCTGTATCGATTGAAGGCCAAGGATTTGGCCGAACTGGATCGCATGGGCCAGAAGTCGGCCGAGAACTTGGTGCAGGCGATCGGCGAGAGCAAGGAACGCGGGCTGGCTCGGCTGCTGAATGGACTTTCCATCCGCCACGTGGGCACGCGCGTCTCGGCAATCCTCGCCCAGCGTTACCGGACGCTGGAGGAGCTGCGCGAGGCGACGATCGAGGACCTGGCCAACGTGCATGAGATCGGCGAGGTGATCGCGCAGAGCGTCCATGACTATGTGCATGGCCAGCACGGCCAGCGGTCCTTGCAACTGCTGGAGGAGGCGGGCGTGTCGATGAAGGCCGCGGAGACGGAACGAGCGGGTCAGGCGCTGCTGGGCAAGACGCTGGTGGTGACGGGCAAGCTGACGAAGTACACACGCGACCAAATCCACGAACTGATTGCCGCCCACGGAGGTCACGCCGCCAGCAGCGTCTCGTCAAAAACCGACTTCCTGGTGGCCGGCGAGGAGGCGGGCAGCAAGCTGCAGAAGGCGCAGAAGCTGGGCGTACCCGTGCTCGACGAGGACGCCTTCGAAAAGCTGATTCAAGACTAGGAGCGCGGCCGTCCCGGCCGCCCTGTATTCACAATCCGCCCCGGTTTTTCAATTGTCTGGTGGTGACGGATTTCCACGAGGTGCGAACGCCGCACTGCATTTTCAAGCCGCCCTGAGTTTTCCGGCCGCCTCGCGCTCCCGGCTGTCTTGGCCGTGGCCATCGGCTACCATGTTGCCTTGCCGTTGCGCTCTGCTGGCGGCGAACCATACCCGCTACGCCGTCTTCCCCAGAAAGTGAACGTCCGATGAACCGTCCAGCAGAGTCGATTTCGCGTGGCGCGTGGCTGGCCCTGGTGGCCGCGTTCCTGGGTTGGATGTTCGACGGCTTTGAGATGGGCCTCTTCCCCTTGATCGGTCGGCCGGCGATGCACGACCTGCTGGCGCGTGGCGACGCGAATCTCGATCCCGCGTTGCTCTCGCAGAACGTCAACCTCTGGCTGGGCATCATGACGGCCGTGTTCCTGGTGGGCGCGGCGACGGGAGGCGTGGTCTTCGGCTGGCTGGGCGATCGGATCGGTCGCGTCCGGGCCATGACGCTCAGCGTGCTCACCTACACGATCTTCATGGGCCTCTGCGGACTCTCCACGAGTCCCTCGATGATGGCCGTGCTGCGGTTCATCGCCTCGCTGGGCATGGGAGGCGAGTGGTCGTTGGGAGTCGCTTTGGTGATGGAATCCTGGCCGAACCGATCGCGCGCGTTCCTGGCCGGCTTGATTGGAGCGGCGTCGAACGTGGGGTTCCTCTCGGTGGCGCTGGTCGGGTTGGCCCTGTCGCGAGTGATCCATGCGGCCGAGTCGGCGCTGACGTTTTTCGGGCTGCCCGAATCGATGGTGCGTTACCTGGTCTTTGACGCCCAGGGAGAGGCAACGGGTTGGCGACTGATGATGATCCTGGGTGCTGTGCCGGCGCTGCTCACGTTTTTCATCCGCATGATGGTGCCGGAGTCGGAGCGCTGGCTGGAGAATGAGAGCCGCGGTACGACATCGCACTGGGCGACGCGGGACATGCTGGGGGTCGTCGTCGGCTCGCTGGGGTCGCTGCTGATCATCTGGCTGTGGGCGCAGGACCAGGGAGCGTTGGGCATGGGAACCCGGATCGCCGGTTCCGTGGTGGGCTTCCTGGTGGCCCTGGGCGGGTTCCTCTATCCCGTGCTGCGCTACCTGCAGCGAAGCGAGCAGGGAACGCGGGACGTCGAACTGCGACGGACCACGATCTACCGGATGGTGTTGGGTGCGGCTTTGAGCGGCGTGGCATTGATCGGCACCTGGGCCACCATCCAGAACGCTCCGCACTGGGCCGACCACCTCGTGGAAGTCGACCTGCAAGATGCGGCTCCGGAGATCCGCACGGCCAAGCGATCGGAGGCGCGTTCCACGACGCAGATCTGCTCGGCGATCGGAGCGGTTGTGGGCACGATCGCGGCGGCGCTGCTGGGCGACGTGCTCGGTCGACGCCCGGCCTACGCGCTCTTGTGTGTCGCGTCGCTGGCATCGACGCTTGCGTTCTTCCAATGGAACCAGCATTATGGAACGCAGTTCCTGCTGATGGTCTTCGTGGCGGGGGGAGTGACCGCATCATTCTACGGTTGGCTGCCGCTCTACCTGCCCGAACTGTTCCGCACGCAGGTACGCGCGACGGGCCAAGGGTTCAGTTTCAACTTCGGACGGATCCTGGCGGCCATCGGAGCGTTGCAGTTCGGTTACATGATGAAGTCGGTGTTCGACGGCGACTACGTCAAAACCTGCTCGACGTTGAGCTTGGTCTACATCGTCGGTGTCGTCATTGTCTGGCTTGTGCCGGAAACCAAGGGCCAGCCGTTGCCGGACTGAGTCCCGGTGGCGGATCGCATCCGGCGCATGCGGAGGATCCGCGAGCAGGACGCGTTCATATTTGGAAAGACAGTGCATCTGGAAAGCACGGAATACCTGAGACAAAGGGAGGATAGGATGACACGCTTGAGTCGGTGGATTGTGATGGCCGCGGTGTGGGCGATGGGAGTGCAATACGAGTCGGTGTCGGCGCAGGGGATTCCGCAGACGCGTCCGTCGCCGGGGCAGCCGGTGCAGGTGGCGCCGCCGGGGGCGATCCCGCCGCAGACGCGGCCCTCGCCCGGGCAGGTGGTGCCTGGCCAGGTACCGGGTCAGCCCTACGCTCAGCCGGGGCCACCCGGGCCGGGTGGCGTGCAGTCGGTGGATCCGCGGGCCTTGCCGCCGGCGGAGGCGCCGCCGAACGACTGGCCGCGCGGCCGTCCGCAGCCGCGAGCCGCCGGCCGCTACCACGGCGGCCAGGCCACTGCGAACTCGGCGCGCGAGTCTGCGCCGCGAGTGGTGCGGCCGAACCAGCAGCCGGCCTCGATCTGGACACTGGGCGTCAATCTCGGGCGGGCGCCGCGAGGTCTCCGCATCACCCGCATCTCGGCCTTCGGCCCGGCGCACCGGTTCGGCCTCGAAGTTGACGACTACATCCTGGACGTCAATGGCTATGTCGTTGGCGACTACAACGGCACCTACTATCCGCTGGCCCGCGTGCTGGACTTCGCCGCCGACCGCAGCGGCTGGGTGGAGCTGCTGATCTGGAACAAGCGCACGTTCTCCGAGGAGACGATGTGGGTCCAGCTGCAGCGTCGATAGAATCGCCGGCGTTCGCGAGCGGATGCTGCACCGGGTCGACCGCCGGCATCCTTGTCGCGCCCGTTGCCAAGCAGGCTTGTTTCACGCGCGTTCTTGATCCCTGGGGACACGCGTGACATGCGGAGACTGCGGCAGGATGCCTTGCCGGGAACCCTTGACGCAGCGGTTCCACGCAGCCGTGGCCTTCGGGAAGAAGTTTCCTCCGGGGAAACCGGTCGTGTCCGTGACCGGTCCCCGCGAGGGAGACGCGAGTTGTCAGCGGAAGGCTTTGTCCTGGGGGGGAACCGAAGCCATCCGTTGTCTCGCGCCGGAGGTCTAGAAGGCCCGCAATTCGCAGGCGTCGAGCAGCTTCGACGATCGTCAGTCGAGGTCACCGGCCGTTGAATCCTCGATCTCTTCGAGGAAGATCTCCTTGTCCATGATCGCCTTGACGATCGACTTGTAGCCGAAGTTCGCAAGCGTGAAGATCTGGACCTGATGCTGCCACTCGAGGTTCGCGAGTGTCTGCGTGATCTCGTCCTTCGACTGGCAGCGGACGAGCCGGTCGAGCACGAGCATGAGGTTCTCTTGGTCGATGTGCGGCCACTCGCTGATCCGATCGCCGATCGCTTCGCAGTCGGAGTCGACGATGCGGGCCAGCAGGGCGGATGTCTTGCGTCGTGTCTTCAGGTCCATCTTCTTCTCCGTCTGTCCAATCGGGCCGAAGGGGGGCTGGGGGCGGTCACACGGGCGGCCACTGGCGATCAGGTCCGCATCCGAAAGCAAAGACGAACGACCTCGAGGAATTTTTCAGGGATTCTCCCCGGAATCGCTAGAAATGTTTTGCCGCCCGGAGCGCGGCCGTCCCGGCCGCACCGACCCCGCCCCAAACGGCCGTCCCATCGCGCACCGACCCCGCCCCAAACGGCCGTCCCATCGCGCACCGACCCCGCCGCAAACGGCCGTCCCGGCGCGCACCCAGCCGCCCCCCCACGACCGCGATCGCGACCCGCGCTCAGCCCTGGCCGGCGTCGGCCGAGCGTTTATCCCAGGCGGGAGCCAGCTGGCCGCGACGCGGCGGCTGGGCCAGCATCCGTTCATGAACGGCCCGGTCTTCCGGACTCGCGAACCGCTCGGCGATTTTTCGAGCGGGCACGCCGGCATGGATCTCGTAGGGCGGCACGTCTTTGGTCACCACGGCTCCGGCCGCCACGATCGCTCCCCGCCCGATCGTGACTCCCGCCATCACCACCGCTCCGCAGCCGATCCACGCGTCCGCTCCGATCACCGTGCGCGGTACGTCGGCCACTCCCGCGAAGATCATCGGCACGCCCGGCTTGTCGAAGGCATGGTCGCCGCCCACGATCGAGACGTACGGTGACAACATGCTGTACGCCCCCAGTTCCACGCGCGGCCCGATGACGCAGCCGATGTTCATGAAACTGTACTCGTGCGCCACCAAGTCGCGGGCCACGACGCAGCGCGGGCACATGAAAAACGTGCGATGCACGTGCCTCAGTCCGAACCGGCGCCGGCGAACGAACATCACGACTCGACGCAAGAACTGGCGAAGGCCTTCATGGGAGCGGAGGAAGTTTTTGATGCGCCACAGCATCGCTTAAGCCTCCCCGCAGCCAACCGGTTCCGCCGCCTGCTGGGCCCGCTGCTCCTGCAGCATCTGCTCCAGCGACAACACCAAAGCCGTCGAACGCTCGATCGATTCCAGTGAGTCGCCTGGTTCGCGGGCGGCGATGCGTTCACCGATGCGGCGATACATGGCGCGGTGGGCGGCGTACCGATGGACGCGCGTGCTGCGGAGCACGCGGTCGGTGTTCTCGGCACGGTAGACGCAGCCGTCGGTCATCGTGACCGTCGCGCCGTTGGCCCGCAGTTCCACATGTTCGCGGACGCCCAGCCGCGCGCTGCCGCGGTCGGTCAGCACCATGGTGAACATGGCGCCGGAGTCGAGGGTGACGGAGCAGTTGACGGTTTCGTCGGGGCCGAGGGTCAGTTGCTGGGAGGTGATGGCGGCACCCGGGTTTAGGTGCAGGAAGTGGTCGATCCAGTGGCAGCCATTGGAGATGATGCGGCTGCCGGAGTTGGGCCAGGCGTACCAGTGCAGGCGCGGCACGGGCACTTCGTAGACGATGCAGTGGTACGAGATGGGATCGCCGGGGCGCGCCTGCAGGTCCCGGTAGGCCAACTCGTTGAACGGATGGTAACGCTTCTGGAAGCAGCCGAACATGCGGCCGCGTCCGCGCCGCATCTCCTCGACCAGTTCGTCCAGTTGCTCCACGGTCGTCGCGATTGGCTTCTCCACGACCGCGATCGCGCCGCGCCGCATCGTCTCGACGGCCAGCGGGGCATGCGTGTGGTGGAAGCCGGCGATCATGCAGACGTCGACCTTTTCGTCCGGCCGCAGCCAGGGACTGGTGTCCAGTCGCGGCCCATCGGGACCGGACGCGGGCAGGGCAGCGGGGTCGATCTCATGCACGGCCACCAGATCACAGACGGGCATCAGCGTCGGCACGGTCATCGTCTTGGCGTAGTTGCCGTGCCCGAAGAGCACTCCCCGCAGCTTTCCCGATGGCCCGCGATCGGCCGCTTGGCCGGCGGTCGGCGCCTGTTCGTCCGGAGTGGCCTGCGTGTCGGCGGTCAGCGTCCGGGCGTTCGACCAGGGAAGTGACATGAACGTGTCGCTCGCCGCTCGCAGCAACTCCTCGCACGGCAGGTCAGAGAGGCTCCGGCCGGAGAACTCGTTCCAGCCTTGCAGCGTCTTCCACCAACCGGGACGCCGCGCGGCGGCTTCGGCCGACTGCTGCGCATCCAGATAGGCGATTCCCGCGGCGGGCGAAGTGCCGGCAGTTGCTGGCTTGTCCTGCGGCGGGGCTTCGGCCAGCAGCGATTCGGGCAGCACGAGGCGTTCTTGGCAGGCGGGATGGCAGGGAGCGACGAACAGCACGCGAGAGCCTGCGGCGTGGCTGCCGCCCACCGGCGCTTCCAGTACGACGCCCACGCCGATCGACAGGAACTTCTCGTTGCGCCGCCGCTCCTTGGAACGCGAGAGCACTTTGCGCAGGACGTCGAGCGGCCCGAGTTCCCGCAGGTAGTTCAGCAGCACGCGGACACTGCGCTTCGGTACGAAATAGAGGTCGCCAAGCCGTTCGAGGTTGGCCAACGCGGTCACGCGGATACGATAGTGCTCGGGTGCCCGCCAGGGATCGAGGAATCCGTCGCGCCAATCGTTCTGGAAGAGGATCTTCATGACGCGGACTCCATCACGGCCTGGCCGCGCGGGCTGGTGCGGCGCCGGCAAGCGAACTCCAGGGCCCGCACGACGTTCTCCATGTACGTATGGATGTTGTAGCGGTTCTCGATGATCCACCGCGAGTGCTGGCCCATGGCTCGCGCCTTCTCCGGATCGTCCAGCAGTTCCGCGAGCGTCCGTTCGAAGGCCTGCTGGTCGCCCAGCGGCAGGATGTATCCGTTGCGTCCAGGCTCCACCAAGTCCACCTCGCAGCCGTCCGCCTCCGTCACCAACACCGGCAGGCCGTGGGCCATCGCTTCGGAGATGGCCAGTCCGCCGAGCGACGGCATGACGAAGATGTCGCCCAGCAGGAAGTATTTCGATACGCCGTCGATCACCTTCCCGGCGAAATGCACGCCCTGGTATTCCCGCTCGGCAACCAGTCGCTGCAGTTCGCCGCGATACTCGCCATCGCCCACCAGCAGCAGTTCGAGGTCCGGGTAGCGTTGGCGCAGACGCGCGTGGATGGCCGCCAGTTCGTCGAGGCGTTTGGAGCCGGTGATCGAGCCCACGAAGAGCAGCACGCGTTTGCCATCGAGGCCCAGCTGGGTCCGCAACGCGTCGACATGCGGCCGGGCGCCCTCGATGCGATTCTGCACGGCGTCGGTGTCGACGCAGTTCACGGCGCGGAACTGACGCTCCTTGGGATAACCCTGCCGGTCGAAGTATTCGAGCGCCTTGGTGCTGTAGCCAAGCAGTGCGGCGGAGCGTTTCTCCATGACATGCGTGATCCAGCGGAAGAGCCGCTGCACGCGCGACAGTTGCTGCTCATGACGCAGTTCGCCCAGCGTCCAGAACACGATCGGCGTCCGCGTCAGGGTGGCGTAGGCAAAGACCAGGAAGTTGTTTAGCAGGTTGCTGTTGCCTTCGGCCAGAATCACATCGGGCCAGAACCGCAGCAGATGCCAGGGCAGCGTGGGACATAGTGGCAGCCCGGCGCGGGCACCCGCACTGCTGCGTACCAACCGGATCGTCGCCATCTGCCGCCGCTCAAAGCCGCTCAGGTCCGACCCATTGACCGTGGGCGTCCCCGGAAAGTCGCCGCCGTGGAAGGCGCGAAAGTGAATGCCCGGCCAGCGAGCCAACCGGCGGAACACGGGCACTCGCCAGTGGGGCAGGACGCGATAGGTGAGAGCGACCCTCATGGGCATGGAGCCTGCGATCGGGGGATGGCGGGAGGAATGGCCCGGAAGTGGGCCGGCGAGGCAACCGAAGGGTAGCTCACGGATCGCTCCGAACCGCGCGATTATGCGGGCCTCCGGAGAACCCTGTCAAGCGATTGAAACACACCGGCCCCGAGCCCGCCGCTCGCAGTACGCCTGAGAGGATTCGAACCTCCGACCTACGGTTTAGGAAACCGCCGCTCTATCCCCTGAGCTACAGGCGCAAATGGTTGTATGTCGCTGGCAGGAAACGAATTGCGGCGACATTGGGGACCACCGGAGCGGCTCTTCGTGACGCCCCGGACGCCCCAATTCTAGCCGCCCGGCGGTCCCAGCAAAACCATACCCCCACCCACTCCCGGTCTCCCGAACTGGCCGGCTCCCGGGGGGCTCCGTGCCCTCCGTGGTCGAAACCATCCCAACCAAGGGGGGGCTAGGCGGGGGCGGGGAAGATAACCACGGAGCACACGAAGAGCACGGAGGCCCTGCGTCACATGACGAAGGTGGCTTCCAGGTGGCTGCGGATGAAGTCACGCATCTCTTCAAAAGCCAACTGCTCCATCTGCACCATGATCGCGAATCGCTCGTCGATGCTGGTGTTCTCCGCGGTGAACTGTCGCCGCAGTTCGCAGCAGTCGGCAAGATACGCCTCGTAACGCTCAATGTCGCCCGTGATAGCGAAACCTTCCTTGAGGCTGCGGGCCGCGACAGCCACCAGGGCCAGGCAGAGTGCGCTGACATGCAAGAGGCTGGAGTTCTCCTCGGGGCCGGGCAGGGACGGGACGAACACGGTGGCGATCATGAAGGCATGAAGCGACAGGAGCAGGATGATGTTCGCCTGCCAGAACTGCCGCAGCATGTCGTGCCATTGCCGGATGGGCAGCGTGCGGCCGGGGAACCATTCACGCAGGGGCATTCGCGTCCGGGCATCGACCGACGGGCCCGGGTGGTTGCGGTGTCTCAGCGTGTATTCCACGTGGTTGATCTGCTTCTGGATCCTCAGGTCCAGGTAAGCACTGAACACGCAGTTCAAGTCCTCGGTGGCGGCCAGCCTCGCTGATTCCGGCAACGTGGGCTTCCGCTGGTTGTTGACGTCGCCGTGAAGCCACGTGGTCGGACCGCGATAGCTGTTGAAGTTCGTGAGGCTCTCGAACAACCGGGTCAGGTCGGCCGTGGACTTCTCATTCCATTCGCTGATCGTCCGCTCCAAATCGTCCCAGCATGCATGATGCTCTTCCTGGAAAGCATGGAAGGCAGCATCTGTAGGGGCTCCGTTTCGCGACGCGGTCACATAGTCCAAGATCTTGTCGAGATGGAACACAAAGGTCTGGAAATGGAACTGCCGCAATCGCTCGGTGATGAGCCGGTCGCGAAGCCAGTCCGTCTTCCGGGCTCCATGGATCACCCCGCAGAATGCGATGAGTACCGAGGCAACACCGAGCAGCGCGCCGATCAGTCCCAAGGTGGTGGACCATACACGAGGCAGATGCCAGGGACTCGTCGTGTGGCCCCACAGAGGTTCGGCGGCCGTGGTGAACAGGGAGAGGAGAGCCATGATCACCGCCCAGAATCCAACCGCGCGCGAGACACGCTTGTTTCGGGTTGCCAGGCCATCGCGTTCCGCGAACTGGCCGAGCAACTCCTCATCGACGAGCAGAGGATACACATGGGGGTGCCGGTTCTGCGCCCAGGCTTGGGATTCGGCGTACAACAGCAGGTCGTCGTTGAGCGTGTCGTGTCCGAGGACCGTTTCTTTCTTCGTCTCCGCCATGGTACGACTCCCCTCTTGCCTCACGATACCCAATCGCCAGGCGGTTGTCGCAGTTCGATGCGGAGTAAACGGACTGAAGGACCACGGGCGCAGCGATCTTGCGGCCGCTCGCACGCAGATCCGAGTAACGCGCGCCGTTGGTGGCTCGCCGCAACGCCGCAAAGATTGACACGGTCACGCGCCGGCTGTCTGGAGAGTGAGCCCTTGTGTCGAACGCAATCCAGCGCGCGGCCATTCAGCGCAGGTCAGCGTCAAGGCAGAGTCGCGGTGCGGCTGTCCGCGGGGCGGTCGTAGCGGCGGCCCAGGAAGAGAAGGGCGAGCGACAGGGCGCTCGACGCCATGCAGGCGGCCAGCATGTGCACCAGCGAGTAGTGCTCGATCAGCCAGCCGCCCACGGCACCGCCCAGGATCACCGTCAGGCTCAGGAATACAGCGTCCACGACGGTCATGGCCAGCGTCTGCACCTCTTCCGCCACGACGGCGAATACCTGGCTGCGCAGCGCTGTCAGCAGCAGGCCGAACGCCAAGCCCTCCAGGCAGGCCGTCAGCAGGATGATCCAGGGTGTCTGGAAGTAGATGATCAGCGCGTAGCGCAGCATGTAGAGGCAGCCCGAGAGGATCATCAGCCGGCGCGCGGGCATGCGGGGCAGCAGCCAGACCGAAAGGAACATGGCCGGCATCTCGCTCATCACGCCCACGAAGTAGGTCCAGCCAAGTTCCGCGACGCCGCCGCCGGTGCCCTTGATCAGCAACCCCTGGAAGTTGAACGTCGTCTGGACGCCGAGATACATCAGGAAGACCACGAGCAGAATGTAGACGTACGCGCGATTGCCAAACAGTTGTCGCAGCGCCCGAGCGGTAGTCAGTTCCGCCGCGACGCGGGCCTCGCCGGCGGTTGGATCCGCAGTGCTCGTCCCCACCTCGGGAATGAACGCGGCCATCAGGGCCACGAGCAGTCCCGCGATGCTGGAAACCGCGAACATGGAGTTCCAGGAGACGCTCTGGATGAGGTAGGCGGTGAGCAAGGCCACCGTGGCCCAGCCGAGGGAGCCGAAGCCGCGGACGGCGCCGAAGCGGTTTTCCTCGCCGTGCGCGCCGAGGTGCTTGAGCGCCCACGAGTCGATCATCGGGCCGATCGGCTGCTGCAGCAGGCCGACGAGCACCATGGACAGGTAGAGTGCGCGGACGGAAGTCTGCCAGGGAAAGGTCGCGACGATGGCCGCGAACAGCAGCGACGCCACCACCACAGGCAGCCGGATGCTTCGCCATCGGTCCGACAGGTAGCCCCAGCCATACTGCCCGAGGAGCGCGGCCGCCGTATACATCGACATCATAATGCCGATCTCGGCCGCCGTGATCTGGCGCGTGGACTCGAAGTTGACAACCCAGTAGCCAAGGAAGGCTGCCGACATCGCCCAGTACAGATAGAGCACCACGCGGAATCGCAGGACCACTTGGCCTAGCGGAAGCATCGTCGTCACTCCTCCGTAAACGCCGGTTCGAATTCGTCCCGGATCGTCGTGATCGCCCGCTCGATGAAATCTTCGCTCACCGGACGCTCGTTCAGGATCGAGTAGCTGTACCCTTTCTCGACGACGTAGTCATGGCTGGCGCGCAGCGCCTGGCGGATGTCGTCGTAGGTGATGTCCATCGACGACGGATGGATCGGCACGCCCGCGCGTCGGATGATCGACTTGATCGACTCCACCTCGTTCTCCTGCAGCAGGCTCATCAGCAGGATGCCCAGGTTGATGACCTTTCCGTGCAGGAAGTGCTTGCGCGTCAGAGCCTCCAGGCAGTAGTAAAAGAAGTGCTCGGAACCTTCCTCGTACTGGCAGTGGCCGACGCGGTAGTTCTCGACCGCCACGAAGCGGTAGCCTTCCATCAGGAGACGGAGGCCTTTTTCGGTGACGTCGTGGATCTCGAGAAGCTGGTCCTTCACCTCCTGCAGGATGGCCGCCGACTGCCGGTACAGCGTCTCATCCATCGAGCTCTTGCCGCGAGCCACGGCAAGTTTCCAGTCGAACAGCGCCGTGTGGCAGCTCAGCAGGTCACAAACTCCGGAGCGATTCATCACCGGCGGAGCAGCCTGCAGGATCGAAAAGTCGCAGTAGATCTTCTCGGGGATCATCTCGCCGACATACTGCACCTTGCCGTCGACGCGAAGCGCGATCGGGTACGAGAACATGGCGTCCACGGAGATGGCGGTCGGCACCTGGAAGACGGGCTTGCCGGCCTTCCAAGCGTGGTACTTCGCGATGTCCATCGCCATGCCGCCGCCCAGGCCGATCGCCAAGTCGAAAGGGGGCAGGGCCGCGTGTTCGTCGGCGAGGACACGAGAGTCCATGGTGCGCGTCATCACACGCAGCGGCTCCAGCGCGGCGAAGAGCTGGCCGTACTTGTCCCAGAGGATCGGGTCGGTGACTAGCAGCACGCGGCGGCCGCGGGCTCGCTCGACAAGTTCCCCGGAACAGCCGGCGCCGTATACGAGGTCATAATGAATCGATCCATGACCGGGACCCATTGGTACCTCCCTGGAATCGCGGGTGCAGCAAGTAGCGGAGAACGCCGGTTGCTTCGGATGGCCGGCAGGGGGATTTTAACCACGGAGGTCGCGGAGGTTAACCACGGCGGGCAAGGTATTCGCAGGGCCGTAGGCCCGACCGTTGTCTGGTCTGCAAGACCCGGTAACAGGACCGTACCGAACTGGTAAAAAACAAAAAAAGCGTCCTGCCCGGAAGGCAGGACGCTTCTAGTTCAGCAATCGCGTTGCGATCCGAACCCCAGGGGCTCGGGTCGTTCAACTAGGCGCGACGGCGACGATTCAGCAGGGCCAGCATGCCGAGCGACAGCAGGGCGATGCTCGACGGTTCCGGCACGGCCGAGACGGCCGGGCGGGGGCCCTTCTCGTAGCCACCAGCCTGGAAGGCCGTGACGAAGTCACCCGAGTCGAACTTCGCGTCGCCGCTCCAGTCACCGTCGCCCCAACCGGCGGCGGCACCCGTCTCGTACTTGCCGACCTGGAAGACCTGCACGAAGTCACCCGAGTCGAACTGCTTGTCGAGGTTCGAGTCACCGAAGTAGGTCTTGAACTGCTTCTCGACCAAGAAGACATGGTCGTCGCCGTTCACCTTGCCGTCGGTGTTGGTGTCGTACTTCGAATCGGTCTTGCCAGCACGCAGGGCACCGGCCAGCTCGTCGATGTCGCCCGCGTCCTGGGAACCGTTGCCGTTGATGTCGCCAGCAACGCCCGGGTTCACGGCCGGGGACAGCACCAGCGGCACCGCCCAGATGTTCTCACCACCACCCCACGGCGAGCCAGCACCGT
>CAZUJM010000084.1:15847-22058 GCA_964620405.1 uncultured Pirellulaceae bacterium | reverse complement strand
GCCGTCGGTCCCGCCGGTGAAAACGGCACGGCAACCCCGGGAGCTGCGAACGCGGGCGAGAACGCGGGCGAGAGTGCCAGCGAGAGTGCTCCGGCCGAGGCGGGCGATCCGGCCGCCGGGCCCGCGATCGAACCGCCCTCGCCGTAACCTCCACGCACGGTCAAGAGACTCCCCTCACCGCCTCATCAGGCCCACCTCATCAAGCCAGCGTCTTTCGGAGATCGGCGAGCACGGCGAGCAGTCGTTCGAGCTGCGCGGCGGAGTGCCCTCGGCAGATGCTGATGCGCAGCAGCGACTCACCGCGCGGCACCGTGGGCGGCCGGATGCCGGGCACCAGGAAACCGGCTTCGCGCAACGCCAGCGCGGCGCGCATCGTGCGCTCTGCATCGCCCAGGACGATCGGAATGATCTGGCTGTCTCCCGGACCGACCTGCCAGCCCTGCTCCAGCACCGCTCGCCGGCAGGCAACCGCTTTTTCCAGCAGCTCGCGTCGCGCCTGGGGCTCGGCTCGCACCAGCTGCAAGGCCCGGCACGAGGCGGCGTGGCACGAGGCGGGCAGCGCGGTGGAGAAGACCAACGAGCGAGCGCGGTTGTAGAGCCAGTCGACCAGGCGTCGTGAGCCGACGGTGAATCCGCCAACGGAGCCCAACGCTTTGCTGAACGTCCCGACGCGGACCGGCACGTCGGCCTCCACTCCCATCCGTTCGCACAGCCCGCGACCGTGTTCGCCCAGCACGCCGGTCGCATGCGCCTCATCCACCATCAGCATGGCCCGGTGACGCTGGGACAGTTCCACGAGGTCGGGCAGCGGCGCGTAGTCGCCATCCATGCTGAACAGCGAGTCGGTGACAATCAGGCGGCGTCCCGATTCGGGAGCCTGCCGCAGCAGGTCGGCCAGGGCGCCCATGTCTCCATGCGGGTAGACCACGATGCGGGCTCGGGAGATGCGGCAGCCGTCGATGAGGCTGGCGTGGTTCTTGGCGTCGCTGAACACGAGGTCGCCGGGGCCGACCAGGGCTGACACCGTGCCGGCATTGGCGGCGAAGCCGGTTGGAAACACCAGCGCCGCCTCCGTCTGCTCCCACGCCGCCAGATGCCGTTCCAGCTCCGCCTGGGCGGCCGAGCGTCCCGTAATCAGCGGACTCGCTCCGGCGCCCCAGCCGAACTGCGTCAGGGCCTGCGCCGCGGCCTCGGCCAGCCGCGGATCCCCGGCCAGGCCCAGGTAGTCGTTGGAACCAAAGTTCACCATTTCCTGGCCATCCGTCACGATGCGCGGCCCCTGGCGACTGCCGCGCAGCGACGGACGACGCAGCAGATGCTCGCCGCGCAAACGCTCCAGCTCTTCCTCAATCCATGCCAGCGAATCCCAACTCATGACCGCGCTGTTGCTCTCCTGCCCCGTGTGGTTCCCTGCTTCGGTCGGTCACATCCGTCGCGTTCCGGCCGTCACGAGGCCCGCGGCACGCGACAATTCCCAGTGTAACCGGCGAACGGCCTGCGCTGGCTGCGCGGCGACGCGTTACGACCCGACCGCGCCCGTTCTCGTTAAGGAAACCAACCGACGGCTCCCGACTTCTCTGTCTGCTTGGAACCTGCGGCCGTTGTCCCGACCGTCCCCCTACATTCGCGCGAAGGAGATTGAACATGACTGGACTGCGATCCTCAATCGGTCTGTCCCTGGTGGCTCTGCTGTTGGTCGTGGGCTGCGGAGCGCCCGCGGGCTCGGGCACGGAAGAAAAGAAGGCGGACTCGAATGCTACGGGCGCGGCAGGCGCAGCGGGCACCGAGACGCAGCCCGTGTCGGCGGCCGTCCTGTGTGGCGAGTGTGGTGAGCAGAAGGGCACGGAGAAGTGCTGCCAGGACGCGGAGAAGTGCGCGTGCGGCAAGCACAAGGGTTCGCCGTTGTGCTGCAAGAAGTTGCCGGAGGAGGTCGCGGGCAAGGACATCTGCAGCGGCTGTGGCCAGGTCGCCGCGACCGACCACCAGTGCGACGCGAACGCCGAGAAGTGCGCCAAGTGCGGCCTCGACAAGGGTGCGCCGGCCTGCTGCAAACTGTAGGCGTTGGACGGTCGATCCCGCGAGCCTTGAATGGCCGCGGGAGGATCGGCCGGCCGTTTCCTACGCCGTTTCGTCAGGAGGCTGGCGAAACGGCGGGTGGCGAGCTGGCGGGCGGGGGCGTGAAGGAGCGAACATCCGTGAGCGCCTGCTCCAGGCGCCGGATCTCCTCCAGCAGTTCCCGCCGCTCTTCCTTGGCCACCTGTCCGGCGCCGTAGCGCACGCGATAGTAGGCGGCGGTCACACGAGCCGGCACCTCGGCCAGCGCGGCCGTGGCTTCTTGTCCCGCGAGGCGTTCCCGCACCACCCGGGCGAATTCGGCGGGAGTCTGCGGCGCGGGGCGCCGCCAACCCTGCTCGGCCAGCAGTTGCTCCAGCTGGGCGTACAGATCGAGCCGCGGTACCGTCGGCCGCTGGGCAACGCCGCGCGGCCACCACGGGCGGGAGGCGTTCCGGATCCAGCCGAGCCATGCGGCGCGGGTACGGCGTGCCCACCAGCCGAGGGCGGCCAGCGCGGCCAGGAGCGGCAGCAGGAGCGGCCAGCTGATCAACTGGCCGGTGGCGAGCCGCTGCAGCGTCAACCCTCCCCAGGCGATTCGCTCACGCCACGCCTGCGCACTGAACAGCGTGTAGGCGATCGAGCGCAGGCCTTGGACGAGCGGGCCATAGATGAACTGCTGCTGACGGGTCGCATTCAGCCCCAGGACGTAGTCGTCCCACAGCACCTGCACGTACTCGGCTACCTCGCGCAATTTGGCGACCAGGCCCTGGCTGTCTCCCTGCAGGTCAAAGTCCGTGCCCCCCGGCGTCGGATCGAGCCGCAGCCAAGCGCCGTCCTCGCGCGACTCCGAGGCGTCCCACTCATCGGCCGGAATCTGCTCTGGCTGCAGGTACGCTTCGACCCAGGCGTGCGCGTGCAGCTGGCGGACCGTGTAGTAGTTCCCGACCGTGTTGTACTCGCCCCCCTTGAATCCCACGACCATCCGCGCGGGAATCTGCTGGCTGCGGAGCATCAGCGTGAGTGCTCCGGCGAAGTATTCGCAGTGTCCGGTCCGGTGATTGACAACGAAGTCCTCCATCGGATCGAGCGCACGGTCGCGCGTCCGGTTGACCTCGAGCGAATAACGATAGACGCCGGCCTCGCGGAAGTGGGCTTCGATCGCCTTGGCCTTGTCAAACACGGAGGCGTTCGGGCCCAGGTCGCCGGCGATCCGGTCGGCTTCCGCCGTCAATCCCGGAAAGGCGGTGCGCACTTCATCGGTCACCGGCAGGTAGGGCATCTGCGGCTCCACCATCGCCGGCATCAGGTCGCGCTGCCAACCATTGCGGAAGGCGGTGGTTCCCAGCCGGTATCGGAACGACCCTCGCCGCTCGGGCTGGTCGCTGCCGAACATCAGCTGCCGCGTGTCGGCGTTCAGGAACAGGCCCGCGGGACTCTCCTGCACGTAGTAACAGGGCGCGACGTTGAACAGCACCGAGTGCGATCCCTGCTGCAGCGTGATGGACTGCTCCACCGTGCTCGCCAGGTCGTACGACTGCTCCGACTCCAGCCGCGTCACCTGCGGCCGCGCGCGACGCGGCTTCCAGATGCCGCGACCTCGATACTCCGACAGCACCGAGCCGCGAAAATAGGGCTCGCCATCCACCTGGTAGGGCACTCCCTGGAGCGTCGTGAATTCGACGCGCATCACCTGCTCCGGGTTTTCCAGCAGCTGGCCGATGTTGTCGAGCCGCACCTCTTCGGTGAATCCGACCGTCACGACCTGGTCGCGGGCGCCGCCCTGCCAGACGGATTCGCCGTAGCGGGGGATCGCGAAGAAAAGCAGGAAAGTGCCGCCGAGCACCAGGGCGAGCATGCGGAGCATGTAGCGGAGCAGCGACGGCTGGAGGACGCGGCTGGCCGAGGCGTCGGTCAACGGCGCCACCTCCAGCGTATCCAGTGGCAGGCCCGACATTCCGGCCAACCCGGCTCGGAACGACGGCGTCCCGCCCCAGGTCGACTCCTCCTGCCCCACCGAAGCCGCCCCGGACGACAGATACGGACGCGTTTCGCGGACCACATAGAACAGCACCAGCGCACTGAAGGCCGCCAGCACGTAGACGCCCAGCAGCAAGCCGAACAGCAGGCCCAGGTTCAACGCCACCGCCACCACCACCTGCAGCAGGCTCAACGACATCAGCGACCAGTACGCGCGATCGTCCTTCTGTTGGAACAGCAGGATCATCTCCAGGTAGATCAATACGTTCGCCACGTTCAGCAGGTGGCTCTGGTCCACATTGCGGATCACCTGCACCACCAGCACCGCGCAGGCCAGCAGGGCGGCGGACGTGGTGGCGTTCGGACTGAGCCGGAACCAGCCTTTGATGTCCGTGACAATCACCGAGGCCGAGGCGCCGACGATCGCCACCAGCGCGTAGAAGATGTTTTGCTGCCCCATCGCCAGCAGGACCGTTCCCAGCACGATCAACAGCGCCATGTTGATCTGCAGCATGCGTTCGACCGAGGACGCGAACGCGGGACCGGACGCGGGGCCGGAAGACGAGGTGGGAAGGATCAACCTGCTGGCCATGCTGCGAGGCCTCCGAGCAGTCGGGTCACCGAGGCAGATCGGTTCCACGGGGTTGGGGGGACGAATGCAGGGGAACGTGGGGCGGCGGCACGGCCGGGGACGGCGAAGCCTCCTGCTCGTCCACGAACAACGACTCCAAATCCCCCCGCGCCACACACACGCCGATGGCTCGCTGCCACGACCGGCCCGCACCGTCGTGGGGCGAATCGGGGAACCGTTGACCATCGGCCAGGTCGAGCGGCGGGACGGAGATCACGATCGGCTGGTCCTCGGGCCCCATCATGGCCGCCACCTCGGGCATGAGCGCGGACCAAGCATCCTGCTCGCCCACCTCCACCTCGGCAAGCATCTCCAGCCACTCCCGCAGCGCCACCGGACTGGCGGTGGAACGTCGCCAGACCGCCTTGCGGCCCGCGACACCCAAGCCGATCTGCCCCGAACCGCGTTGGCAAAGGTCGGCCAGGACCGTGGCCGTGAAGCGAATGGCCTGCTCCACCTGACGCTCGTCCTCCGCCGTCCAGCGATTCCCGGTCGAGCCGGCCGGGCGCTGGCCAAGGTCGAGCAGCACGAGGTAGTTCTGCCCCCGCGGACGCTCGAACTGACGCACCACCAACGACCCTCGTTTCGCCGAACTCCGCCAATGCACCATCCGCTGGCTGTCCCCCGTACGCCACTCGCGCAGCCCGAAGAAGTCGCCTTCCAGCGGACCCTGTCGGCGCTGGCTGGTCCGCTGGCCCGCGCGATCCGCCGCTACCATGGCCGACCAGCGGGCCGTCAACTGCCCCAGACGCGGAAGCACCAGCAGATCCTGTTCGTAGTGAAAGGTGACCTGCCCTTGCAGCAGACCCAGCGGCGCACGGGTCGACAGCGTGAGAGGGCCCAGGCGGTAGCGGCCGCGACGCCAGAGCCGCACGCGATAGCCGGTATCCTGCTCGCCCCGCGCCGGACAGTAGGGCACCATGCTGTTCACACGCTGGATCTCGTGACTGTCGGCACCCTCGCCCGCCACCTCCCGCAAGCAGTCCTCCACGACCAGCCCCCACCCGTCCAGCCGTTCGCGATCGTTCACCACCGTCAGATCCACCCAGAACGGCTCGCCGGCAAACACCGATTCGGGCAGGTCACGACAGACGTCCGTCTTTCTCAGGGTGGCAAGCGCCATGTGAAAGTTGATGACCAACGGCCCGCACATCAGGCCGGAGAGGATCATCAGCAGGTTGATCTCGCGCATGACCGAACCCACGATCACCACGGCCAGGATCAACAGGTAGATCCAAGTCGCGGGCGGCACCGATATCCGGGGGCGGGTACTCATGGCGATCGCGTGGGGTTGGAAGAGCAGCGGTCGCAAAACCGCTGGAAGTTCGGGATGGTCGCGGACCCGGCCGCGAAGCCCCATTCTATCGCCCGCCCGGAACCTCGCCAAAGCGCGTCCAGACCTTTTGGCGGTTCCCGTGGCCCACCGCAGTCAAGGCCCGCAGTCAAGGCCCGCAGTCAAGGCCCGCAGCCTGGGCAAGGTCCCCCAGATCGGGCCGCGTCAAAATCGAGCGGAGGGCAGGCTGGGCCGGGCTGGGCGGGAGAACTAGC
>CAZUJM010000084.1:0-15837 GCA_964620405.1 uncultured Pirellulaceae bacterium | reverse complement strand
TGCGTCAGCCGCTCGATCAGCTGCTCCACATGCGGCCGCGACATGCCCTGCGTGTAGCTCTTCGGCACCACGCGGTGGGCCAGCACCGGCACGGCCAGTTCCTTGACATCATCCGGAACGACATAGGTGCGACCGCGGAGAAAGGCCAAGGCCTGGGCGGCCCGGTAGAGACACAACGTGCCACGCATGCTCGCGCCCACCCGCAGTTCGGACGACTCCCGCGTCGCCTTGACGATGTCCAGCAGGTACTCATCAATCGCCGGGTCCACCGTGATCCGCCGCACCTCCTGCTGCAAGCGGACGATCTCCGCTCCATCAATCACCGGCTCCAGCCGATTCACCGGCTCCTCCTCGCGATGGCTGCGGAGCACCTGCCGCTCGTCCTCGCGACTCGGATAGCCCATCGAGATGCGGACCAGGAACCGGTCCAACTGGCTCTCCGGCAGCGGATACGTCCCCTCGAACTCATACGGATTCTGCGTGGCGATCACGATGAACGGCTGGGGCAGCGGATGCGAAACACCGTCCACCGATGCCTGCCGGTCGCTCATCGCCTCCAGCAACGCACTCTGCGTGCGCGGCGGAGTCCGGTTGATCTCGTCGGCCAGCACGACGTTGGCAAAGATCGGGCCCGGATTAAAATGGAACTGGCCCGCCTGGCTGTCGTAGACACTGCTGCCCGTGATGTCGCTAGGCAGCAGATCGGGCGTGAACTGGACGCGGCTGAACGATCCGCTGACACTCCGAGCCAACGCCTTGGCCATCAGCGTCTTGCCTACGCCCGGCACGTCCTCCAGCAACACATGCTCGCCTGACAACAGGGCGACGAGACACATGCGGATGGCGTCCACCTTGCCAAGCACGGCCTTGGCCATGTTGGCCTGAAGCTGGTCGATGGAGCGTGCGACTGCTGGATCCATGGTACCTGGTTCTCCGACTACGCCGGAGACGCCGCGACCACCTGCCGCCGCGTCCGGGCGCACCTGCCGCCGTGCAGCCAGTCTACCCGATCCCCATCAACTTCGCGCCCCGTCTGAGACCGATCCCGCTCGCACGCTTCGCGGGGCCTTCTCCCGCTGGTCCACCGCGTCGCAGCGGTCAGTACCAAGCGAACGTCGGCGTCCGCGTCCTCCCGGCCAAGCCGCTTGGGGACGCGCGTCTCGCGGTTGCCGCCGAATCCCTTAGCGACGGTTCTGCTCCGCTTCGCTTTCGTTCTTGGCCAGCAGCGTGGCGTAGTGCTGCGCCTCGTCGGCGTTCCCCATCTGGCGATGCATGGCGGCCAGGTTGCCGTAAGGCACGGACAGCACCGACATCTCCAGCACGCCCGCCTGCACGCCCTGCTGCATCAGCTCGGCGCCCGCCTGCGTCAGCTCCACCGCCTTCTCCCGCTGACCAACCTCCCAGTACGACACACCCATGCTCACCAGCGGATCGCCAAACATGCTGCAGTCCACCAGCTCCGGCAAACGCTCGTTGTTGAACGCCGGGATCGCTCGGTCGAACCAGCGGACCGCTTCCTCGTGGTCCTCGTTCTGCAAGGCATGCAGCGAACCTGCCAGGAAGTACAGCTGGCCGTTCATCAGCTGGTCGAACAGCGAGACCTGGCGGTTCTGCTGGCTGGACTCGGCCAGCACCACCGCGTTGCTGACCAGCTGCATGGCCGTCGTCATCCGCCCACACCGCTGCTCGATCCTCGCCGCATGGTACAACAGTTCGGAAAGCTCCCGTTCCACTCGCTGCTGGTAGAGCCGATCGGACGACTGAGCCAGCAGCCGCTGGCCTTCCTGGATCGCCGAATCGACCAGCGAGGTGGCGTCGAAGTTGCCGTCGAGCACCGAATTGGCGGCCAGCATCGTGCGATAGACTTCCATCCGCAGGATCGGATCGCCCTGCTCCCGCGCCACCAGGTCTTCCGCCAGATCCTTCGCGCGGCCCAGCCACTTCGGCACCACTTCCTTCTGCCGCTGGTAATTACCCAAGGCGATGTCCTGGGCAACGGCCAAGTGCGCGTCCACCAGCACGTCCTTCGCCATCCGCCGGTCCTCGGCGATCGGATCGGTCACCGACTTGGAGGCCAGTTCGATCGCCTTCAGGTGGTGCGTCGTCGCCTCCTGCAGGTTCGGCTCCGGCCCCATCACCATCAGGTTGCCCCACTGGTATTCGGCCCGGGCTCGCACCAGCGGCGGAGTCGCAGCGGCCTCGGCCAGCGTCTGCGTGGCCAGCAACGCCTGCTTCAGGTCGCCATTCTCTGACAGCAGTCGAGCCTGCGTGAGCTGGTAAAGCGAGTTGCCGGCATCCAGCTTCACGGCCGTCGCGCAGGCCTCGCGAGCGTCCTGGGCGCGACCTACCTGCCAGAGCAGTTCGGCGAGCATCCAGTGGGCACGGGCATCCTGCGGGTTGAACTGCACGGCCAGACGCAGGTCGGCCAGCGACAACTCGCAGCGGTTCTCGACATCCTGCTCCGCTCGCAACCGAAACAGCTCGCCTCCCACGGGCTCCAGCACGATCTGCGTCACCTGCCCCGGGACCGCAGCCCAGCCCAGCAGCACGCCTCGCTCCGGATAGCCCTGGCCCAGCGCCGTTCCATGTTCATCCCGCACGGCCACCGGCCGCACCGCCGCCAGCCCCAACTGCGACGCCAATGCGTCGTTCGCCGCCGGCTCGTTCAAGTGAATCACCAGCGACTCCACCTTCTGCGTCGTCGAATTCACTTCGACGTCGATCTGGCGGAAGCCAGGAGCCAGGTAGGTGAGCAGTCGTCCGGTCGTTGTCGGCAAGGAAGCGGCCGGAGTGCCCCAAGCGGCTTCCAGCTGCGAAACAAGGGAACTGCCCGGAGTGATCTGGTTGAAGGCGAACGGCTGCGGAGCGACCGGAGCGGGTGGAATCGCGGACACCGGAGGAGCCACGGCGGCCGGAGAAGCCGTGACGGCGGCCGGGGCAGTCGGAGTCGTGGGAGCTGCAATCGCCGTAGGGGCGGACGCGTTCGTTGTCGTGCTGGACGGCAGAGCCTGCGCGGGCGCGGCGAGCGCGGGCGCGGCGAGCGCGGGCGCCGTCTGGACTGGCGCGATAGGGGCGGACGCGACGGGCGATGCGAGGGCCGGCACATTCGCCGCCGGACCAGGAGTCGCCGGTGCCGCTACCGCCGGCATGGCGGCCACTGGTGCCGCTACCGCCGGCATGGCGGCCACTGGTGCCGCTGCCGCCGGCACACTCGTCACCGGTGCCGCTGCCGGCACGGTGGCCGCAGGCGGCGTCAGCGCGGGGCCGGTCGACGGCACGGTCGCGGGCGCAACGGGAGCCGGCAAAGCATTGGCGGCCGAGCCCACGAGGGCCGGCGTCGCGGGCGTAACGGGCACCGCTACGCTCGACGATACCGCCGACGAAAGCTCCGGAGACACCCCCGATACACTCAGCGGCCAACCGCCGTTCAACACGGGCATCGACCCCATGGACGGAGACGTAACGGGCTGGGCCCCGGGTGCCGCCAGCGACGGACTCGCGGGCGATGCCACCGGCTGACCGGTGGGGGGCGCTGCTTGATTGGACGGCTGGAAGGCCGCAAAGGGATTGGTCACCGTGGCCTGCGGCGGCGCCAACACCGGCGTCGGCTGCGGCATCGCGGCCACCTCCGGTCGCGCGGCCACCAGCACCGAGCCGGGTGCCGTCGGCGCTGCCCCCGGCGTTACGGCCACCGTCGCCGGTTGGCGAGGAGCGGAAAACGGAGCCTTGGTCGAAGGCAGGTTCAAGGGAACGCTCGGCTGCGCCGGAACGCCCTCCCCCTGCACCTCGCGGAACTGCGCCGGCACGGGCGTCCCCACGGACAACACCATCGCCAGGGGCAGGTAGCAACTCACCTTACGAGCCAATCGATGCAGGCGCATGGCTTTCCTCCTTGAGCTTCGCGACGTCCTTACAGATCGGAATACCGGCACGACAAATACAGCCGGAACCCCGATTTTCCGGAACAATCCAAAAAGCCCACCCAGACTCCAGCGACAGCAGCGACCGCCAGCAGTCCGGTCGCTGGAGAGAAAAGCCGTCCGGCAGACCGACCGGGCGCCTCTGGGACGGCCACGACGCAGCGGAAGGCTGCGGCAGAAGACCGGATGCGGCCTCAACGCCACGGGACGCTTGAGGGGCGGGCGGCGTCAGCCGACACGGAGCGTCAACAGCGTCGCCCGCGCCTGCTCAAGCCGCGCCCGCTGCTCCTCCGTCCACGGCACGGCCGTCCCCGCGTCGGGCACTGCGGGAACCAACGCGGTCACGATGGCCGCCAGCAATTCGTCGATCCCCTGCCCCGTCCGCGCACTCACGCGGTAGCCGTCGGCCACCGTGCCTGCGGCCACGGGCGTTGTGTCCGCATTCGTGCCGCAGGACGGCGTGTGCAGGCAATCGACCTTGTTCCAGACTTGCAGGCATGGCCGCTGCCAGGGAGTAGGAAGAGGCACGTCGAGCGGGCGATCCGGATCGGTAACATCGCGGACCAGCAGCAGCAGGTCGGCCGCCTCCAGCTCCGCCAACGCGCGGCGGATTCCCTCCGCTTCCAGCGTGTCCGCTTCCCGCCTCAAACCGGCCGTATCCGAAAATTCCACCGGCCAGCCCTCCAGTGCCGTCCGAGCGGTCACCACGTCCCGCGTCGTCCCCGCCTCGGCATGCACCACGGCTCGTTCGAACCCCACGAACGCGTTGATCAGGCTGCTCTTGCCAACGTTCGGCGGCCCCAGCAGCACCACCCGCCACGGCCGCAGCAGATGCGCGCCCAACGAAGCGTACCGCATCACCGACTCGATCTCGCCCACACCCATCGCCGCGGCGGCTTGGCCGCTGACGGCATCGCTGATGGCAGCAGCTCGAGCCGCCGTATCGGTCGCCGCGGCAGTCAAAGCGTCGATGCGTTGGAAGGCGGCGTCGAGTGCTCCCTGGGCCTGGTCCAGCAGGATAGTGGCCACGCGAAGTGTCGTGGCCTGCGGCAGCGCGGCCCACGCCGCTTGCGATGTGGGACCGAGGTGGCGTCGCGAGCCCCCAGGCCCCGCAGCAATGTTCCCCGCTTCATCCGCCACCGCATCGCCCGTCAAAATTTGGCAGCCACAGCATTGCAGCGATGCCAGCACGCGCGCCACCGCCGCCTGTCCGCCATGGCAGTGCACTTCGAACGTTTCCTCCGCCACCCGGCACACGACCCGGTCCTCGCCGGGAGACGCGAGGTCGCCGGTTTCCCCTGCGTTGCCGGTTTCCTCGGCGCCGACGCGTGCAGGATCGAGCGTGACGGCTTCCGCCCCCGGCCGCCAAAGCCCCAGCACGATGCGGCCCAGCGGAGCCTCGGCCAGCG
Organism: uncultured Pirellulaceae bacterium; assembly: GCA_964620405.1. Lineage (GTDB taxonomy): Bacteria > Planctomycetota > Planctomycetia > Pirellulales > Pirellulaceae > CAZUJM01. The sequence goes on along the minus strand of CAZUJM010000084.1, from coordinate 10,508 downwards.
GACGACCCGAATGGGCCGCGAAGCTCCGCGATACCCACTCCACCGCCTGCGGTCCCCGGATCGTCACCACCGCGATCGCTCCCCGCCCTGCCGGCGTGAGCTGGGCAGCCACCGTGGAAGCGATTGAGTCGCGGGTCTGCGCATCACGCTGCGGTGCTTCCATCATCCTGCCACGACTTCCCCTCTCTCGGACGCCGCCGAGCCCGTCGTTTGCCGCATCAACCGCGCCGCATCAACCGCGCGTTCCATCCGTCGCGTCCCGGCCGTCGTGCGCCGCAGCGGGCGGCCCCTGGTCGGCTCGAGCGACATCCTGTGCCTTCGCCGGACGTCGAGCGGCCGCATGATGGAGACCACGCAAGACCAGATACGGATCGCCAATCGCCGGCAGCTGCAACTGCCGCTCCAGCCACTCCGCGTCGCCTCCCGTGAGAAACAGCCGCGGCGCGTGGGTGAATCGAGCAGTCATGCGCGCGACCAGTTCGCGCACCGCGCCGACCACTCCCCAGTCGATCCCGCTGCGGATCGCTTTCTCGGTCGAAGTGCCCACCACCGACGGCTCGGCAACCGATGAAGGCGGTGCGAGGTTGGGCAGCTGGTCGGTGCCCTGGAACAGGGCGTTCGCCATCAGCCGCCGCCCCGGCAGGATCGCACCGCCCCGGAACGCCCCCTGCTCATCCACCACATCGACGGTGATCGCCGAACCCGCATCCACCACGATCGCCGCTTCCCCCGGCGCCACCAGACAGCCGGCAGCCGTCGCAGCCGCCAGCCGATCCACTCCCACCCGCTCCGGATGGTCCACGCGATTCGGAATCGGGAAGTCCGCGTTCACCAACCGCTCCAGCGCGACCCCGCTACTCCGCTGCTGCCACCAGCCATGGAACGCGTCCGCGAGCGGCCCGCAGACGCTGATCAGGCAAGCACGCTCCAAGCCCGCCGGAAGCCACTCCGCCAATGCCGGCCAGTCCGGCTGCTGGCGATCGAGTCGAAAGATGGCGGGAGTCCCCCGCGGAAGCTGCCTCGACCGTTCGTCGCCAAGCGTTGCGTCGGGCGGCGGAAAGAGACCGCACTTGATCGCCGAATTGCCCACGTCCATCACAAGCCAGCGCGGTTCGTGGATCACGGCGCTATTCCTCGGCGTTACTTCCCTGCGTTATTCCTGGATGGAATCCGCCTCATCCGCGCCGACAGCGGGCATGTGTTCCCCGGACACAGTCTCAGCGGACACGATCTCAGCGGACACAGCCGGACTGGATGCATGTTCGGGCGATCCGGCGACAGCGGGCCGGTCTTCCGCAGGGCCGTTTTCCTGCGTCGCCGGCGGCGGCGTTTCAAAGGAAGCTGCGGGCTGCGTCTGCAACGTCTCCCATACCTGCTGGATCAGCTTGTGCAGGTTCTGCCCCGTCACCGCCGAGATCAGCAGCACGGGACTCCCCAGCTCCTCCTCCAGCCGCTGCTGGGCTTCAACCGCCTCGGGCAGTTCCGCCTTGGTCACCACGACCACCTCGGGACGCCCGGCCAGCTTCGCATCGTACTCCGACAGCTCGTGGCGAATCGTGCGGTAGTTCTCCAGCGGATCGGTCCCGTCCATCGGCGCGGGCTCCACCAGATGCACCAGCACGCGTGTCCGTTCGACATGCCGCAGGAATTCAAAGCCCAACCCCGCGCCCCGATGAGCTCCCTCGATCAACCCCGGGATGTCGGCGATGACGAAGCTGCGGTCGAGGTCCAGCTGGACGAGCCCCAGGTGGGGCGTCTTGGTGGTGAACGGATAGTTGGCGATTTCGGGGCGAGCCGAAGTGAGTCGGCTAAGCAGCGTGCTCTTGCCCGCATTGGGTTTGCCGAGCAGTCCGACGTCGGCGATCATCTTCAGCTCAAGGATGAACCGGCGGACTTCGCCCGTTTCGCCTGCCGACGCTTCGCGCGGAGCGCGATTGGTCGAGGTCTTGAAGTGCAGGTTCCCGCGCCCGCCGCGTCCGCCGCGAGCCGCCACGACGGTGTCCCCGTCGAGGGCCAGGTCCTTCACGACATATCCGGCCTCGGCGTCGATCAGCAGCGTTCCCGGGGGAACGTAGAGCACCAGATCGTGGCCGTTCTTGCCGTAGCGATTGCTACCTTGGCCATGGTGACCCGACTCCGCCTTCCACGACTTGCGGCCGGCGAACTGGGAAAGATTGTTGACGCCTTCGCGAGCCACCAGCACGACGCTGCCGCCGCGACCGCCATCGCCACCATCGGGACCGCCCTTCGGGACGTAGCGCTCCCTGCGGAAGCTGACGCAGCCATTCCCGCCGGTTCCCGCTTGCAGTTCAATTTGGACGCGGTCAACAAACACGGTCGGATCCGTACCCGGGCGCGGAACGACGCCGAACCCGGTAAGCAGAGAATCGGATCTGACTAGGCAGCCGGAACCACGTTGATGCGACGACCTTCACGGTCGAAGCACACGGTTCCGTCAATCAGGGCGTAAAGCGTAAAGTCGCTGCCCTGGCCTACGTTGCGGCCCGGGTGGAAGCGATTTCCAACCTGACGAACCAGGATATTGCCGGCGCGAACGACTTCGCCGCCGTACTTCTTCACACCACGACGCTGCGCATTCGAATCCCGGCCGTTGCGGCTAGAACCCTGACCTTTCTTATGTGCCATCTCACACGCTCCTTTCGCGGACTATTCGAGAATCCCTATTTCTAACGATAGACCCAGAGATGATCAACCCGTTCTTTCAGGCCGTACACCTTCAGAATCTCGTCTGACAGCTTGCCAGCAGGCACTTGGTTCCGATTGGGGACTCCGTAGCGGATCTCTTCCTCCGACGGATCCTCGGCGTCGCCCGGACGCCAGAAGTTCAGCTGCAGGGTCTTGTGACTGAATCGGCGGCCGGCGAGCGGAGCCGCATCGGCCCCCGCCGCACCCTCGGCGGCATCCTGCCAGCGATAGGCGTTGGTCAGCCCCTGGACGAACACGGAAAAGAAGTCGCTGCGGGGATCCACGCCGGTCCAGGTCGCAATCCCCCACACGCTGTTGTCTTCGAATTCCGTGCTGACCGGGATCTGCACGCTGCTGATGTTGACGGAGTCGTAGAACTTGCGATTCGGATCCTCGCGTTTGCGGATCAGCTCGATCGCCGACGGAATCACCTCATCCAGGTAGGCTTGGTCCACATCGTGGCACTGCAGCTGGAACGACGGAAAGAACCGCACCGAGTGATTAACCGGCTTGGGCGTGTACAGCTCGTGCCCCTGCTCATCCCGCTCCGGTGTCGGATTCAGGTGACGCCCTTGGTTTTTCACATAGTAGACCAGATACCAGACGCGCTGCGTGCGAGTCTGCCCGTCGCTGCCTCGCACGGCCACATCCATCATCCGCATCGGCTTGAAACCAAACTCCAGTGCCCACACCTGCCGACGGAAGACGACATCGCGCGACATCGCCAGCAGCGTTTCCGTGTTCGCCAAGAAGTTCGACTTCCACTCCAGCTCCGGTGCCTTCCGCATCAGCTCGACGAACTCGCGCGGCCCCGAAAACGTCTCCTCCTCCTCGATTTGAGGACCGATCTCGGTGACCACGCCGGGAGCCAGCTTGCGAAGAGCCGCCTGGCCGGTACCCGACGCGGCAGGTTCCTGGGCAGAGGCCGAGCCGATGCCCGCCGCCAGCAGCATCAAGGAGCAGACCGCCAACCTGACGAACAGCAGGCCACGGAGAGGATCAGCCAGCGCGGGGAATTGCATAGAGGAGGTCTTACCGGAGCTAGGGAATCGAAGAGGTCCACAAAGCCTTCGTCGGGCCTTTTAGTATAGTTCCGGTCCGGAAAGACGGTCAATCAGCAACGCAACCCGACCCACCCAGGACCCCCAAAATACCGACCACGCGTGACGCTCGATTCAATTCCTGAACAGACGAGTACTCAGCCACCGGCACCTGGCGGGCGGGCCAGCGAAGCAGCAGTCGCGGGCCGGAACGATCGGCACGCCCATCCTTCCCCGGCGACTTCCCGCTGTCAGTCTCCACACCCGGGAGAGGATCAGGATCGGCCAGCCAGGGGTGGATCCGGTAGCCAAAGCGGAAGTCGGGGCGGAGGTCCGGCCCAGGGCCGCTCTGGCCAAGGGCCTCCGCCTCTAGAGATTCGTCCGCTGCGAGCAGGCTGGGGTCCCAGGTCAATCGCTGGGGCACCCCCAGGGGCGAGGGCTGGAGGACCAGGCCGTCCGGCCCAGCGGGCGGGTCGCCGCAGAGACAGAGGCTCAGTCGGTCGGCCCACCGCAAACGATCCAGTCCCTGGAGGGCGACCTCCGCGGGATCGCTCGCCGCAACACCGGAGTGCCCTGCGAACTTGGCCGCCTCCAGCCACTCCCGCCAGCAGGTGTCCGCGAGCGGTTCGAACTGCCGGGCAAACCGCTCGGCGGCGGGATCCGCGGCGGAACTGCTGACCGAACGCAGGTGCAGGAAATGACGGATCACGAGCCAGGCGGCCAGCGGTCCCCGACGTCGTGCCTCCTGGATCGACCGCGTCCAGATTGCATGGGCGTCCTCGACCCGCATCTCGTCGAACGAACGAGGCCGGCCCGGCGGATCGTCGGCGAACCCGGGAGCTTCGTCCCAGTCCTGCCATCCATCGTCGTGGTGGCGGATGGTCCACTCGACTTCCTGGCGGACGGCGGGATCCGACCCGAGCGCCGCCGAGACGCAGGCCCGCTGGGAAAGCTCCGCGGCCAGCGCCGCATGGTCGCGCTGGGTGACCAGCAGCCACGCGGGCCGGCCGTCATCGAGCTGCACCAGGCGGCGAATCATCGACTCTTCCTACCCGGGGACAACGGCCGGTGGCTTCCCGGGTCTCGCCCGCCCCCGAACTCCTCCACCTCCCCCAAGGACACCGCAGGAACAAAACGACGGTCTAGCGGATGGTTGCCTTCGGTCCGCGAAGGGCCAGCGGCGCGGAGTTGGCCTGCGGCTTCCCAGCCGCATCACTCGCCGCCGGTTCCTCGGCCGCAGGCTGCTGCACCGGCACCGTCTCCTCCGGCTTGGCAGATGCCGGAGACGAGGTTGCCGGTTCGGTGACGCTCGGTTCAGTCACGCTCGGTTCCGCAGGGCCCGAGTCGCTGCCGGTGCCCGATTCGCTTTCGGAGGCCATCGCTTCTGGCGACGCAGCAGCTTCGGACGCCTGGGCGGGGACCAGGTTGAGGCCACCGACCAGATTGGCATCCTCGGCGTTAAACCGATCCATCTGGTCGCCCGCCAGGGTGAAGGCACAGGTCATCCGATGCCCCGAGGGCGCGACGAGGTGATAGTAGATCCAGTGGATGGGTGTGTCGGCAACTTGACCGACAACGGAGACGCGGAGCTGGCGAGTTCCATCGGGCTGCATGGCCTCGCGGCTGTCCACCACCTGCTGGGCGCTGCTGCCGAGCGCCACACGAATCTCGTCGCGGAACTGGTCAAGCGTCAGGCCGGAACCGGTGGGGACCGGCATCATGGGGCGGAGGTTGCACTGGGCCACCATGCGGTCGCCTTCGATGTACCGCAGCACCGTGAGATCCGGTCGCTCGTCGAACAGATACCAGGGCGAGGAGTGGGCGAGGGTGAAGCGTCCCGAAGCGGGCCGGTACTCCAGCAGATCGCTGGCCGAGGCCTGCTGTTCGATCTCCGCCTGCAGCGTCTCGCCGAGACTGGGCTGCAGCGAGGGCCGCATGCCGACACGGAGGCGGGCGGAGACGCGGACGCCCGGTTCAGCCAGCCCCGCCTCGCGACTCTCTTGGATGCCCAGGGCCAGCCAGGCCACCTGGCGGATCGAGCGGTCGAACTGGTACTTGCCCTGCAGGCTGAGTTCCGTCACCACTCCCTGGATGGCTCCCAGCACCTTGCCTTTGAGGCTCATCTGGGCAGCCGCGTCGTCGCAGGAGTCCAGCTGGCAGACGAGGCTCTGCGCGGTCACCGCGTCGAGGTTCAGCAGCTGGGCCAATCGCGCGTCTTCGAGCGTCCAGGTTTCGCCGACAGCGACCGGCGAGGTGGGCAGCAGCAGGGAGAGGCAGTGGGTCGCGGCGGGCAACTCCAACAGGTCGCGCTCCTCACGCGTCAGGGGCCCTTCGAGGCAGCGGTAGACTGCTCCGCGTTCGCCCGCCTGGATCAGGAAGTGACGACGCTCTTCGCGGAGCGTCACGGGACGGGGTTTGCGAGCCACTTCGATATCGCCCCGGGCCTGCTGGTACCAGCGAAGAGCTCCCGCCGTCCCTGCCCGCGGACTGCCCAACGCCCGTTCCGCGTACACGAGGTCGCCCAGGACCTTCAGCGGAAAGGTCGGAGCTTTCGCCGGCTTGCCGGGCACGTCGCGACTGACCAGCTCACCGGTCGCTTCCAAAATGGCGTGGACCTGCATCTCCACGGCGGCCGCCGCGGTCAAATCCAGACGCTCCGCTGCGGCCGTGCCCGCATCACGGGCCACCTCATCCGACGCTGCGGCCCCTGCCGCCGAGACGGGCTTCGTCGGCTCGTCCGCCCGCGACGCCCGACAGGACCACGCGGAACCCGCGAAGGCTCCAGCCAACCAAAGAGCGAACTGGCGACGGTGGGGACGTAAGTCGCGAAGCATCGAACGGGACTCCTTTCCTGACGAAGACTCGAACCACCCGGGACGAGCCCCTCCGCCCTCCGACCGCTTCACCAGACGGTTTGCAGGCCGATTTGCAGGTCGATTCACAGACCGCAGTCCGTGCGAGGGGGGCGAGCCGGGTGTGGGCGTGGGAACTGACGTTTCGAAGCCGATCCGGAATCCAACCCGGATCGAGGCGGGCGCAACGGGCAAGGACGCTACACGAGGTAGCATCGACCCAACCGGCCCCCGAACTTGCGACCCACCCGGCAGCTCGCCACCCACCGCGCGGGGACAGGCCAAGGGCCGCACCGGTCAGGCAAGGCAAGCAAGATCGGCGCCTCCTTCTGCCCCGCGAGCAGGTTGACGGTCGCGATCCGGGCCGCTACGCCGGGCCGCGAATCCCCAACGCCCCCATCGCCGACCCCGTTCCCCCTGTTTTTCCCGAGAAATAACCGCCCCGCGGGCTGACCCCGGAAAAAATTCCCGAACTTCAGGCGATCCGTGGACACTTACGCGGCGTATGTCGTTTTCAGAAGGCACGGGTGTCGGTCGCGACAGGGGCTCCCCTGAAGGAAAACTCAGGAAAAACTCGGAATTCACAAGAAAACCGTGGGCCCCGGAAGGCGTTGTCCGCCTTTTAAGACTGACACCCCGTCAAGAAACCCATATCCCATCACGACCCCGCTCCGCGGCCCGTTGGACGAGCAGCGATTCCGGCCGACGGGAACAGCGACGAAGCGACCGGCTGGCAAACCGCAAGCCGGGGAACGGACGAAAGTGCCAAGCCTGGGATATCCGCCTCGTGACTCGAGGCCCGAGATACCGGGGGCAGGAAACACACATCGAAACATCAGGGACGGAAGCAAGACGGATGCCCGTGTGGCGGCAACCCGCCGGACAGTAGACACAGCCTCCTCGAGCGACGGTCGTCGCAGGGAACATCGAAGAGGCCTGGGGAACGAGAAGAGAACAAGCAGCGACCGGGTGAGACACGGTCGGAAACCTGAGGAGGTGGATGATGCACGGAGACTACCGCAGCAACATCATGAAGCAGTTGCGCGACCAGCAGGTCCGGTTCGCGCCGCGCGACAAGAAGATTGAACAGGTGGAGAACGCCGAGGCGTTGCTGGTGGATGTCGACGGGGGCAAGAACTATCCGTACGAGTTCATCTGCTTTCGCGTGACAGGCTTCCGCCCGAACGCCGCGCCGTTCCTGGCGGTGTCGGGCGAAGACCTGCAGCACGACCTGCTGCGGTTCATCGAGGACGTTTCCGACGCGATCAACATGAACTCGGAGGACGCGGGCCAGCCGGTGTACACGGTGGAAGAGCTGAGCAAGATGTTCAACGTGTCGACGAAGACGATCTCGCGCTGGCGACAGCAGGGGCTGGTGAGCCGCCGGTTCCTGTTCGAAGGCCGCAAGCGAGTGGCGTTCCTGCAGTCGAGCGTGGAGCGGTTCGTGGCGGGCAATGGGGAGAAGGTGCGCCGGGGCGAACGCTTCAGCCAGATGACCGACTCCGAGCGCGGGGAGATCCTGCAGCAGGCCCGCCGCCTCGCCCGCCTGGGGAACTCGCCGTCCGAGGTGAGTCGCCAGATCGCGGAGAAGATGCGCCGCAGCGTCGAGACGATTCGCTACACGCTTAAGCACTTCGACCAGCGTCACCCGGAACTGGCGATCTTCCCCGATCGGCTGGGCCCGATGACGGACGAGTCGCGGGAGATGATCTACAAGCAGCTGCAGGAGGGCGTGAACGCGGACGACCTGGCGCGGCGATACGGCCGCACGCGTTCGGCGATCTACCGGATTGCCAGCGAGGTGCGGGCGAGGCACATCCTGGACCTGCCGCTCGACTGCATCCACCATGCCAGCTTCGACGACCCGACTGCCGAGTTCGAGATCCTGGGTCCGACGCCGGAGGGCGACAAGAAGTCCCGGACGGCTCGCGCGCCGAGCGGACTGCCGCCTTACCTGGCATCGCTGTATGACGTCCCGCTGCTGAACCGCGAGCAGGAGAGCCACCTGTTCCGCAAGATGAACTACCTCAAGCATCGGGCGTCCAAGCTGCGCGAGCAGCTGGACCTCGACCAGCCCAAAGCGGGCCTGATGGATGAGATTGAGCAGTTGCATGCGGAGGCGGTCGGGGTGAAGAACCAGATCGTTCAGGCCAACCTGCGGCTGGTGGTATCCATCGCCAAGCGGCATGTCAGCCAGTCGGAGGAGCTGTTCAGCCTGATCAGTGACGGGAACATGTCCCTGATCCGCGCCGTGGAGAAGTTCGACTTCTCGCGGGGCAACAAGTTCAGCACCTACGCCAGCTGGGCGATCATGAAGAACTACGCCCGGACGATTCCCCACGAGTTCCGGCACCGCGATCGCTTCCGCACGGGCAGCGACGAGACGTTCCAAACCAAGGAGGACGAAGGCCTGGGCCGTTACGAGCAGGAGGTGGCCCAGCAACTGCGGGAGCACGAGATCGGCCGCATCCTCGGGCGACTCGACGAACGCGAACAGACGATCATCAAGAACCGCTATGGGCTCGACCACAACAAGGAGCCCATGACGCTGAAGGAGGTCGGCGCGGCTCTGGGAGTCACCAAGGAGCGTATCCGGCAGATCGAAGCCCGCGCACTGATGAAGCTGCGTCAGGCGATCCAGGAAGAACGACTTGATCTGATGGAGTGACGGGCTGATGGAGTGACGGGCGAACCCAGCCCGAACCAGCCCCCTGCTCCGCTCCTCCAGCGGTCGTCGCGGAGGAGCGGCGGTGGGGACGCACCGCGACGGGACACCGCGAGACGAATCGGCGGCGCACTGGACTGCCGCCGATCCGGGGCCCGCTGAGCCCGCTTCCTCTGTCCCGCTTCCTCTGTCCCGCTTCCTCTGTCCCGCTTCCTCTGTCCCGCTTCTTCTGCCCCGCTTCTTCTGTCACGCTTCTTCCTCAGGCGATCGCTTCGCCAACGCCGGTCGATCGACCTGCGGCTCACTCATCACCTGCACTGCCTTGCGGCGCCGGCGATGGGAACTCACGAAGCGGCCTCCTCTGGCCCGCCAGCTCCTCTCCATCAGATCGCGACACGAGCGCCCATTACTCAGCCATCCCTGTCGCGCCACACACCCCTTCCGCCTCACCCTGCCTTACCTACCCACTTACGTCAGCCGATCCCCGACCGGGCCGTTCGAGGGCTTCAGGGGCGACAGGAAAAAAAATGATTTTGCTCGACCGCCTCACGCATCCGATGGAGACCCGGTCGAGTGCGCGGAACGGTCGTCGCGAGGAGAACCTGGCACTACCGGACGGCGGGCCTTTTTTGTAGATTCCGGTATTGCAGGCTGCGCCAGGATCAGTATAGTGGCCCGTTTCGTGTCACTCGATCCACGGCGCTAGCGTAGCTCAATTGGCAGAGCAGCTGATTTGTAATCAGCAGGTTGTAGGTTCAAGTCCCTCCGCTAGCTCTTCGGCGCTGCGGACTCGGGATCTTCCCGACACGAAGATTCCCCTTCGGAGCGTGAACTGCGGTCGGGATACGCATCCAGACAGCGAAGGAACTCCGCGGAGGATTGCCGAAAGAGATGTGCTCCCGAGCATGGCAAACGTGCTCCCGAGCGTAGTGAGACAGAGGCGACGACCAAAACGACGGCAACTAACTTGGCCGGACAGTCAGTCGCAAAAGGCGAATTACCGGGGGGTTTCCCGAGTGGCTAAAGGGGTCAGACTGTAAATCTGATGGCATTGCCTTCGCAGGTTCGAATCCTGCACCCCCCAATAACATATCTCCATGTGCTCAAGCACCTTAGGTCATCGACGAGAAGGTCGGCGACGAGGCGGCGAATGACGAACTCGATACGGAGATAAACCGGCTCGCCGCCGAACCAGACGACGAACGGCAGTTGGCGACAGACGCTCTCAAGCGGCATCACGAACTG
>CAZUJM010000083.1:9839-22162 GCA_964620405.1 uncultured Pirellulaceae bacterium | reverse complement strand
CAGGGCATCGACATGGCGACCACCGAAGCACTCTGCTACGGACTCGCCCGCCGCTACGATCCCTTCATGGTCAACAACGTCACCGGGTTCATCGGCCCCGAGACGCACTGCGACAGCATGGAGATGATCCTCGGCAACCTGCAGGACCAGTTCATGGGCAAGCTGCTGGGCCTGCCCATGGGCATGGCCCCGTGCTACACGCTGCACTCGGATATTCTCCTGGAAGGCCAGCAGATGGCCACCGAACTGCTGACGGCGGCCGGTGCGGTCTACTACATGGACGTGGCGCTCAACACCGACCGCATGCTGGCGTATTTTGACACCAGCGGCCACGATGACCAGACGCTGCGAGAGATCCATGGCCGGGAGCCGGCGGGCGAGTTCCTTGCCTGGGCCCTGGGCCGCGGCATCTTCGCCCGCGACGAGGCTGGCACGCTCGTGCGCGGACCGCGCTGGGGCGATCCGCTCGCCTTCTGCGATTCGCGCGAGGAGTTCGAGGAGCTGCGGCAAGCCACGCCGGCGCTGTACGGTTTCGAGTCGGCAGGTCCGCGGCCGGCGAACGAGGTCACGCGAAGCGTGCGGCTGCACCAGGCCATCGGACGCGAAGCGATCCACGCCGAGCTCGATGTCGACCTCCTGCGTACGCTGGCCGATTTCCGCGAAGTCACGACCGAAGCGTCCTCGAAGCGCGAACACCTCAACGCGCCCGATCTCGGCGCTCGCCTCACGGCCACGTCCCGCGCCGATCTGCGGCCGGAACGAACCGAGGTGCAGGTGCTGGTGTCCGATGGACTCAGCGCCGAAGCGGTGCGTTGCCAAGTGCCCGAACTGCTGCCGGTGCTGCTGGACGGCATCCGCGCGAAGGGCTGGACGATGGGTCGGCCGATCGCCGCGCGGTACGGACGGGTGAAGCTGGCCGAACCGGTGGCCGACGCCCTGGACACGCGCCTGGTGGTCTACCTGATCGGCGAACGCCCCGGCGGCGACGCGCTCGCCGCCCGCAGCCTCTCGGCCTACCTCCTGCTCCGCCTGGATGACGACGCCCGCCGCGCGGCCGTCGCCTTCAGTGACAACCCGACGGCACAGTTCGAATACACCGTCGTGTCCAACATCGGCTCGCAAGGCCTGCCGGCCGTGGAAGCGGCCAGCCTGCTTGTTGAACGCATGGCCCAGATCCTGCACTGGCAGGCCGCCGGCAATCGGCTGGAGAGCCTGCTGAAAGGCTGACGACAGCGGTCAGGCTGCGAGCGGGGAGTTGCGACGATCCCCTCCGTGGCCCTCCGCGCGATTCTCCGCGCTCTTCGTGGTCAAATCCCTCCGGCATTCCGAGCCGCATGTTTTTTTTACCACGGAGAACACGGAGGTTCGCACGGAGGGCCTCGGAGGGGATGGCGTCGGCTTTCGCAGCAAACGTCAGCGTTCCACCACGCCGGCGGCGGAAGCGGTGCCGAATCGGCGCGCGATCAGGTCCTGGGCGAACTGGTAACGAACCTGGCTCATGCGATCCAGTTCGGCGCGCATCGCCCGATGGATCTCCGGCGTCGGCACCGCGTCGTACAGGTGGCTGTAGACGGCGTCCACGTAGCGATCGAGGTCGTTGTACGCACGCTCGAAGTATTCGCTGCTGCTGAGCAGTCCGGCCTGCACGTCGGTCATCGTGCGACCGCGTTGCAGTTCATACTCCCACGCCGAGATCTCCCGCGGCGACGGCATGCGGCCCAGGTACTTCTGGTACCACGCCGATATCTGCGACGAGGGCGCCAGCGTGCTGGTCGCGGTGGTGGTCGTCGTCGTGGGACGCGGCACGGCCACCAGTTGCAGGTTCGTGACGGCCGCCGAACCCGTTGTCGGCGTCACATAGCTGGGACTGGCCGTGCGCAACATCACCTGGCCTCGATCCATCAGCCGCGCGTCGACGGCGTACTTGTGGCCCGATCGCAGCAGCGCCGGGTCAACATCCAGCCGATAATTGACCGGCCAGACACGCGGGTAGCCCAGGTTCGACTCCGCGATCGCCACGTCCGACCAGGAGGCGCTGGTCACGTCCAGCAGGCGCACCGACAAGTAGCCGGCCTGCGAAATGGCCACGCGTTCACGCGTCGAAATGCTGCCCGAAACCGACCAGTTCGCCGCCGTGAACTGGACCGGCAAGTTCAGCAACTGGCCGTTGCGGCTGTTCCGCACCAGCAGCGACACCTGCCCGCGGCCGTCCACTCGCTTGGAAAGCTCCTCGCCGATATCGAACGTTCGCCCGTTGACGACGCCGACCTGGTAGCCGGCGACATTGACGATGATGTCGTTCGGCTCCAACCCCGCGCGCTGCGCCGCCGAGCCCGGCTGGACCTGGGTGAGCTGCACGCCCACGTCGGTGTTGCGCGAGTAGACGCCCAGCTTGTAGGCGCCCACGGTCGGAACCGTGCCGGGCGGCAGGTAGCGTGCCTGCGCCATCGGATCAGTCGCCGGCGGCAAGGTGGCCGGCGGACTGGAGGGCGGTGCGGTGTACGTGGTCGGGGGCGCACCGAACGAGTCACGAGTCCGAGTGTCCTGCGCTTCCGCCCGTACGCTTGCCACGAATAATACGACCAGCGCCGCGACCACGGGGCGCATCCTTCGATCCAGCGTCCAATTTGCCATGCTCATGGGTGTTCTCATCTCCTTCTCAAGGCCCGCCGTTCGGCACTCCGGTGCCACCAGTCCCCGCAGTCATTCGCCGGCGGCTTTCGCCGCCCGACGGACTTACTGCAGCCGCGCCCAGCCCAGCTTGTGCTCCTGCTCCCGCACCTCCGATCGACTCACGCTCAGGAATCCGTCCTTCACGGCATCGTGCTGGCCCGACCGACTCAACACGTACGACAGGAACTCCCGCAGCAGCGGATCCTCGATCTTTCCGTCGCGAACGGTCAGCAGCAGATAGAGCGGTCGGATCAGCGGATAGTGGCGAGAGGCGATCTCCTGTTCGGTGGGCGGTGACAGAACATGGTCAGCTCCGGCCACCGGCAGCACGCGAACGTCGGACAGGTCGCCGCGCGACAAGCTGACCGCCGTGATGGCTCCCGTGTCCTTGGTGACCGCTTCGATCAGCGCGGCACGCGAGTCATGCTCTCCGATCTCGCGCTGCCCCGCCTCGGGACCAAGCATCAGTCGCTCCAGCTGCGCGCGAATGCCCGACTCCGCACTCGGCCCCAGCAGGTGGATGGGACGCTTCGCCCACTCGCCCGTCAGCCCCAATTCTCCCCAGGTGCTGGCGACCGACTTGCCGGACACGCTGCGCAGCACCGGTACCTCGGGCAGCACCGACAAACCCTGGATCGGGTTGTCCTTGTTCACCAGGATGCCGACCGCGTCGTGGCACACGACCACCTGCACAATGCTGCATCCCAGTTGCTGCTCAATCCGCTTCTGCTCCTCGGCCGACGCGCCACGCGTCATGGCACCGAGCACGTTCTGTCCCTTGGCAAGACTCGGCAAGACCGTCTCGGAACCTCGGCAGTCGACCTTCAGCTCGACCTTCGGATGGACCTGGCCGAAGCCTTCCGCCCACAGCGCGACCAGATGCTGCATGGTCGTCGACCCGACCACCTGGATCGTGCCCTGGACTTCCTGATGAGGCGAATACGGGTCGAGGTCCTCGAAGGAACCGATCGGTTCGACGGCCCCTGCGACACGTGGGGCGGTGGCGGGCGCGGCGGCGGGTCGAGCCTCCCGGGCAGCCGTCTGCACCGACGCGGGCTCCACGCCCCAGGCAACACCGTCGGGGCCCGCATTCCACGCCGCGAGCAGGGCTCCCACGAAAACCGCCGCCAGACCCCGCAGGCCCGTCGGCCGCCACTGACTCCAAGTCCGCTGACACGCTGTTGTCATCCAAGCACTCCTTTTCATGTTCCGCCCTACCCGACCCCACGAACGCCCCGCCGCCAACGGACAGCGGTCTGCCCGCAGCCGCTTGCACGCAGGACGCGTGCGTCGATTCCAGGGCCTCGTCGCGGACCATCCAGGCTTCCGCGCAGGTCCGGGAAATCCATCGCCCGGAGGCACGCACGCGAACTGTCCGCCCACGGCCATGCCTTTGGCGGCAGATTCTAACCCAGTCCCCCAAAACGTCCTATACGAATCGTTTTGAGCAGATATCCCCTGAGAGCAAAGCCGCCCCGTGCCCCCAGCCCCTCGATGCGCGAGGGCAGGACGCGTGGAGAAACCGGGGCGTTGCCCGCGCCATCGAAGTGTCCACGAGGGTCCCGCCCCGCGCGTCGCGTGGCCCGGCCGTCGGTTGGTTCGTGTGCACGAGGCGGCTGCCGAAGAACGACGATCCCAACGGACAAGCTGCCTGCGCCGCCGCCCGTGTCCCGCGGCGGACCGTGAGCGGTGATGGAGGCTCGAAGGGTTCGCCGCCGTGGTTCGCCTTGTCGCGAGAGGCTGCAGCGTCTTCGTAGTAGATGCCCGAGGAGTTCCAGCGCAGGACCGCAGCCCGCTTACAGTCGAGGTCGTGCGACACCGGGCCGTGTACCCCAGGCCCGTGCGATGCAAGGCGACGCTCCAGGCCAGCGGTGAATGCGACGCGCGCGACTGGCACGCGCGGCCCTTCGCGCATCTCCCGTCGTGAATATGAATTGCATCGCGATGAGGCATTCGCTAGTCTTACTCCACACGACTCAGGTCCTCATCCCGTCGCAAGCCCTCTACGTGGTGCGCAGTCCCAGATGGCGCGCTCCGAAGATGTCTCTGCGGGGAATCCAGACGAAGCGACCGGTGCTTGATTTTTACAAGGAGTAAGATTCGATGGGCATTTCCCTCGCCGAGGCGAAATCGATCTGCACGAAGGGTGAGTACGCGATCTTGCAGGCCAGCCAGGGGCCAGCGCTCGACAAGCTGTCGGCCGCGCAGCTGAAGCGACACGCGATGCAGTCCCGCAAACTGCTGGACAAGTGGTCGGACAAGTCCCGTTCCCAGGCTCGGACTTCCAGTCGCAAGGCGGGTTTCCCGGACCTCGATACGCGTTCGGCGTCGAAGAGCGACCTGTTCCGCTCCGCGCTGCAGGCCTTTGAAGGCCGCTTGAAGACGGTCGAGGCTGCGGCGGGTTCGTCGGTTCCGAAGCCGCGCGGCACCTCGAAGCTGGTTCGCGCCAAGAAGGCCCGGGTCGCTCGCGCGTCCACCCGCACGACGCTTGGCGGCATCGCCAAGTCGCTCAGCAGCCCCTCGCCGGCCAAGAGTGCAGCCGCTCCGGCGGCGGCAGCCAAGCCCGCGAAGAAGAAGAAGGCTGCCAAGAAGGCCGCGGCCAAGGCCGCTCCGGCAGCAGCCGCCAAGCCCGCTCCCAAGGCGGCCGCGAAGAAGGTCGTGAAGAAGGCTGCCAAGAAGGCGCCGAAGAAGTCCAAGGCGGTAGCCCGCGCGGCAGCCGCTGCGGTCACGCGCGCGGCGGCGGCGAACACCAAGTCCGCCAAGCCGTCCGGTGGCCTGCACGAACCGACGTCGATCGCCTCCCAGCAGAAGGGTGCGATCGCGCGCGGCAAGGGTCCGCGGCACACCCCCGGCTACTCGCGCAACATCGCCGGCCACGTCTCCGCTCGCGGCAAGCGTTCGCAGGCCAAACGCGACAAGAAGGGCTAAGTCGACCACGCAGAGAGATAACCGGCGTCGCGCGAAATCGTACGCGCGACGCCTTTCCGCCGGGTTTTTCTCGTCCCTTGACCCTCGACCGGTGCGATTCTTCCTGTTCCTCTCCTGCTCTTCCAGGAAGCCCCCTCGCGATGGACCTCGCGAAACACTGGCAGCTCAACCCGGACATCGACTTCCTGAATCACGGCTCGTTCGGTGCCACTCCCACCTGCGTGCTCCAGGCGCAGCGGCGGCTGATCGACGCGATGGAAGCCGATCCGATCCGCTTCATTGCGCCCGAGCGTGAGTTAGAGCCGAAGCTCGACGCCGTCCGCGAACTGCTGGCGAAGATCGTCGAGGCTCCCGCGTCGGACATCGCCTTCGTCCGCAACGCAACCGACGGAGTGAACGCCGTCTTCCGTTCGGTCGCCTGGCGGGCCGGCGACGAAATCCTCGTCACCAACCACGGCTACAATGCCTGCATCAACGCGGCGCGGTTCGCGGCCGAGCGGGCGGGCGCCGAGGTACACGTCGTTCCGATCCCGTTTCCCATCCAGGGCCCGGACCAGGTCGTCGACGCCATCGAAGCCGCGTTCTCGCAGCGCACGCGGTTGCTGATGGTCGACCACGTGACCAGCCCGACCGGACTGGTGTTTCCCATCGAGGAGATCATTCGCCGCGCGCACGCGCGCGGCATCCGCGTGCTGGTCGATGGAGCCCACGCGCCGGGCATGCTGCCGCTGACGCTGGAGGCGTGGGATGCGGACTACTACACGGCCAACCACCATAAGTGGTTGTGTGGTCCGAAGGTCTCCGGCTTCCTGTACGTCCGGCCCGAACTTCAGGAGGAGATCCGCCCGACGGTGATCAGCCACGCGGCCAACCGGCCGCGTCCGGGCCGCTCGCGTTTCCTCGCCGAGTTCGACTGGACCGGCACGTTCGATCCCACTCCGCTGCTCGCGCTGCCCGCGGCGGTGGAGTTCCTGGCATCGCTGTTCCCTGGCGGGCTCGCAGCGCTCATGCATCGCAACCACCAGCTCGCCCAGGACTCCCAGCGTCTTCTTTGCGACGCCCTGCAGATCCGACTGCCGGCCCCCGCCTCGATGCTCGGCAGCCTGGTCACCATCCCCGTCCCCCACATGCCCGCCGACTTTCTCCGCACGCCCGAGGAGCTGGCCGCCTGGCTTTATCGCGAGCATCGGTTGGAGATGCCTGTCTTTCTCAGCCCTTGCGGGGACGGTACCACGTTGTTACGCATCGCGCTGCAGGCTTACAATCGCCTCGAGCAGGTGGAGCGTCTGGCGGGGATCCTGCGGGGCTCACGTTGAGCCGCGCGCTGCTGGCGGCCCACCCTGCGCACGAGGAGCCTTCCGCGTGGACGCGCCCGCATCAACGACCACGGACATCCCGTCCCCCCGCTTCGGCCAAGCCCTCTTTCCCGTCCTGACCTTGGCTTTGCTGGTTGTCTACGGGCTGATCGTCCGGCCACAGTTGCTGGGCCAACCCGCGTTTCCGCTGGAGGTGATCTTCATTCTCGCTTCCTGCGCGGCCGTCGCGCACCTGGTGCTGATGGGGCATCGCTGGACCGACATCGAACGCACGATCGTCTCCAAGTTTAACTTCGCCATGCCCGCCTTCTTCATCCTGCTGTCGATCGGACTTGTGATCGGCAGCTGGATCATCTGCGGCACCATTCCCATGCTGGTCTACTGGGGCCTGAAGATCATCGACCCCCGCTACCTGTACGCGCTGTGCTTCGTGCTGCCGGCGATCTTCTCGACACTGACCGGGACCAGCTGGGGTTCGGCCGGCACGATCGGCGTGGTGCTCATGGGCATCGCCACCGCGCTGGACGCCAACCTGGGCATCGCGGCCGGAGCGATCATCGGCGGCTCGTTCTTCGGCGACAAACTCTCGCCACTCTCCGACACCACGAGCCTCGCGGCCCTGGCCGCTGAAGTCGATCTCTACGCGCACGTCCGTTCCATGCTCTGGACCACCGTTCCCTCGGCCCTCATGGCGCTCGGCATCTTCTGGTGGATGGGCTTCGTGCATCCGCCCAAGATGCAGGGCGGCGAACTGGCGCAGCTGGAACCATTCCTCGCCAAGCTCAACGAACTGTTTTACTTCTCCCCGCTGCTGCTGGCGCCGCCCTTGATCGTGCTCTACGGTTCCGTGCGGCAACTGCCCACCGTACCCGTCCTGCTGGCTTCCGTCCTGGTCGCCTGCCTGCGGACGCTGGTGGTGCAGCGATTCTCCGTCTCCGACGTGGCCGTGACGCTGCACAAGGGATTCGACTGCCGCATGGCCTCGTGGGTAAAGGACGTGCCGCCGGAGATCACCAAGCTGCTCAATCGCGGCGGACTCTACGCGCTCAGTGAAGCGGTCATCATCGCGTTCACGGTTTTTGTCTTCATCGGCACGATGGACCACATCAAGGCCATGCCCACGGTCGTCAACCGGCTCGTCGGCTCCGTGCAGTCGCAGCCAGGTACGGTCGTGGCCACGCTGGTTGCCACCGGAGTCACCAACGCGATGACCTCGAACCAATATGCGACCAGTTTCATTATCGGTGACGCCTTCAAGCCGAAGTTCGACGCGCTGCGCATTCCGCGCCCGGTGCTGTCGCGTTCACTGGAGGATACGGGTACGATGATTGAGTCGATCATTCCCTGGCACGCGTCGACGGTGTACATGGTGGCGACGCTGGGTGTACCCTATGCCGAATACTGGCACTGGCAGTTGCTCACCTTGATCAACATCCCGGTTGCTATCCTCCTCGCGATCACCGGCATTGGCTGCCGTTACGGCCGATGACGCGACGCTGACACAGGTATCCGCTGCGCGCACGCTTCGCTTCTCCCTCCCCTCACTGGTGATTCCCATGGACCGACGTGACTTCCTCCGCACCGCCGCGATCGCCACGACCCCCGCACTGCTCGGACTGCCCGCGACTGCTACGATGCTGGACGCGGCCGAGGCCTCGTATGGCGACCTTACCATGCAGGCGCTGGCCACCGACCACTATCGGCTCATCTTCACGCCCGACCAACCCCGCCCCCTGCGGTTGCTTCAGCTGACCGACACGCACTTCCATCCGGGCGATACGACCAACGACACGACCGACGGCATGCTGCGGACGATCGTCGCGCGAGAGAAACCCGACTTCGTCGTGCACACGGGCGACTTCGTGAACAACGATTCCAAGGACAAGGTCGAGTGGCAGGGCCTGGAGATCCTCAACGGACTGGGAGTCCCCTGGACGCTGTGCTTCGGCAACCACGACTATCCGGTGCATAAGGCTCCCGGTTCCTTGCCGCTGGATGAGATTCGCCAGCGGATGAAGAATGGATTCCAAGGGTTTGTCGACGAGCCTTCCGGGCGGCACTACTGTTATCGGTACGACGTGCACGCGCAGCCGGTACCGGCCGAAGCGGGCGGGGAGGCGCGGCCGGCCGCCTGTCTCTTCTTCTTCCAAGTAGGCTACGCCACCGGCGATCGCCGCATCTCGGATCCGCAACTGGCGTGGCTCACGCGACAGCTGGAACAGGATGCCAAGCGAGGCATTGACGCGCCGATCACCGTCTTCGTGCACATCCCGCTCCTCGAGTATCACCAGATGTTCGAGTCGGGCAAGGCGAACGGCTGGCGTGGCGAAGCGGTCTGCTACGACAGTGACACGGGCGAGTCGTTCGAGAAATTCTCGGCCTCGAAACGCGTCAATGGCGTCTTCTGCGGCCACGACCACGTGAACAACTTCACCGGCCTCTGGCAAGACATCGAACTGGCGTACGGACGCGTCACGGGCTGGGGCGGCTACGGCCCCGCCGACTGGCAGCGCGGCGGCCGCCTGCTGACGATCGACCTGCAGGCGACGCGCGCGAAGCTGACGCATGCGGAAGTGTTTTAGCTGATCGCAGCGGTTCGCTCTCGGCGTGGCGATCACGCCGAGATCACAGATAAGCCAGCAGCTTGTCCGCGATGAACTGGCGGATCTCGTCGCGCACCCGTCGGTAGTGGGCCAGGCCCTCCTCCTCCGTCGCCGCGGACTTCGCCAGCTTT
Source organism: uncultured Pirellulaceae bacterium (assembly GCA_964620405.1). Classification (GTDB taxonomy): domain Bacteria; phylum Planctomycetota; class Planctomycetia; order Pirellulales; family Pirellulaceae; genus CAZUJM01. The sequence goes on along the minus strand of CAZUJM010000083.1, from coordinate 12,511 downwards.
GGCGGGTCGTCAAAGCCCACATGCACGACGCGCGCCTTGGTGAGGAACGCGGGGCAGTTCTCATCCGCATGGCCACACACGGTAATCACCAGGTCCAGCGGCACCTGCTCCAGAGTGCTCGCCAGCTTCGACGACTGGCCGGTGATGTCGACGCCCGCCTCGGCCATCACGCGCACCGCGTTCGGGTTCATGCCATGGGCCTCGATCCCGGCCGAGTAGCATTCGAGCCGATCGCCCCACAGATGCCTGGCCCAACCTTCGGCCATCTGGCTGCGACACGAATTGCCCGTGCACAGGAACAACACTTTCTGTTTCATCAAACTCCGCCTTTCAAGCTCTCGGGACAAGTACGATTCGAACAACCATGACGAGGTTTAAGGCGAGGACGAGGCGCGCTGCAGCAACTGCCGCAGCGGCTCGCAGCCGGCAGGAGGCTCCGGCTGCCAGTCCACCAGCCAGCTGCGGCCGGCATGACGATGGACCACCTCCTCCACAAACCGCAGCTCCGCACGCTGACGCTCCACCAAGCCCGGATCGGTGACCGGCAGCGCCAGGAGACTCTGGTTAATTACCCAGCCCCACGGCTCGATCGCGGCGCGACGCAGGTCGTCCTGCAGCGCGCTGGCCTCGTGCACGGGAGTCGCTTCGGGAAGCGTCACGACCAGCACGCAGGTGAATGCCGGATCGCGCAATCGCGGCAACAGCTGCCGTACCGAATCCGGCAGGTGGCTCGCCTGCCGCGATACCTCGCGATGGTACGCCAAGGCGGCGTCGAGCAGCAGGACGGTGTGGCCGGTGGGCGCCGTGTCGAGCACGACCAGGCGATCGCTGCCCAGAGCTACCGTGTCGGCGAACGCGCGAAACACGGCGATCTCTTCGGTGCACGGCGAGCGCAGGTCTTCCTCGAGCAGTGCGCGCCCACGTTCATCCAGCTCCGCACCCGCTCGCCCCAGGATCTCCTGCGAATAACGCTCTGTCTCCGCCTGGGGATCGATGCGACCGATCGTCAGTGTCGCAGGCAACGGATCGCTGGACATCGCCGCCACCAGATGCGCCGCCGGGTCGGTGGTGGAAAGATGCACGGCGAGACCGTGGTCGGCCAGGGCCAGCGCGAGCGCAGCGGCAACGGTTGTCTTGCCGACGCCGCCCTTGCCCATGGTAAGCACCACGCCGTGTCCGCGAGCCGCAAGTTCGTCCACCAGTTCCCGCAGCGGCGGCAGCGACGCATACTCCCGGCGAGCCGCATCGCCGTCGACCTCCGCATGGCCCGCGCTGGCGCGACGCTCGTCCGCTGAAACCTTACCAGCGATCACGTTCGCCTGCTCGACGCCTGGCCCCTTGTCATCGACACCCAGCCCCGAAGCAGCCAGCGATCGCAGCGCGTCGAGCCCCACGGTACCCTGGCCGAAGTATCCGAAGTGCATCCGCGGCGCGCTCCGCAGATTCTCAGGCAGGTCCGCCAACGCCTGCTCGCCGCGCCGCTGCAGCGCCGCGGCCCAGGGATCGCTTGGATCCCGTGCGACGAACACGCCGTTCACCAACAGTTGCCAGTTGTGGATCCCCAGTTCGGCCAGCTCGCGACCGGTGCGCGACGCCTCCCGCAGCGCCGACCGTTCCGGCCGCGCGACCAGCAGCAAGGTCGTTCGCTCGGCATCGGCCAGCGAGCTTACCGTCTGCTGGTAGAGCTGCTGTTGCGACGCCAGTCCCGCCAAGGGGCCCAGGCATGACGTACCCGTCGTATTCTCCTCCAAGAATCCCGACCACGCCGACGGCAAGGTCAGCAGGCGCAGTGTGTGGCCCGTCGGCGCCGTGTCGAAGACGACATGGTCGACGCCGCTGGTCGCCGATGGGTCGCCCAGCAACCGCGCGAACTCGTCGAAGGCGGCGATCTCCGTCGTGCACGATCCCGAGAACTGCTCCTCCATGCTGGCGATCGCTGCGGGCGGCAGGAGACCTCGATACGGGCCCACCATGCGTTCGCGATAGCGAGCGGCCGCCGCCACCGGATCCAGGTTCAAGGCCCGCAATCCTTCCGCGCCAGGCACCTGCGTGGGCTCCGCGCCGATCCGTACTCCCAGCACCTCGTCCAGATTGGACGCCGGATCGGTGGACACCAGCAGCACGCGGAGGCCCCGCCGGGCCAGCACGACGGCAGCGGCGCAGGCCAGCGAAGTCTTGCCAACTCCGCCCTTGCCCGTGAAGAACAGGTTCCGCGTCGGCTGCTTGGGATAGTCCACCGGCTGCTCCTTGGGGCGAAGAAGGTCAGATCAACAGCACGAGGAGTCACCGCAACAGCCGCCTTGACCCAGCACGGGCAAGCCGATGTCGACGGCGGTCTCGCGCTCTGGCCCGGTGTCGGCGAGTTGCAACCACTGGGCCATCTGCTGCCGCGTTGGATAGTCCCGCTCGCTCACCAACCGTCCGTCGACAAACACCAACGGCAGGCACTCCACGCCCTGCCGCAGTCGCTGCTGCACGTCGGCCCGGGCGACAAACGCCTGCGGCTGCTGCGCGAGGTTGTATCGTTCGACGCGCACGCCTCGAGCTTGCAGCCAGTCCAGGTCGGCGGCGAAGCGAGGCAGCACCGGATCGACCTCCGGGCCGCAGATCCCCGTGGAACAGCAGAGCGCGCGATCGTAGACCTGCAGCGTACGCTGGGAGTCGCTGGCGGC
>CAZUJM010000083.1:0-9829 GCA_964620405.1 uncultured Pirellulaceae bacterium | reverse complement strand
GCCGAGATCGGCGATGCCGGCCTGCATGCGCGTCTGGCGGCCGTCGATCCGCAACAGCCAGCCAGCGGCAGCGTCACAAGCGGCTCGATGATCGCGGCCGGGGGCGCCACCTGTCGCGTACCGCCCGGAGACGCGTTTCCAGTCTTCTGCTCCGACGGCTTCACCGCGAACACCTGCACGCTATCCGCGTAGGCATTCACGTCGAAACGACGAAACACTTCCGCCAATCCATCATGGACGATCGTGCCTTGCGGCGCTTCACCGCAGCATCCGGTGGCGAGTTCGGTCGAACAGCAGGCCGTCGCGCCGGCCTGCGCGTAGACGTTCAGGTCCGACTGCGTCTCGCGAATCACGACCTCCTCGAACCCCGCTTCGCGCAGCAGTTCTGCGTACTCCCGCAGGAGCATGGCGCCGGCGAGGCAACCGATGTAGGCCTGCAGGTCGTCACGCACCTCGACAGGCAGGGGCTGCTTCAAGGCGATGTCGCTGGCGGCGAGCCGCCCGCCCGGCTTCAGGACGCGAATCATCTCCCGGAACGCCGCTCGTTTATCGGGCAGCAGGTTGATGACACAATTACTCAGGATGCAGTCGACCGACTGATCGGCGAGCGGCAGGCGATCAATCGCGGCGAGGTGGAAAGCAACGTTCGTCGCGCCAGCGCGCTGGGCGTTGGCCGTCGCGCGTTGAATCATCGCCGGCGTCATGTCGATGCCAATCACGCGGCCTGTAGAGCCGACGCGGCGAGCCGCCAGCAGGACATCCAGACCGCCGCCACAGCCAAGATCGACAACCACCTCGCCTTCGCGCAGACCGGCGATGGCCAGGGGATTCCCGCACGAGAGCCCCAAGTTGGCCTCCGCTGGCAACGACCGCAGGTCCTCCGCCGCATAGCCGAAGGCCTCCGCGACCTGCCGCACACCCGCCGAATCGTTCGACAACCGACTGCGGGCCACTTCCCCGTACTGCTGCTGAATCACGCGCAAGGGATCGGCCGTGGCCGCCGGACCGTTCTCCCTGTTCCTGCCATCCGTCATGGAGTCCTCCCTTGCCCAGGCACCGCGAGGCCTGCGAAATGCTTTGGAAATGAACTTCGTCGCCGCTCCGTTGCGCGGCAGTCTTCACGCGCGTCCGGACCGCAGCGATCCGCGTCCGCTGCGTCCCTTCCGCTCGACTTTTTTCAACCCGGCCAGGAGCCTGCGGAGTTCCTCGAGCGCCTCGCGTCGAATCTCATAGCAGACCTTCGGACCATCGACTTCGCCCACGACGACCCTCGCCTGCCTGAGGATCTTCAAGTGTTGGGAAACGGTCGACTGCGCCAGCGGCAACTGCCCGACGATCTCTCCGCACACGCAGTTGTCTCGTTCCAGCAGCAACCGCACGATGCGGACACGAGCAGGGTGGGCCAGAGCCCACGCGAGTTCGGCCAGCCGCTCCGATTCGGCATCGGCCGCCAGCTCCAGCGGCCGATCATCACAGCAACTCGACGGCGGAGCCTTCTTCTTCTTCGCACGCATGCGCACCATCCTTCGCGGCGAACCCAATCATCGCCAATAGACGATGAACGATAGGCAAGGGACAGCCCTGCGTCAAGCGGGCGGCCGGCCGGTGCTCCCCGTTTCGTCTTCGGCGCACGCCGTGTGCCGAAAGCGGTTGACCCAGCGGGCACCCGAAGATTGCGTTAGGAAACGTCGCGCGATCGCGAACTACCGACGTCCCAAGACTCCATTCCGGAGGCACGACGCCGTGGGCAGGTTCGTCTGGCCAGAGGGCCCCAGGGCGATCCCTAGATCGGGGCGAAGTGGAAGGATTCGAGCGTCACTTCGTGGGCTTGGCCGTTCTGCGGCGCCAAGCCGCTCATCAACCAGAAGTTCATCCGCGTGTGCATGCGCTGCTGGGAGACTTTGGCGCCGGAGTAAGTCCAGTCGCGCAGCGGCGCGACCGTCGTGTCGGTGCCATCCCAGCATCGGCCGCGCACCGAGGTGCCGTTCCACGTCAGGCTGATCGTCAACTGCGTCGCCGCGCCCGTCGAGAATCGACTCATGCTGTCGCTGCCCCACGGCTGCACGACAAACTGGCCATTCGCGTTGTTCGGATCGCCCCACCGCGCCAACTCGAAGTCCGCTTCGTTGTTGTCGTCGCGGTAGAGGAACAGTCCCAGGATGGTGTTGGGATCGAATGAGCCGAGGTTGGGCGCGGAGATGGTCCAGGTGTAGGTCCCGTGTCCCAGGGGACGCAAGCCCACCATCTCGGCGGACTGCCAGTTACCGGCCTGCTGGTTGATCGCCAGGTGGGCATGCCCCTGCGCATCGACCCAGACGTTCTGATCCGAATCCGAAAAATGATTCGGCCCGGGTCCCAGGAACGCTCCCGCCTTCACGCCCCAGTACTGGCCGGCGAAGGGAACCAATCGAGCGAACGATTCGCCAAACTCGCAAGACTGCACGGTCGCGCCGGGCGTCCACTGGCAATGATCCCAACCGAGGCCACCGACGATGGAGCGTGTGGCGGCCAAGGTGCCGCCCGACTCGTTCAGCAGCACATTCGTGACATCGTCGTTGCCCGCTCCCCCGTCGGTCGCCACCGTCAGCGCGCCGGTGCTACCCGATCGCGCGGTCGAGAAGGCGTGAAGAACGTCTTTGTCGGCTCCGCCGATGGCCGAGAGCCGCGCAGTGCCGTCGATCTCGCTGTCGACCTGCCACACGAGGTCATCATCGCCCGCGCGGCCGTTCATCGAAACATCCAGTGCGCGCGTCGCAGCTATCGCCTGGCCATTCGTCTGCACGGTCGCGACATCGCGGCCGGCGCCAAGGTCGATCGCGACGGTCCTGGAGCGGGACAAGGCCTCGATGGTCTCATACGTCACGACATCGTCGCCCACGCCCGCCGCGACACTGACCTTGGCGAGCGTACCCGGCGCGTAGGTCCGCGAAACGCCATCGCACGAAGCCACCAGAGCCGTGGCCGACTCCTGAACGCGAATCTGGTTCGCGGCACCGTCCCCGGTAATCGTCAGCGTCGCCGACTTGACACCGAAGGTGCACGCCATCACGCGCCGCGACTCCAACGACTCGAAGCCCGCGCCCACCGACTTCCCGCAGGAAGATCGCCGGTTCGTACCTCGACGCCAGAAGCCCAACATGACGCTTTCCTTCCCTTGAATCGACGCGATGCCCTGATTCCCGAACTGCCCGTAAACTCAGACCGCAGGACGATTCTTGCCCAGTTCCGAGAATACATGGTCGAGCACTTCGTGGGCCAGTTCCCGCGAGCCGCGCTGCCCGTCTCCCAAACGCTCTCGCAGACGTTCCGCGAGGCCCTCGATGCGCCGGCTTTCGACGCCTTCGACTCGCCCTGAGGGGTTGCGTCCAACTCGATCCTGCGATTCGCCGCCCTTGTCACGCCGCTTGTCCGCCGTCGCCTTCCACGAGGAGGACCCCTGCTTCAGGCGACTGCCGAACGACTGGGCCATGACGATGTCAGTGAGGCGGCGCTGGACCTCGTCCGCTCCTGGCGACACTCGCAGCGTGGCCTGCAATTCCTTGTCCGCGAGGGCCGCCGGCGGTGGATCAGCGATGCCCTGGGGGTTGGTGTTGTCGATCGAGAGCGCGAACGAGTCGGTGAGCGCGGGGTTGGCGAGCGTCCGGGCCGAAGCGTAGCGGTAGACGCGGTCCGTTCCACTGTCGACAACCCAGAGGTCCTGCGAATCGTTGGCGGGGTCGAGCGTAATGCCGGTCGGCGCCTTGTTGGCCGTGTTCAGGGCCCATGAGTTCTGCAGCGTAATGCCGCCCGTGGCGGTCGCGACCGCATAGCGGTAGACACGGTCGGTCGCGGCATCATTCACGACCCACAGATAGGATCCGCTGGCGTCGTTGCCGAAGACGAGGTCCTTAGGATTCGTGTTGCCGCTGCCCAGCACGAAACTCGTGGCAGTCGCCGAACCGGAAAGGCGGCCCGCCGCGCCGGCATAGTAGAAGACGCGATCCGCCCGAGCATCCACCAGCCAGACGTTCGTGCCGTCGGTGGCGATCCCTTCCACGGTGGCATTGTTTGCCAGCGAACCGGCGACCCACGACCCGAGCAGGCTTCCGCTGTTGTTGTAGACATAGACAGTCTTGTTACGGTCCACCACCCAGACCTTGTCGCCAGCCGTCGTCGTCGCGATACCTCGCGGCGCCGCGTTCGCGACGTTGATCGTGTAGTTCTCCACCGGCGCGCCGGTCGCATCGTATTCGTAGGACCGATCCGGGGCTCCATCGTTCACCACGTAGAACTTCGTCTCGCGCGCCGGTTCGTCATCGGTATTGAGGACACTGACATCCGCCGGATTGCGGCCGGCATAGACGGAGTCGGCCGAAGCGGCAACGCCAAGGACCACCGAGTAGGCCACGTTGCCATCGGACAACAGGTCGTCCACTCCGGTGACGACCACGGTCTGGGGCACGTTCCAGTCGGCGGGCGTGAAAACAATCGATGTAGTGCTGACGGCCCCTTCCGTCGCATCGCTGGAACTCACGGGAATCGTGACGTGCGCCGTCGGTTCCGTGGCGAGCACCAGCGTAAAGCTCACCGCGCCGCCCGCTACCGAGGTCGCCGTGCCAGTCGGCGCTCCCACGACAATCGCCGCCGTGTCGTTGTCGGTGTTGGAGAGTCCAACGTCGGTCGCATCCAAGCCCTGGTAGGCGGGATCGGTGCTGGTCGCCGGGGAGAGGACGATCGAGTAGGCCACGTTCCCGTCATCGACCAGGTCGTCCAGACCCGTCACGGAAACAGTTTGCGGCAGGTTCCAGTCGGCGGCCGTAAACACCAGCGAAGCGACACTGGCAGAGCCTTCGGTGGAGTCGCTGGAAGCGATCGCGACAGTGACATCCGACATCGGCTGCGACGTGAGGCGAACCGAGAACGCGGCGGCCCCGCCCGCTTCGGTCGTCGACGACGGCAGCGGCGAAGTTACCAGGAATCCGACCGTATCGTCATCGGCATTCATGAGGCTGACGTCGTCCGCATCGAAACCCGCGTAGGACGCATCGCTCGACACAACCGTCCCCAGCACGATGCTGTAGGACACATCGCCGTCATCGACGTCGTCATTAACGCCGCTGACCGACACCGTCTGCGGGATGGCCCAGTTGGCGGGCGTGAAGACGAGCGACGAGACGCTTGCCACGCCTTCGGAAGCCAGGCTGGAGGCAATCGGGATCGTCACATCGGACGTGGGTGCCTTGGCCAGGGCGACCGTGAAACTGCTCGACGCACCCCCTTCGCTGGTCGTCGCCGTACTGGGCGCGGAAACATTCACTCCGGCGACATCCGAAATGCCAAGCAGGTAGTTCACCGTGCGCCGCATCACTTCGGCCTGGTTGTTGGGCGTCGCTCCCGTGGTGCTGACCGCCTCGAAGGGGAACGTCGTGAACACGACGCCGAAACCGCCCGTCGCATAATCGCCTCGATAGTTCACCGACGAGTGCGGATAGGCGGCAGTGGTCACGCCATGCAGGAACGTGCCTTCCGCTCCGGCCACCGGCGACACGGCATCGGCGTAGATGGACGGGAAGTCAGAGGGCCTGGCCAGGGCGAGCGTCAGTCCGTCGCCGATCAGGTTCCCCGCCACGCCGATCTCGGTATGATTCGCGGAGACCACATCGTCGGTGAAGGCCGCGACCTTCAGGTAGTTTTGGCGGATCGAGGCCGTCACGCCGTTGAAGAGAATGTCCTGCCCCGAGAGGAACAGGCGGCCGCCCTGGTCGAGGTAACCAGCCAGGGCCGTCTGCTCGCCCGACGACAGCCCGGCGGTCGACGCGGTATAGTCGAAGCCGGTGTTCCAGACCACGACGTCGTAGGTGGACAGGTCGGCAGCCGTCGGGGTGGCTCCGATCGCCGCGGCGTCCCACTGGTCGAAGCCCAGGCTGTTGGCCTGCAGAGCGCTCCGATAGAAACGCTCGAACGTCGCCCCCTGGTCGTCGTCCACGAGCAAAATCTGCGACGGGGCGACGGTCGTGAACGACTGCACGCCGCTGGTGGACAGGTTGCCCGCGAGGTCACGCGACTGCACCTGGTAGTAGTAGGTCGTGGAAGGCGTGAGGCTGCCGAGCGTCGCGACGTGGTTCGTGACGAGCGTATTGTTCGAGTAGGTCCGATTCAGGTTCGCGGCATCGGTGCCGAACCGCACTTCGGTCGTCGACGTCTCGTTGGTCGTCCACCGGATAGCAGACGTCGCCGCACTGGGCTGGCTGGTGATGGCCGAGATTACCGGCGCCACGCCATCGACCGTCGCAACAGCCGTCTGGTTGAGTGGAGCGTAGTAGACGCGGATCTGGTCGCCCTGCGCGACCGTCAACTGCCCGTCTTGCGCAGCAACGCCGGAGGTCAAGGCGATACTGCCCGTGAAGCGGCCCGTGTTCGGTCCCGTCTCCGTGAGCACCACCGTCTCCGCCGCGGACTCCGAGGTACTGGAAACGGCCACGGTGACCGTATCCGCGACCGTGCCACTCGCATTGCGTGCCACGTCATTGACCGTGATCGCCACGTTGCCGGTCAAACCGTAGATATCACGATCCAGGTCCACGAAGGCCGATCGCTTGAGGGCTTCATGAACGTTCAAACGACCGCCCGTGGCCGTCTTGCCGGCGAGCGACGCGGTCGGCGTCGCACTGGACAGCAGGGCATCCTTGATCGAAGCGGCCGAGACACGAACGGGCTGGGCCGACGCATAGAGTGCCGCCGCTCCCGCCACATGCGGCGTGGCCATCGAAGTGCCGTTGTAGCTGGCGTAGGTGTTCGTAGGCACGCTGGACATGATCGCCGAACCGGGTGCACCGATATCGACAGTCGTCGCGCCGTAGCTGGAGAAGCTGGAAATCGCGCCGCCACTTGTGATCGAAGCCACGGCAATCACATTGTCATAGCTGGCGGCGGTCTGCGTGGAGGTGCCGATGGTCGAATTGTAGTTGGACGGATACGATGCCGTGGCATCGTTGTTCGCCGTCGAGTTCCCGGCGGCAGCCACGAAAAGGATGTCCTTCTTCGCGCTGCGGATGATCGCGTCGTGCAGCGACTGGCTGTACCCGCCCCCACCCCAGGAATTGTTCGAGGCCACGATGTTGATGTTGTGGCGGTTCTTGAGGTCGGGCCGGTAGTCCAGCGCCCTGACGGCATTGGCCGTGGTTCCGCCCCTCGGGCCGCGGAACTTGCGGGAGATCATCGAGACATCCCAGTTCACTCCCGCCACACCCGCGCCGTTCCCCCCCTCGCCGCCGATCGTGCCCGCCACGTGCGTGCCATGCGCGTCTTCGCCCGCATCGTACACGGTGGCCTTGTTGTAGACGAAGTTCCAGCCGTGGATGTCATCGACGTAGCCGTTGCCGTCGTTGTCGATGCCGTCGCCGGCCGTCTCATGGGGATTCACCCAGATGTTGTCGTCCAGGTCGGGATGAGTAACCTGGATCCCCTGGTCGATGATGCCGACGACCACGCTCGCCGAACCGGTCACTCCGTCGTTCCAGGCTTTCTCGGCGTGGCTCCCATACGTGTTGCTCGTACTGGCCGGTCCCACGGCGGTCGGCGCATCGTCGCCGTACATTCCCCAGAGGTTGCCGTTTCCATAGTAGGTATCGTTGCTGATCGCAGCCGTCTGGTGGACGTAGTTCGGCTCCGCGAACTGCACATGCGGATTCCGCTGCAAGGCCTCGATCGCCTGCGTGATCCCGACGCCCGGCCCCAACTTCACGCGTTCCAGCGCGCCAAACCCCTGCGCCTGCATGGCCCGCGTGTGAATGGTTTCGGCGACCGTGGCGTTGGCGGAAGCCCTCGCCTGCGCCTTCTGGCCGGGATTGGCGTTGGCCACATACTGCACCAGCAATTCGCCGGGAACTACCTGCGGCGCTGCCAGGTCGACGGCCATCAACTGCCGCCCCTCCAGCAACTCCCCCCCCGACTGCCACTGCCGACGCATCTTCCGCAACCCTGCCTGCTTCCGCATGAAACACGACCTTTGAACTCAAAAAGGTTTCGTTACCGGCACCCCCCGACTGACTAGGAAGACGGTCCGCCACGAATGGAACGCAGGCGAAGGTCTGGCTCCGGCCAAGGGAGTAGTTACCCCGAAGGCAAATCAGGTGCCAAAGGCGAAAAAGGCCGGCTAACGCGGCGGGCGACGGCCAAGAAATGCGGCGGCTCCGCGGATACGGAGGGGAATCCGCAGGGTTTTTCCGCGGGATGGAACGCGGGACGGGAGACGCCGCAGGGGCGGGTGAATGTGCCGAACCGCAGGTAACGCGTGCGATGCCGCACATGCGTAGTCAGCCGCCCGTAGTCAGCACACGCCGTGTGCTGAGCGGGCTGCCACCAAGGACGAACATCGGCCGCAGCGGCGGTCCCGGATCGGCACACGGCGTGTGCCGACTACAGATAGCAATCTCGCGCTCAGCAACCTCGTAGTCAGCACACGCCGTGTGCTGAGCGGGCTGCCATCAAAGACGAACATCGGCCGCAGCGGCGGCCCCGGATCGGCACACGGCGTGTGCCGACTACTGTTCGAAATAAGACCCCGCCGCGCGTGCTGCCTCGACATAGACCGAAGGCAACTGAACACCGCGGGCCTTCAGGCGTGGCGCGCGGATCGCCACGTCGAAATGCGACGACGAGGTCATCGGCGGAGGCGGGCTGTCCGCGGAGGCGTTCATCCAGTCGAGCGCCAACCGCACCGCCCGCCGTCCATAGTCGGCCGGCGGCGGCGCGAAGCTCAAACCGCCTCCATCCTCGACATAGTCCAGATGCACACCAATCGGTTGGGGCTTGGCATTCTTCTCCACCCAGTCGGCGATCTTGGTCCCGTTCACATAGCGACGATCTCCATTCCCGCGCTGCAATCCATCGTAGCGCAGCACCAGCAGGATGTCCGCAGCCGTGGCGTCTTTCTCAATGAACTCCTTCCAAGCCACCGCGTCCTTGACAAGGGAGGATGCGACAATGGTATGCGGCGCCCAATCGAAGCTGTCCACCTGGCGTTTCTCGGCCCGACCGGTCTCCGTGTCGGTGCCGATCACCGCGATCTTCGCCGGACGTCCGCCGCGCATCGCCTGGATGGCCTCACGCACGGCCCCCACGGGCAGCGCCTCCATGATGCCCGACACGTTGACCTTATCCCGGTAGTCGTAGTTCTCCGGCGGCTGGTCGATCGAGACAAAAAGCACCTTGGGTCGTGTCTTTCCTGCATACTCCTTGGCCACCAGCTGGTTGCTCTCGTCGTCCACTGCGAGCAGCACATCCGGATCGTAGTCGCCGATCACGCGCTGGGCGTCGATGGCCACCGCCGAACGACTGCCCTGGCTCTGGTTTTGACGCAGTCGCAGGTAGTGCCAGTCGAGGGCAACGGAACGCTTCTCCTCTTCCAGCGACGATCGAATGCCCCGATCGACGCTCTGCACCCACGGCGAAAACTCGTCGCCGGAATGGAGCACAAGGATGCGTGGCTTGTTCGATTTGAAGCTGCCCATCAGGCCGAGTGACCCTGCGATGAACATGCCGACGAGCAGACTTTTCCAGAACATCATAGAAGCCCAGGGCACTAGCGATTTCAGAGTTGCGGGGTCCGGGTACGCGCACCAGCGCACCGGTCGCCCGGCCGACATCAGCATATACGTCAGGAACAACGGCCGAACGAATGTTACCCGCAATCCGCGCGAATCTACTTGCCCGCCCAGCCGAAGATCTCGCCGCCGCTACGGTAAACACCACCCCCGCCTCCGACACACATCCAGCCCCGCGGGTCGTGTGTGGCGAAATCACCTCATCCGAGCGAATCGACCGGGCCGGCGAGCGACCCAGGGTCACT
>CAZUJM010000082.1:0-22624 GCA_964620405.1 uncultured Pirellulaceae bacterium | reverse complement strand
TGGTAGACGACGGGCGAGCAGTAGTCCTGCTGGTTGTCGCCGGTGCGGCAGTCGATCTCCGTCTCTGGCGACCAGCGGATATAGTTGATGACGATCAGGTCCGTATCACCATCCTGGTCGTAGTCGACGAACGCCGATGCCGTGCTCCAGCCGCCATGACGCACGCCCGCCTGCTGGGCGACCTCCTCGAACGTGCCGTCGCCTCGGTTGCGATAGAGCTGGTTCGGGCCGACATTGGTCGTGTAGAGATCCAGATCGCCGTCCTGGTCGTAGTCGCCGACAGTGACCCCCATGCCGTAGTGCGAATCGCCGACTCCTGCCTGCTCCGTCACGTCCTCGAACGTGCCGTCGCCTCGGTTGCGATAGAGCGCGTTGCCGGGACCGCCCGTCTTGTCCGTTCCCAGGTTCTGGCCGCTCTGGATCAGGTACAGGTCCTGGTCCCCATCGTTGTCGTAGTCGATCCACGCAGCACCGCTGCCCGTCATCTCGGGAAGCCAGTAACGCGTCTCGCCGCGGTCATGCACGAACTTCAACCCCGACTCGGGCGTGCGATCGACAAACCAGGGTGCTTCCTCCACCGTCGTACTCGGAGTGGCCACGGTGGCGGAACCGTTCGCGCCGGCGGGCGTTTTCGAAGAATCTCCGCAGCCTGCAAGGGCCAGGAATGCCAACAGCATCGACGGGGCTAGCCACGTCGCGACGCGGGGGCAACGAAGGCGTGTAACGGAAGCCATCGGGCGTTCGAGCAAATGGTTCATGGGCGGTCGGCCTGTTTACCGTGCGAGTCCGGGGCGGAAATCGACCTGGCGCGGGCTACTTCGTGATGCCCATGCTCTTCAGGCGGGCGTCGAAGTTCTGGATGGCGGGGTCGCGAGGGATGACGGCCAGCGCTTCGTCGGTGGCCGCGCGTGCCTGTTTGTACTTGCGTTCCCTCATCAGGATGTCGATGCGAACGATGTGCGCCAGCGGCACCGTGGGCGATCGCTGCACGGCTCCCTCGGCATAACGCAACGCCTCGTCTGGCTTTTTGGCGAACGCATACCACGATGCAAGGTTGATGTAGGTCGTGCCGTGGCGATCGTCCAGTTGCAGCGCCCGCAGCAGCAGTTTGTGAGCGTCCTGCGGACGATTGGTCTGCATGAACGCGCCGGCCAGCGCGTTCATGATCACGACATCGTCCGGCGCGGCCCGATGGGCGGCCAGCAGCGAGATCACCGCCTTCTGGTACTTCCGCTCCGTCATCAGCTTCACGCCTCGCGCATGACGCGCGCGGGCCGTCACCGCCAGGTCCGCGCCCTGCTTCGTCATCTCATCCGCGATGTAATGCACTTCGCCCTGCTTGCCGAGTTCCAGTTCGCGCTGGGCGTCGTCCAGTCGCCCCTTCTGTCGGTAGACGGTCCCGAGCAGGAAGTGCGTGACGCGGTACTTTGGGTCAAGCTGCAGCGACTTCTCCAGCAGCGGCAAGGCGTCGTCGAAACGGTTCTGCCGGATCCGCACGTCGGCCAGCCCCGTGTAGGCCTCGGCCGCGTTCGGCTCCAAGTCGATGGCCTTCTGGAACGCCTTCTCCGCCTCGCCCAGCTCGTTCAGTTCCATGAGCACTTGGCCGTAGCGCTGCTGCGCGGCCGCCAGGTCGGGCGCATCGGCCACGACCGAAGCCAGGATTACGCGCGAGGCGTTGGAGTCGCCCGACTGGTGGGTGTTGACGGCCAGATGCAGCCGCAGCAACGGATCGGGCCCCGCCAGGTCGACCGCCGTCGCGAAGGCGCGCTTCGCCTCCGGCCATAGTTCGTTCGCTTCGTAGACCAGCCCCAGTTGGCCGTGCCGCGTCGCGTCCCGCGGACTTTCCTTCACCTGTTCGACAAACTTGTCGACCAGCGTCCGGACGTCGGGCTGCAACTGATCGTACTTGTCCGGCAGCGTGACGGGCGGCGCGAAGATCAGGCCGCGGTGCCAGGCCCAGTAGCCCAGGTTCGCGACCAGCAGCAGCGGCACCAGGACCTGCCAGGACCCCAAGCGTTTCGCCCAGGACGGCTGCGCAGAACGGTCCCCGCCCGCGACTCGGTCCGAACTGCCCGGATTGTCCTGCGTCGTTCCCATCGGAGCCTCTGCGCGTCCTCGGGGTCGTCGATGATGACGCGGCGATGATGACCGCACTCGGTCATTCTAGACAGGCTCCGCCCTTTTCAGAAGAACTGGCGCAAAGACGGGCGAATGTATCGGAGGCGGGCCGAGCGGGGCTGGTCGCATCCGCCAACCCCACGCCCGGTCCTTACCTGGCGCCCATGGCCGGTCCTTACCAGGCATAGGTGAGGCCGAGGTTCGGGCCGTGGAACACCAGGTCGCCATTGTGGTTCAGCACCGGAGCAACGGTGCCGGCCAGCGGAAGGTTCTGGGACGCGAGGGCGACGCCGGTCAGCCAGAAAGCGTTATAGCCCGCTCGAAAGGCCAGGTGCCGCGAGAGCTGGTAGTTGTACGACAGCGACAGCTCGCCCAGGAAGGCCGTGCGGTCCGTCTCCTGGACCGTCGATGCGGCTCCGTCCTGCACGTCCAGGCGCATCTGGTTGTTGTACATGCCGCCCTTGATCTCGAAGTCGATCCAGCCGTGGCGATGCGTGAGGAACTGCGACAGCATGCCCACCTGCAGGCCCAGCATGTCGTTGCTCGTCGCCACGTTCGACCCGAACGCCATCGTCTCGTCCAGGTTCAGGTACCGGCCGCCGACCAGGAAGGAGTTGGCGACGCACAGCTGGTTGTAACCCGGCCACGGATCACGCGGGATCAGGATGCGACGGCGCAGGTTCATCTCATAGCTGCTGAAATTGGTGGACATGTCGGCCAGCGGTGACACCGTGCCGTCGGGCACGACGATCTGGCTGCTCCACTCATGCGGTCCGATATATCCACCTTCGAGCCGATACAGGTCGTTCAAGGCGACACCCAGCACCAGTTTCAAGCCGGCATCGAATTCGGTGTCGAAGTCGCCCGTGTCGAGGATCGATCCATCGAAGTCGTCGAGCGTCTGCAGGTTGACATCGTCCTTCTGCTCCCGGTACAGCGGCAGCAGTTCCGCCGTGGCATACCAGCGCACCGGATTGGACACTTCGCACTCCCGGCATGCTTCGCGGTCGCACGGGTCCTCTGTCAGGTCGCCGTACGGGTTGCACCAGAAGAGATTGGTGCGCGGACAGGGGGTGCCCGGGAGCACGGGGCCGCACGCGCACTCGCCGCTCGACTGACCGCAGGAGCGGCAAGCGCCCGTGGCGTGCGAGGTCCTGATGACCGCCGAATCGTCGTCGTCGTCCAAGTCCCGGCCTGCTTGCTCTTCTCGGGCCTGCGTCGCGTATTCCATCGCGGCGTCGGAGGCGAAATGGGCTCCCAATTCGCTGTCGGCCAACGCCTCCAGACGCAGGAACTCCTCCTCGGCTACCGCCCAGCCGCCTGCCTGCAGGACGAACAACGCCAGGAGAACTTTCGAGCAGCCGCCAATCGCCCGCCAAAACGTGGATGCCATCCTTGCATTCCTCGCAGAAGGCCACCGAGTCGAGTGTGTCGCGACGCGACCCACCGTGGTAGTTTATTCGTTCATCCCTTTCCGAATCACGAAACTTCCCGGCAACGCTGGCAAGGTTTGACTGACCCGCAGGGTCGCTGCGCGTCGCCATGGCCGATTGTGCGAAAAGCCTGCCCGGCGGTCCGCCGCTGGCGCCAGCAGATCTCGCGCTGCCCATGCATGCAGCCGGCCGCTGTCAGCGGAACCGTCGCACGTTACGGAGAATCCAACAGTCGCCCTGGCGTCGTCCGCAAGGACGCTTCTTCCGCACCGTTTGTGGTCCCGCTGTGTCTGGCCCGCTGTTGCCACGCTGAAACGATCGTGCGGCGACGGCATTGTGCCCGCAGGAGGTCAGGGCGACTGCAGATGCTCGATGAAGAAGTCGGCAATGCGTCGGTAGAGTCGTTCGGTCACCAGCGGGTCGGGGACCATGTGGGTGAAGCCGGCGAGCGGCAGGAATTCGTGTGTCTTGCCAGCGCGGAACAGGGCGTCGGACAGCTTCACGCTGTGCAGGAAGTAGACGTTGTCGTCGGCCGTGCCGTGGATCACCAGCAGCGGTTTCTCCAAGCGGCTGGCATGCGTCAGCACCGAACTCGCGCGGTACCCTTCCGCGTTTCGATCAGGCAGCCCCAGGTAGCGTTCGGTATAGTGCGTGTCGTAGTCCTGCCAGTCGACGACCGGCGCTCCCGCCACGCCCGCATCAAAAATGTCCGGCCGCTGCATCGCGGCCATTGCTGAGAAATAGCCGCCGAACGACCAGCCGTAGATGCCGACACGTTCGAGGTCCAGTTCGGGGAGTTGCTTGCCGAGCGCCTGCAGGCCTTCGACTTGGTCCTGGAGCGGCACGTCGATCAGGTTTCCGCGAATCGCCCGTTCCCACGCGCGGCCGCGCGCTGGCGTGCCGCGACCGTCTAGTGAAACGACGAGGAAGCCCTGGTCGGCGAACCATTGGTTGAGCAGGTAGCGGGTGCCGTTGGCCTGCACCATCTGGGAGTGCGGGCCGCCATAGACATTCACGATCACCGGATAACGACGCCCTGGCTGCTGGTTGCGCGGACGCACGATCGACGCCCGATAACGCCGCTCCCCACCCACCTCCAGCAACTCCACCTTCGGCACAAAAGGCGGCGTCGCCGCCTGGCTGGGGATCTTCGCGACGCTTTGGTGTTCCGCCGAGGTTCCCGACGCCACGGACTGCTTCGCGTTGGCGTCACGGGGCAAGAAACCAGGCGTGACGCGAAACACTTCATGCACCGTGGGTCCCGCGAGCGTGCTGGAGCTGCGAACCTCGACGCGACCTGACTCCGCGAACACGGCCGCGTGGATGCCGGCGGTTTCCGTGATGCGGCGCGGCGACGCCGCCTTCCCGGACAGCGCGACGCGATAGAGGTGAGTCTCCGTCGGATCCTCGCCGGCCGCCACGACCAGCGCATCGTTCGACTCGTCCACGCCCAGCAGTCGGCGATAGTTGAGCGCGGGATCCGTCAACGGACGCACCAGCGTTCCATCGTTCGCCCGCAGTTCAACCTGCCAGTGTCCCGAGCGTTCGGAACTCCACAGGAAGTGACGACCATCGGACAGCCAGCGCGGCATGGAGTCGTCCAGGTTCAGCCACGCTTCATCCTTCTCGACCAGCAGCGGCCGCACTTCGCCCGACTGCGGATCCACGGCGTACAGCACCTGCTCGGTCTGCTCGCGGTTCTGCACGAGAA
Organism: uncultured Pirellulaceae bacterium; assembly: GCA_964620405.1. Lineage (GTDB taxonomy): Bacteria > Planctomycetota > Planctomycetia > Pirellulales > Pirellulaceae > CAZUJM01. Next base: position 17,362 of record CAZUJM010000082.1, on the reverse strand, counting down.
TCGTCAGCGGCGCGTTGGCTTTCCATTGCACGGAGGCCAGGTACGGATACCGCTCGCGATCCCAGGCTACCCAGGTCGGTTCGCCACCCTCCACCGGCCGCACGGCGAGGCGCACGCGCGCGTTGTTGCGGCCGGGACGCGGATAACGCCATTCGGTCGGCGCCTTGTCCGGACGTGTCGGGTCGGCGATCTGCCAGACTTCGACCTGCGACGTGTCGGTCTCTTGGCAGGCGATGTGACGACCGTCGGGAGACCACCAGTAGCCGTGCATGCGGTTCATCTCTTCCTGCGCCACGAACTCCGCCGTGCCATGTGAGAGCGTGGACGACGCGTCGTGCGTCAGCGGTCGCTCGCTGCCCGAAGCCAGGTCGATGACCCGCAGGTTGCCGTCGCGCACGCACGCGAGCATGTCGCCAGTCGGTGAAAACTGGGGATCGACCGGAAAGCCCGCGTCGCTGGGGTACTCGCGCACGGCGCCTGTCGCGCGCTGGAGTACATAGAGCGACCCGGAGAGCGGCACCAGCACCAGGCGTCCATCGTGGTTGAGCTGGAAGTCGGCAATGCCCCGCGCGGCCATCCGCATCCGCTCGCGACGCGCGAGTTCCTCGACCGACAACTGCTCTTGGCCGCCGGCCAGCAGCTGTTCCGCGGACGCCAGTTTCCGCTCCTGGCCGGTTGCCGTATCCAGTTCGTACAGGTCGCGCACGAACGAACGCGGACCGGATCGCACATACAACACCGCGTCACCGTCGCGCGTGACGCGGAAGCCGGTCGGATGTCCCAGCGTGTAACGGAACGTCGCCGCGTAGTCGCGCAAGAAGCGATCGCCTTCTTCGGCCGACACCTGCGGCGACGGGAGCCCGATCGCCAACGCTCCCGCAGCCAGCATGCTGGCGATGAACGTTCGCAGCAGGCCCATCGGCCGCCTCCATGCACACCCGAAAGCCCGTGGACGCTCGACGGTTGCTCGCATGCGAAGATCTTTCTCCCGCGTGGAATGGATCGTCACAGGACCCGGATGTCGCCGCCCTGCTCGGCGGTTGCCGACCGGCGCCGGAATTGGCGGTAACACCAGACGCTCAACAGCAACAGCAGCCACTCGACGACCGCCACGCCATAGGTGGTTGTCGAAAAGCCGCGAAAGGCCAGGAACCCCAGCGAGCGGAAGACGACCAGGCAGGCGTGGATCAGCAGGCATCCCCCCAGCACCGCTTCGGTCCAGTCAGGTCGATACCAGGGAGCGAAAAAGAGCAGGCCCAGTCCCAACTGCAGGCCGCCGTAGACGGTCAGGTATTCCGACTGGCCCGTTCCCGGATGCAGCGTGAAGCCTACAGCTTGCGCTGTCGCGGCGGGCGACAGCATGCACCAGAATGCCAGCGCCCAGTAGGCCAGCCCTACGACCGTCAGAAAACCTCGCGCCATGCCCCGATCCTCCGGTTGGCTTCCCTGCTTAAGCGTCCTTCCCACCATGGGTGACGCCACCGCGTCACTTGGGACGCTCTGTGAACACCGCGTCACTTGGGACGCTCTGTGAACACCGCGTCACTTGGGACGCGTCACTCCGGCCGCGAACCGAGCGCGGGCAGTCGCCGGGCGGTCAGTCCGAGCATCACCAGCGACCAGCCGTGGAAGATCATGTCGATGCCCAGGAACATGCCAATCACCTGCAGGCCGCTGGACGGCCATCCGTTCCAGATGGAGATGCCTAGCAGCGTGCTCACGATGCCATGCAACAGGATCCAGGGCCAGTTCGGGAAGCGGATGGCCACGGCGATGCAGACGCGGAAGATACCGGTGAACACCAGGAAGAGGGCTACCAGCAGCGTCAGCTCGACCGCCGACTCCACCGGATGCCGCCAGATGAACAGGCCGCACACCGCGTACAGGATGCCGCTCAGCAGCCCCAGGAAAAACCCGCCCCACTCACGGACGCCGAACGACTGGACGATCTGCGACACGCCCGCGAACATCAGCAGGGTACCGAGCACCAGCATGGTGGACAGCGTGGCCATCAACGAGTGGCCCAGGGCGAAAGCCCCCAGCGCGATCAGCAGCACGCCGAGCGCCAGGAACCAACCCCAGCGGCGCCGCAGCTCTTCGATGCCGACGCGGATCAGGGGAGCAAGGGGCAGGGCAGGATTGGGGTCCATGAGGGGGTACCTTGGTGCAGGAGCGTGATGAGCCGGGTCAGGGAGACGGATCGCCATGGTATCGCCCGGCGCTTCAAGGGCCTAGCAGAGGAGTCGTCGGAGGCAGCCAAATTCACGCGAAACCGCAAGGCCCGCGGCCAGCGATGTAGGAATGCGCTGGGTCGTCGAGTACAACGGTAGTGGAGGCAAAAAGGCAGGTTTCATTTTCTGGAGCCGTCGATGCGGACGATGGGCACGAAGCGGAGGCCGTGGTGGGTGATCCTGGGGATCGTGTTGCTGCTGCGCGTCTCGGCCGTGGTGGCCGCGGATGTGGCCCTCGATGCGGCGTCTCCCGAGGACCTGCAGTTCTTCGAGACGTCGATCCGTCCGTTGCTGGTGGAGCATTGCCAGGCGTGCCACGGTGTGGAAAAGCCCAAGGGCGGTCTGCGGTTGGACTCGGGGGCGGCGCTGCGTGCGGGCGGTGACTCGGGCGCGGCGGTCGTCGCCGGCGATCCGGCCGCCAGCCTGCTGATGGCGGCCGTCCGCTACGAAGGGCTCGAGATGCCGCCCGACGGTCGCTTGCCCGCGGAAAAGATCGCACTGCTGGAGGAATGGATCCGCCGCGGCGCGCCATGGCCCGGTGAGGGAAACCAGACGGCGCCCGTGCGTCGCACGGCCACGGTGACCGACGAGGATCGCCAGCACTGGGCTTTCCAGCCGGTGAGGCGTCCGCAACTGCCCGACCATCCGCCGGTCGGTTCGCTCGAAGCTCACGCGAACACGCAAACACAGCCGCTGGACCGCTTCATCGAAGCACGTCTGCGGGCGGAGGGAATGGAAGCGAACGGTCGGGCCACGCCGAGGGCTTTGGTGCGCCGCGCCTTCTTCGACCTGATCGGCCTGCCACCAAGCGCGGAGGAAATGGACCATTGGTCGGCACGGCTGGGCGCGTCCGATGCGGCCGACAGCGCAGCGGCTTTCGGTGAACTCGTCGAGGAACTGCTGGCGCGGCCTCAGTATGGCGAACGCTGGGGACGTCACTGGCTGGATGTGGTGCGATACGCTCAGTCCAATGGCTACGAACGCGATGGCGAGAAGCCATACGCCTGGCGTTATCGCGACTATGTGATCCAGGCCCTCAACGACGACAAGCCGTACGATCGTTTCGTGCTGGAGCAACTGGCAGGCGATGAACTGCCGGATGCCGATGCCTCCAGTCGCGCGGCCACGGGCTTCTATCGAATGAGTGTCTGGGATGATGAGCCCGACGATCGGCGGCAGGCCGAGTTCGACGAGCTGGACGATATCATGGTATCGACCGGTGCTGCGTTCCTCGGGCTCACGCTCGGATGTGCTCGCTGCCACGACCACAAGTTCGATCCGCTGCCGCAGGCCGACTACTACCGCACGCTGGCCTTCTTCCGCGGCGTTCGGCCATATACGGATCCCAACAACACGCCTGAGTCGTCGACGCTGCTGCCGCTGGGTGACGAGCTTCAGGTGCGCGAGGCGCTGGCCGCTCGCGAGCGACGCCGCAAGGAAGCGGAGGCGAAGGTTGCAGAGCTGCCGGAGGGCGAGGAACGAAAGCGGTGGGAGTCCGAACGCGACCGGGCGCAGGTCGAGGGCCTGCAGTGGACGCTGGCCGTGCGTGAAGGGGGCGAGCAACCGGCGGACACGCATGTGCTGATCCGTGGCAACGCGGGCACGCCCGGTGACAAGGTCGAGCCCGCGACACCCACGGTGCTGGCGTCGCTCGAGTCATCGGCTGCGGAGGCATCGGCTGCGGAGTCCTCGCCCGAAATCCTCGCCGACGCGCGTTCCGAAGCGCCGCTTCGCGACCTCTTTCCCAGCTCCGGCCGCCGACTGCAGTTCGCTCGCTGGCTGACGCGCCCCGATCATCCGCTCACCGCCCGCGTTCTGGTCAATCGCGTCTGGCACTATCACTTCGGTCGCGGACTGGTGGCAACCACCGGCGACTTCGGCAAAGCGGGTGTCGCGCCCACGCACCCGGAACTGCTCGACTGGCTCACCTCCGACTTTATCCAGCATGGCTGGTCGATCAAGCACCTGCACCGCACGATCATGCGTTCGGCGACCTACCAGCGTTCCGCCGAGATGCCTGAAAGCGCGGCTGTATCGCCAGGTCGTCGCAAGGCGGCCGAGCGAGATCCGGGGAACCTGCTCTGGTGGCGCCACGATCTGCGGCGGCTGGAGGCCGAGGCCATTCGTGACAACTTGCTGGCAGTGACCGGCGAGCTGAACACGGCGATGGGCGGGCGTGGCGTGTTCGGGCGGTTGAGTGGCGAGCTGCTGGCCGGTCAGTCGCGTCCGGGGCTGGGATGGGAGGTGTCGCCAGCGGAGCAACAGCGTCGCCGCAGCGTCTACCTGTTTGTCAAACGCGGCCTGCGCGACCCGCTGTTGGAATCGTTCGACTATGCCAACACCACGTCACCAATGACCGAACGCCCGCGCACCACGGTTGCTCCCCAGACCCTGATGATGCTCAACGGCCGCTTCCTGCTCGAACGCGCCGAGGCACTGGCCGATCGCTGTCGGCCCGCGCCCGGCAATGCGTTAACGGCGGATCCTGCTGGCGGCGGCACGGTTGGAGACGCAGAGACAGCACGGCGCGAAGTCGAGTGGCTCTACCGACAGACGCTCCAGCGCGCGCCGAGTGACCGGGAGTTGTCGGTGGCGATCGACTACTTGCGTGAGGCGGAACGAGACTTCGCCGCGATGTCCGGGCGGGCCTTGTTCCAGCCGGAAGTACCCTCGTCGCTTTCCACGTTTTTTCGCGAGCAGCTGAAGCCGGCAGACTTCCTGGAGGGACCGCGCGTGGGCTGGACCTACTTCCGCGGCGCGTGGGGCGGATCCTACGAAGGCATCGAGACGCTGGATGTGAGTCGTCCGCCGTTCGCACTCTGGGAGGGCCTGCGATGGAACGACGGCGTCATGCGGGGGCGGTTGCGGTGGAGCGACGTGACGGAGCAGGTGATGCTGCTGGTGCGGGCGGAGAACGACGGCGATGCGTGGCGTGGCGCGGCCGTGCTGCTCGATCCGCGTCGGCAGGCCGTCGAACTGCGGTCGTCGCCGCAAGGTCCACCGTTGGCTCGTGTCGAGGGACGCCTGCCCGCCGGACGATGGCTCGATTTCCAACTCACCGTCCGCGATCGCGAACTGGCGTTTTCGTGGAAGGAGACGGCCGAGACGAGCACACCATCGCCCAGGAGTTCCACCTCGGAGGACGTCCCATCGGTCGTGCGGACGGACCAGTTGGAGCCGCCGTCGGCGACGCCGGGGCGGATGGGGATTTCGACCTGGGGCGGGCCGCTGCAGTTGGAACGGTGGGAGGTGGAAGCGGCGGGTGCGACGCATCGCGTGGTCGAGGTCGTGCCGGGCTGGGAACGCCGGCGAGCGCTCGTGGCGCTCTGCCAGGTGCTGCTGAATTCGAACGAGCTGTTGTATCTCGACTGAGCGAACGACGGACGGGCGGGGAGACGTGTCATGGCGGAGGGACCACACCGATCGCAGTTCTGCGGACGCACGCGCCGCGAGTTCCTGTGGGAGACGGGCGCGGGCTTCACGGGCATCGCACTGGCTTCGATGCTGGCCGAGGATGGATTCTTCGCCCGGGCCGCGCGCGGTTCCGAATCAGTCGCCGGCCCACCGAGAGCCGCCGCTGGCGCCGAAGCTGCGGCGGCCGAGCACGCCGACCGTATCCTGCGCGATCCGCTGCGCGGGCAGGCCCCGCACTTCGTCACCAAGGCGAAGCAGTGCATCTTCCTCTATATGTACGGCGGTCCGTCGCAGATGGACCTGTTCGATTACAAGCCGGAGTTGCAGAAGCGTGACGGACAGACGGTGAACTTGGAGCTGCGTCGTCGTTCGGTGCAGACCGGCAAGCTGCTGGCTTCGCGACGCAAGTTCGCCCGTTACGGCGAGAGTGGGCTGTGGTGCAGCGACGCCCTGCCGAACGTCGCGCGGCACATGGACAAGCTGGCGGTCATCAAGAGCTTGTACATGGATTCGTTCGCCCACGGTTCGGCGAACCTGCAGATGAACTGCGGCCGGATCCTGCAGGGGCACCCGTCACTGGGCGCGTGGCTTGGGTACGGTCTGGGTACGTTGAATCGCAACCTGCCAGCGTACGTCGTGATGCTGGACCCGCGGGGCGGTCCGATTCCGGGCGAGCCGAACTGGGGTGCCGGGTACATGCCGGCGGCCTACCAGGGCACCGTGTTCCGCACCGCGGGGCAGCCAATCCTTGACCTCGAACCGCGCGACGCGTTGCCCGCCTCGATGCGCCGCGCGCAGGTCGATGCGATCCAGGCGTTGAACGCCGAGCATCTGGCGGAGCGGCCTGGTTATTCGGAACTGCAGGCGCGCATCGCCGCGTATGAACTGGCGTTCCAATTGCAGAGCAGCGCGCCGGAGGCGTTGGACCTGTCGCAGGAGTCGCTGGCGACGCAAGAGATGTACGGCCTGTTCGATCCGAAGCCCGACCATCGCCTGTCGGTCGGCCCAGCCGTGTTCGGACGCCAATGCCTGATCGCTCGCCGTCTGCTGGAACGCGGTGTGCGCTTTGTGCAGATCTTCCACGGCGGCGGCCACCAACAGCAGAACTGGGACGCGCACTTCGGCGTCGAGGAGAACCTGGCCATCCACGCGCCCGAAGTCGATCGGCCGATCGCCGCGCTGCTGGAAGACCTGGAGCGGCGCGGCATGCTCGAGGAAACCCTCGTGGTGTGGGGCGGCGAATTCGGCCGGCAGCCCGTGTCGCAGGGAGACCAGGGCGGACGCGACCATAACCCGAAGGGGTTCACCTACTGGCTGGCTGGCGGCGGCGTGAAGGCTGGCACGAGCTACGGCGAGACGGATGAGTTGGGTGCCGAAGCTGCGGTGAATCGTCACCATGTACGCGACTTGCACGCGACAATCCTGCACCTGATGGGGCTGGACCACGAGCACCTGACGTACTTCCACGGCGGACTGGACCAGAAGCTGACCGGCGTGCAGGAGGCGCGGGTCATCGAAGGCGTGCTGGCCTGAGGCGGCGGGCGCGCCGCCGCTCGCCTCATTCGCGGAAGTCGCTCCACTGGATATTCAGTTTCCGCATGCGTGCGCGGAGCGTATGGGGGTTGATCTTCAGCAGCGCGGCCGCCCCCCGCTTGCCCTCGATCCGCCCGCCTGTCGCTTGCAACGCCCGCTGGATGTGCTCCTTCATGGCTTCGTCGAGTGACACGATGGCGTCACTCGCCGCCGCGCTGTTGCGCCCGCCGGTGGGCGTTGCAATTGGCAGCGCGGCGGGTGGGGATGAGGTGCCGGGTAAGGCGGATACGGCCTGGGAGTGGGCAGGCGGGAACGAAGCGGGCAGGGGCCGCGTGTCGCGCGTGAAACCCAACGCCTTGGCCACCTCCAGCGCGCGGCCATCGCCCAGGATGGCGGCGCGGTCGATGACCGCGCCCAACTCCCGGATGTTGCCCGGCCAGTCGTAGGCCTGCAGCAACGCGACGTCGTCTTCCGTCGGTGCGGTGGCCGCCAGCCCGAACCGCATCGCCGCTCGTTCGGCGAAATGATGCGCGAGTTCGCGGATGTCGTCGCGGCGTTCGCGAAGCGGCGGCAGCAGGATCGGGAACACGGCCAGGCGATACCAGAGGTCTTCGCGGAAACGACTCTCCCGCACCATCTGGGCAAGGTCCCGATGCGTGGCCGCGATGATTCGCACATCCACATGGATCGGCTGCGTGCCGCCGACGCGTTCCACGAACCCGTCCTGCAGGACACGCAGGAAGCGTACTTGCGCGTCGAGCGGCAGTTCGCCAATCTCGTCCAGCAGCAGGGTTCCGCCGTCGGCTCGCTCGAACCAGCCCTGCCGCGACTGGCTCGCGCCCGTGAAACTCCCTCGCTCGTGGCCGAACAGTTGGGAGTCGATGAGTTCCGAAGGAATCGCGCCGCAGTTGACGCGGATGAACGGACCGCGACTCCGCGCGCTCCGCGTGTGGATGGCGCGCGCGACCAGTTCCTTGCCGGTGCCCGTCTCGCCCAGGATCAACACGGGCACGTCCGATCCCGCCACCAGGTTCACGCGGTCCATCACCGGTCGCAGCCCCGAGTTCTCGCCGACGACGATCTCGCCCAGGTCGGTGCGGCCCAGACGCCGCAGCAGGCTCCCGCGGTCCGCCTCCGCCGCCTCCCGCAGACGCGCCATCTCGTGCACGCGTCGGTCGTTCTCCAGGGCCACCGACAACGGCTCCCGCAACGCCTCCAGCAACGCCGCATGGCTGTCGTCGAACGACTTTTTTTCCGGCGCCACCACCAGCAGCAGGCCGAGCGGCTGGGACTGCAGGCTCAGCGGGATGGCCAGCAGGTCGGCGGAGGTGGAAGGTGCGACGAGCGCGAGCGTGCCCGTGAGTCGCTGGCCGCGGCGGAGCAGTCGGGTGCCGCGGCACCAGCGCTGCACCTGCGCGAACTCCTCGCCGCTCAGTTCGACCCGCTCGCCAATCGGCTCCGGAACGCCCCGCGTCACCGCATCTGCCAGCGTGATCAGGACTTGGTGCTCCTCATCCAGCCGACGCACGATGAATCGCTGCACGGGCATCTGCTGGGACAACAAGCTGGCAATGCTGCTTGCCGATTCGCTGATCTCGATGTGCCGGCAGGCTTCCCTCCACACGTCCAAGAGGATCTGGCTGAATCGGCTCATGCTAGGTTCCGTGAAATGTGATGGGTTGTCCATGATAGGTGATGGCTTATGGGTGCGGGGGAAGTAACCACGGAGGGCACGGAGATTGCCGTTCGACTCGGGTGATCTCCGTGCAAAACTCCGTGCCCTCCGTGGTTAAATCCCCCGGTATTCAAGGGCCGGCCATCCCGGCCGAAGCCGTCGCCCGCCCATGAATCCGGACGCCAGCAACGGCATTTGGCATGCCAGTTGCCGAGGATCTCTTCCCGAGTGTCGCGGTCACGTCGGACAGCGATGGTGGAACGTCTGGTAGTTGGCTCGAGAGGAGCGGAGAACGATGGGCGAGGATGCGTCGCTTGTGATTACGCAGCGATTACTGACGAATGGCGTGCGAACGGTGTTGGCGATGCTGCTGGCGATCTGCGCGATGATCTCGGCCGGGTGTGGCGGCACCGCTTCGCGGCCCGGGCCCGCCGGACCGCCTGCCATCGCACTGCTCTACGGCTCCTACGACCCGACTCGCGAGTTTTACGCCGACTTCAACGCGGCGTTCGCGGAGCACTGGAAGTCGACGAAGGGACAGGCGGTGACGATCGAGCAGTCGCATGGCGGCGCCGGCAAGCAGGCTCGCGCGGTGATGGATGGACTGCAGGCCGATGTCGTGACTCTGGCCCTGGCGTACGACATCGACGTCATCGCCGAGAAGACGAAGATCCTCCCCGCGGAATGGCAGAGTCGCCTGCTGCACAACAGTTCGCCCTACACGTCCACGATTGTCTTCGTGGTGCGGAAGGGCAATCCAAAGCAGATCAAGGACTGGGATGACCTCGGAAAACCTGGCACGGCGGTGATCACGCCGAACCCCAAGACGTCGGGAGGAGCGCGGTGGATCTACCTGGCCGCCTGGGGGTACGCGCTGGACAAGGGCGGCGACGCCCAGGCCGCGCGTGACCTGGTGACGTCCCTCTACAAGAACGTCCCCGTGCTCGATTCGGGCGCCCGAGGCTCGACCACGACCTTCGCACAACGCGGGATCGGCGACGTGCTGCTGACCTGGGAGAACGAAGCGTTCCTGACGCTGGAGGAGTTCGGCAAGGACCAGTTCGAGATCGTCGTGCCTTCGGTGAGCATCTTGGCGGAACCGCCGGTCACGGTGGTCGACGAGAACGCGCGGAAGCACGGGACGCTGGAGGTCGCCGGCGCGTACCTCGAATACCTGTACTCGCCGATCGGCCAGAAGCTCGCCGCGCGACACTACTTCCGGCCGGTGCTGCCGGAGCACGCGGACCCGGCGGACCTCGCGCGATTTCCCCAGCTGAAGCTGCTCAAGATCGACGATACGTTCGGCGGGTGGGCGAAGGCGCAGGCCGAGCATTTCAACGACGGCGGCGTGTTCGACCAGATCTACCATCCGGGTCCGTGAGAGGCTGGGGATGACCAACGTCGACAGGCGCGGGCCGCGCCATGAATCGGTCGGCGGGCAAGGACAGGATGGCGACGAGGAGTCTTTTGATGCATGGACTGATTGGCAAGAAGCACAGCGTGCTGCCGGGCTTTGGCCTGACCCTGGGCTACACGGTTTTCTACCTGAGCCTGATCGTGCTGCTGCCGCTGGCGGCGCTGGTGGCGAAGGCGGGGGCGCTGGAGTGGCCTGAGTTCTGGGCGGCGGCGGCGAATCCGCGCGTCGTGGCCTCGTACCGGCTGACCTTCGGGCTCTCGTTGCTGGCGGCCCTGATCAACTGCGTATTTGGTTTCATGGTCGCCTGGTCCCTGGTGCGTTACCGTTTCGTGGGACGCAAACTGGTCGACAGCCTGGTGGACCTGCCGTTCGCGCTGCCCACCGCCGTATCGGGGATCGCGCTGACGGCCGTCTACTCGCGCAACGGCTGGATCGGCTCGCGGCTGGAACCGCTGGGAATCCAGGCCGCCTTCTCGCCGCTGGGCATCCTGATCGCGCTCACCTTCATCGGCCTGCCGTTCGTCGTCCGCACGCTGCAACCGGCGCTGGAGGACCTGGAGCGCGAGATCGAGGAAGCGGCGGCGAGCCTCGGCGCGAACCGCTGGCAGACCTTTCGACGCGTCCTCTTCCCGACCGTGCTGCCCGCGCTGCTGGCCGGATTCGCCATGGCCTTCGCCCGTGCCCTCGGCGAATACGGATCCGTGGTCTTCATCTCGGGCAACATGCCGATGAAGACCGAGATCACCAGCCTGCTCATCATCTCCAAGCTCGAACAGCACGACACCGAGGGTGCAACGGCCATCGCCGTCGTCATGCTGCTGGCCTCCTTCGCCATGCTCTTCACGATCAACCTGCTCCAGTGGTGGAGCGCCCAGCGTCATCGAGGAACCGCCTGATGGAAGCCACCGTTTCTTCGCCGCGTGCTTGGACATCCGCCACGCAGATCCGCTCGGCCACCGAAGAGCCGTGGCTGGTACGCTGGGTGCTGATCGGCATCTCCCTGCTGTTCCTGGGACTCTTCCTCTTCGTGCCGCTGCTGGTGGTGTTCGCCGAGGCGTTCCGCAAGGGCGCGGCGGTGTTCCTGGAGAGCTTCCACGATCCCACCGCCTGGTCGGCGATCCTGCTGACGCTGGTCACCGCCGCGATCGCCGTGCCCCTGAACCTGGTGTTCGGGCTGGCTGCCGCCTGGGCCATCGCCAAGTTTGACTTCCGCTTCAAGAGCCTGCTGATGACGCTGATCGACCTGCCGTTCGCCGTGTCGCCGGTCATCTCCGGGCTGGTCTTCGTGCTGCTGTTCGGAGCCAGTGGCTGGTTCGGGCCGCTCGTCAACTCGCTGGGATTCCAGGTGATCTTCGCCGTGCCCGGCATCGTGCTGGCCACGGTCTTTGTCACGTTTCCGTTCATCGCCCGCGAACTGATTCCGCTCATGCAGGAGCAGGGGACGGAGGAGGAGCAGGCAGCCATCGTGCTGGGCGCGAACGGCTGGCAGACGTTCTGGCATGTGACGCTGCCCAACGTGAAGTGGGCGCTGCTCTATGGAGTCGTCCTGTGCAATGCGCGGGCGATGGGCGAGTTCGGCGCGGCGTCGGTCGTGTCCGGCCATGTTCGCGGCAAGACGAACACCGTGCCGCTGCATGTGGAGATTCTCTACAACGAATACAACTTCGTCGCCGCCTTCGCGGTGGCGTCGCTGCTGGTCCTGCTGGCGCTCGTGACGCTGGTCTTGAAGAATGTCATCGAATCGCGACGGAAGCTGGACGAGCGGCTTCCGCAGTAACGCTTGAGCCGACAACGGCAGAGGAGACACGCATGAGCATTGAAGTCAAGAAGGTCACGAAGACGTTCGGCGAGTACACCGCGCTGCAAGACGTCAGCCTGCGGGTGAACAGCGGCGAGCTGGTCGCGCTGCTCGGGCCGTCCGGCTCGGGCAAGACGACGCTGCTGCGGATCATCGCCGGGCTGGAGACGCCCGATCCCGATCCAGCGACCGAGATCCTGTACCACGACGAGGACGTGACCTCCAGCCCGGTCGGCGAGCGGCGCGTGGGGTTCGTCTTCCAGCACTACGCTCTATTCCGACACATGACGGTCTACGAGAACATCGCCTTCGGCCTCCGGGTCCGGCCGCGAGCCGCGCGGCTGCCGGAGCCGGAGATTCGCGAGCGGGTGCGAAACCTGCTGACGCTGATCCAGCTGGAGGCCATGTCGCAGCGTTTCCCGTCGCAGCTCTCCGGCGGCCAACGCCAGCGGGTTGCGCTGGCCCGGGCGCTGGCCGTGGAGCCGAAGGTGCTGCTGCTGGACGAACCGTTCGGCGCGCTGGATACGAAAGTGCGTCAAGGACTGCGGACGTGGCTGCGGCGTCTGCACGACCAGATCCACTTCACCACGATCCTCGTCACGCATGACCAGGAGGAAGCGCTCGAGGTGTCCGACCGCGTGGTGGTGATGAACCAGGCGCGGATCGAACAGGTGGGAACTCCGGCGGAGGTGTTCCACCAGCCGGCCAGCCAGTTCGTGATGGAGTTCCTCGGGCAGGTCAACGTGTTTCGCGGGCGAGTCAGCAAGGGCCGCGCGCGCCTGGGCGACGTGACCTTCGACTATCCACTCTATCCGCACGACGAAGAACGCGCGGCCACGGTCTACCTCCGCCCCCACGAACTCGACATCTTCCGCGCTCGCAACGGCAAGCAGAGCCTGCCGGCTCGAGTGCTGCGCGTGAACCCCGCCGGTTCCGTCGCCAAGGTGACGCTGGTCTCCAGCGAGGGAAACGAAATGCAGGTGGATCTCAGCTTGGAGAAGTTCGAGGAACTGAAACTGCAGGGAGGCGATGACGTGTTCGTCTACCCGCGCCGGCCACGGATCTACATGCCGGAAGACTATGCGATTTGAACCGGGGCCATCAGCAACGAGGCGATTGACAGCCAGTCGACCAGGGTCGGTGCGCGGCAGTCATCGCGACGGGAAAGGCGAGACAACGGTGAACGATTCTGATCGAAATGAACCGGAGGGAGCCACACGGTCGTGGACTCCCTCGGAGCGAGAATGGAACGAGATTCGCGAATCGCTGCGGGGCCTGCGCTACGGCTCGGTGCACATCAGCGTCCAGGATGGCGTGATCGTGCAGATCGACCGCACGGAGAAACGCCGCCTGCGGGGAGGCTGACGCAGGCGACAGTGACAACCGCCTGTCAGTTGCTGGCCTTCTTCAGCCGTTCGACCGCGACGATCCAGCGCGGACCCCGCTCGACGCCGTCGACGCGGCGCAGGCTGCCTCGCACGCGGACCAGTTGGCCGTCGAGCGACCGGGCCAACTGCTGGCGTGCTTCATCGTTGCCCAGTTCAAGCTCCCATGTGACGCCTCGCGACGTGATCGTCGTGCCGGTCGACTCGCCGCCAATCGCCATCACGCCCGTCTTCAAGCGGCCCACGACGCGCACGATGATCTCCTCGTCGGTCGCCGTCGCCGGCGCATCGTCTCCGTCGGCTTCTCCCACCGCGGTATCTGCTTCGCCCGGCAGGTCCTGGCCGTTGACCGACAGGACGCCTTCGCGAGGGATCTGCAGCAGCAGGTAGCCGAACCCGGGGCCCGCGCGCCGCGTGCCGGCGGCCATGTAACGCAGGTCGCCATCCGCCTGCAGGTCCGGGTTCATGATAACCAGGTTCGGACCCTCGACCGTCGCCACGAGCACCAGGTTCTTCGCGAAGTCAACCTCCGGAATCGCCTCGTCGCCGCGCCAGGCCTGCCACAGTTCACGGAACGGCGCGGCGCTGGTCAACACGCCCGACTTGGGAGCCTTCTCGCGCAGCGTCAGGTCGTCGATCATTCCGTTCCAGCGACCCGTGGGTTCAATGGGGCCGGCCGAAACCACGCTGGAGAGCAGAAGGGCAAGCAGCAGAGCAAAATACATCGTCGGGACTCCTGCGACAGGGACAAACACGCTCGCGCAACCGATCCGCGCGACCGGCCGCATTATGGGGTGTCCTCCGGTTTCTCGCGAGGGGGAATCGGCTCCGCCGCGTACGCCGCGCAGCGAATCACCGGCTGCGGCGGATACTTGGCGTAACGCGGATCCTCCTGCGCGTGCTGGCAGAGCAGGAATCGCGAGCCTTTGCCGGAGACGATCGTGCGGCAGTGTTGGCAGTGCGTGCAGAGCGAATGCATCGGGGCTGGTCTCCTGTGGCGAGGTTAAGAGGAGGGGACGGGCTTGCTACGGTCCTCTCCGTGGCCCTCCGTTCCTCCTCCGTGGTTCAATCCCCGCGGCATTCGGAGCCGGGTGTGGTTTACGGCGGGGTCTTTTCTTAACCACGGAGAACTCGGAGATCAGTGTGGAGGGCCACGGAGGTTGGCGTCCGCGCCGCTAATCCGCCCAGGCGAGGATTTCGGAGATGCCGCTGCGGGCTTCGCCGCGGTGCTGGAAGGTGATGCGGAGGCGGTCGGTGCGGACGGGGGTGAAGCGGACTTCGTTCCACTGGCCACCGGCCGGGCGCGGTGGCGTGAAGGCGGCTTGCTGCACCGGCCGCCAGGCCGCGCCGTCCCAGAACTCCACGCCGTACGACTCTGGTGCCTGCACTCCGCCGCCATCGCTGTAGATCGCCAACTCCACCCGCCCGATCTCGGCCGTGCGACCGAGGTCCAGCTCCAGCCAGTCCGACGCGGACTTCGATTCGTAGCTGGTCCAGCGGTTGTGCGGGCCCGGTCGGAAACTGACGAGCCCATCGTGTGCCATCTTGATGTCATCGAAGCGCGAGGTGAACGAGGCGGTGAGGCGCGGATACTCGCTGCCCTCCATCGCCTGCGCGAGGTTGCCTTCGGGCAGCGGAGCGGCCGGGACGTCGCCCGTGGCCGTGCCCCACACCTCCAGCTCCGTCAGGCCGCTCTTCTGCCCCACCGGCGCGCGGAACGTCACGCGCACCCGCGAGGCCGTGACGGCCGGGAACTCCACGCGGTTCGCGCGTCGCCCCGTCGGTCGCTCCGGCACCATCGCCGTCGGCCGGATCGGCTGCCATTCCGATCCATTCCAGGCTTCCAACTGCACCTCCGACGGTGGCACGACTTCCGGCGCGTCCTCCAGCCAGTACAGGTGCACCGAGTCGAACGTGCGCGGCACGCCCAGATCGAGCGAGATCCAGGTCGGGGCCTCCGAAGCGTTCGACATGACCCAGCGGTTCGGCGGGCTCTGCAGGTACCAGTAGTTGCCGTCGATCAGCGTGTGCAGCGGCCAGAGGGAGTTCTGGTCGGAGGTGGCGGCGCGCGGAAAGTACCAGGCGTCGTTGTTGACCGCGTAGTTGACGCGCCGCGTGCGCAGCGACGGGAGCGTCGGCCCCGCCGTCGCGGCTCGCGTATCGTTCGCCGCGGCCAGCGATGCCTCCAGCAATTGCAGTTCGCGCGACGACGCCAGCTTACGGCCGTTCACCAGCACATGCAGGCCGGGGCCCATTCCGTAGCGGTCGCCTTTGCGGTCCCAGGCGATGCTCAGCCGTTGGCCTCGGTAGGGCACGTCGACCAGCGCGAAGTAGTCCCAGGAGGTCGGCGCGAGCGGGCGGATCTCGAGCTGGTCGTCATCGCGCGGCACGAGGCCCACGAGGCCGGTGATGAGGAGGTCGACGAAGCCCGAATGGAAGTAGTGTTCGCTGTGGTTGAAGTTGTCGTGGCCCTCCCAGGATCCCGTGTCGGGATGGGCCGCTTCGGCCAGGTACGGCCGGCCCTGCTTGCGGTGCGTGTTCGAGTAGATCGACAGCAGCCGATAGTAGTCGTCGCGCGTGACCGGTCCCTGGGGATAGTGCTGCAGCAGGTTCGCCATCGCCTTGAGGGTCTGCGTGGTGGCGTAGGGCCACGACTGGCCGCTCCACACGCAGCAGTGCGGCGACACGAGGAACATCGGATCGTTGCGTCCGACCGTGGTGGGTCCGAACGGCGCGTAGAAGAACTTCGGGTCCATCAGGAACTTCCACGCCTGCTCCTGGCCCGCGTCGGGCAGCTGGAACTGCCAGGGGACATAGCCGAGCAGTTCGCGCCCTTCCGCGTTGCCGCGAAACTGGCCGCTCTCGTAGGTGCGGTCGAGCGCTTCGATCGTGTGCCCGTCCTTCTGTTCCTGGTTCTGGTACACATGGAAGTAGAACTCGCGCGCCGCGTCCCACGACCGCTGCTGCAGGTTGGTCTTCAGCTGGGCCGCCTTCTCGCGATACTCCCGCGCCGCGGCCTGGTTGCCGGCGAGTTCCGCGACGCGGGCAATCGCCTGGGCGTCGGCCCAGAGGTAGCTGTTGAGTGTCGGGCGGTAGCCGGGCGCGCCGCGGAACCAGTCGACCGTCTGCCGGCTGTTGATGTTCGTCTCCATGCCATCGTCGTGGCCCGTCTGCCAGAACAGTCCGATGGCCGGCACGAAATGCTCACGTTCCCAGCCTTCGTGATTCTTGCGCAGGTCAGGCAGCAGGTCGACCAGCCACTCCGCGTGCGGATGGACCTGGTGCAGGGCCCACGCCGAATCGGCGAGCCACGTGCTGTAACGCCGCGGTTCGGCGCCCGGCGTGCGGAACCAGTAGGTCGTGTAGTCGCGGGCGTAGCGAGGATCGCGCAGCCAGCGCACTTCGTAGATCTGGTGCCCCGCCGGACAGCTGATCGAACCGTAGGTCCCCGACCAGAACGGACGGTCGATGAATTCGGTGAAGACATACCCTGTATTGGGCGAGCCGTACGTCAGGTGCTTGGTGATCAGCTCCCACCGATAGTAATAGGTCTTCGTCAGCTCCGGGTCCGGGCACTCGAAGAAAGGCAGTTGAGCTTCGTACCAGTCCCAGTCCCGATTGTCCCACCAGTCGTGGGCTTGAAGTGCCGCTCGCTTGTCGAGCAGTTTGCGTTCCGGTTCGGCGGCGCGGGCGGCCGCGCGCGGCAGGAGGCCAAGAGCCAGCAGCGCGCTGGCCAGGATCAGGCGTGGGACGAGCGGTCGAACGGCGTCCATGCGTCACCTCGGGGTGGTTGGTCTTTGGGGTGGAAGGAGGTTTTAATATAGTGGGGCGTCGAGATGGGGGCAGGTCGGATCCCCTCGGATCGTCGGCGTTCGGGATTTTTTTACCACGGAGAGCACCGAGATGTGG
>CAZUJM010000081.1:8398-22927 GCA_964620405.1 uncultured Pirellulaceae bacterium | reverse complement strand
CGGGCCAAGCAACTTCAAACGCCTCCCCGCCCTCTTCGTTTGCGTGACCTTGCCGGATGTTTCGACCCGCGAGACTTCGCCTCGGAGCGCCTCCCCGCGTGTGGGCCCCTGAAGGCCGGTCGATTGGCGACCCTCGGTCGATGGGCTAAGATCGGCTTCGTGGCGAGGACATGCGGCGAGAGGAGGCGGGCGTTGAATACGAATGGTGGTGAGGCGACGAATGGGGTGTCGGAGGAAGAACTGCTCGCCGGCCGGCTTTGGTCTGGCCAACGGCTGACGCGGCTGCGTGATGAGCGTCTGGAGGCAACCGGTCAGTTCTTGGTCTCGCAATGGGAGGAACTCGCGCCGTGGCTCGCTGGACAGCGGGCCGCGCGTGTCTTTGTCGTGCTGGATCGACAGGCCTTGCCGCCGGATCTGCCATTCGCAGCGATCGCCGGCCTGATGCCGGGGGCCACCTTGGAAGTCTTTGATCGCATTGTTCCGAATCCACCGCTGGAACTGGCAGAGGAGGCGGCTGCGGCGGCGCGGCGACAGGGAGCGCAACTGGTGCTTGGCTTCGGAGGCGGATCGAGTCTGGATCTGGCGAAGCTGGTGGCGCTCGGCGCGTCGGAGGCTGGCGATGCGGACGGCGCGAGTTGGTCGGAGGTGGTGCGTGCGGGGCGGTCGCTGGAGGCTTTTCGGCCACGGCCGCTGGTGGCGATTCCGACCACCGCGGGATCGGGCAGCGAAGCGACGCATTTCGCCGTGACCTACGTGGGCGGCGCGAAACGCTCGGTCGTGCATCCCGGCATGCGTCCGGCCGCCGTGGTGCTGGACGAACGCCTGGTGGCCGGCATGCCGCGCTCGCTGGCCGCCGCCAGTGGCCTGGATGCCCTCGCACAGGCACTCGAATCGATGTGGGCCGTGGGAGCGAACGACGGGTCGCGCCGTGACAGTATGTTGGCAGCGTCGCTGATGATGCCGGTGCTGGAGCGAAGCGTGTTGGCGCCGCGCGGCGGGGCGCGGCGGTTCATGCAGTGGGGATCCCACGTGGCGGGCCAGGCCATCAACGTCAGCAAGACGACGGCCGCGCACGCCCTGTCGTACGCACTCACGAAGCGATACCAGATTCCGCACGGGCAGGCCGTGGCGCTGACGCTGGGGCATGTGGCGGCATGGAACGCGGGCGTGACCGCCGACGATTGCCTCGATCCGGCCGGTCCCGATGCCGTTCGCCAGCGCGTGGTCGCTGCTTGTCGTTGGTTGGGGGTGGAGCCGGCCGAGATGCCCGCGCGGATCGCCGCGTTGCTGAGGACGCTGGAACTGCCCGCCAGCCTCGACGAAGCTGGCGTGCCGGCCGCCGACCTGCCCGACCTTGCCGCCGCCGTCGATCCGGTGCGGCTGGATAACAACCCGCGCCGCTTCACGGCCGCCGATCTGGAATCGCTTCTTCGGCGCGCCTGAACACTTGTCGCCATGCCATTCGCTCCGCCCGTGTCCTTGGCACGCGCGTTCAAGACGAAACTGGCCAGCCGGGCAGCGGACGCTCGCCGGACCTTGAAGCGTTCTGGTGCGAAGCGGAAAAGAGCCGAGAAAAGGCGTCCGATCGTGCCGAGTGGCCTTCGCGCGGACTGCGGGCTTTTTGTGGCAATGCTCGCCGGATGCGACGACGAGGTGTAGACTGTTAGGGTCCAGCGCGCGGGGTCGCGGGGATTGGGCAGAGTCGAGTGCCGGGTAAAGTCGAGGATCGGGCTGTGCTCTCTGGAATCTCCGTGATGTGCTTTGCCGCGAGTTACGCGGTGGTGCTGGCGCTGGAGGTGTCGCGGCTGTTCTTTCGGCTGGTCGCGAGGACACCGCTGCGCATCGGCTTCACGGTGGCCGGCCTGTTCGCGAACCTCGTCTACCTGGGCTTCCGCTTTCGGCAACTGCGCGCCGACGGCCTTCCGCTGCTGAACTGGTACACGGGCTGTCTGGCGTTGGCGGCCTTGCTGGTGCTGGTCTACCTGTTGGGGTTGCGTCGACGACGCCGGTCCACGGCCGGGCTCGTGCTGCTTCCCACCAGTTTGGTGCTGATCGGCATGGCGCACGCCTTTCCCGATTCACTCGCCAGTGTCGCCGTCTGGGGCGTCCTGCATGGCGTCTCGCTGGGCGTCGGCATGGCCCTGGTCGCCATGGGCTTCGCGACCGGGCTGTTATATCTCTATCAGTCCTGGCGGTTGAAGCGGCACCGGGTGATGGTGGCGAACCCCATCTGGCTGCCGAGTCTCGAGCAGTTGCAGCGTTCGAACGAGCGATTCCTGCTGGCTTCGCTGGCCCTGCTGGGGTTCGGCCTCCTGTCGGGCATCGGCTTGAACATTCGCCGCGCCCAGGACCAAGGCATTCCCTGGTCCGACCCGGTGGTGTTGGCGTCGCTCGTGTGGCTGGTCTGGCTGCTGGCGGTGGCTATCTTCAGCAGCGTCTATCGACCGGCTCGGGAGGGCCGCAAGGTGGCCTACCTGACGCTTGGCAGTTTCGTCTTCGTGACACTCGTCCTGGGCATCATGGGCGCGGTTCCTTCCAAGCACGGCGCGGCGTCGAGCGATCCGGCGGCGTCGGCTTCCCGCGATGCTTCCGGCGAGCCTGCATTGCAGCAGGAACGACTGGAAACCGCGACGGCGGAGTCGAGTGGACCGGTGGCATCGTCCGAAACCAGTGCATCGAGCGCGGGGAGGCCGGGCGAATGAAGTTGCAACTGGTGGGCTGCAGCCATCATACGACGCAGGTGGAGGTGCGTGAACGCCTGGCGTTCACGCGCGACCAGGTGCCGCAGGCCCTGGCCCGCCTTCGCACGCACTTCCCGAACACCGAAGCGGTCCTGCTCTCGACCTGCAACCGCGTGGAGCTATACACCGCGTCGGATGACACTGACTTGTCACCGACGAGCGAGCAGATCGTGGAGTTCCTGGCGGAGTTCCACGGGTTGACCGCCTCGGATATCGCGGGCAGCCTGTTCATGCGGAATCGCGAGGAAGCGATCCGGCACCTGTTCCGCGTGGCCGCCAGCCTCGACAGCATGGTGATGGGCGAAGCGCAGATCCTGTCGCAGGTGAAGGAGGCATACCAGCTGGCGAGCGACGGGGAGTTCACCGGGCCGCTGACGCACGCCGCCTTCCAGCATGCCATCCGCGTCGCGCGTCGCGTGGCGTCCGAGACGCAGATCCACCAGCGTCGCGTGAGCATTCCCAGCGTGGCCGTCGCCGATTTCGCCCGGCAGATTTTCGAACGGTTCGACGACAAGCGGATCCTGGTGATCGGCGCGGGCGAGATGGCCCGCGAGACGCTGCGCTACCTGACCGACGCCGGCGCGCGGCATGTGGTCATCGTGAATCGAAACCTGGAACGCGCGCAGCAACTGGCCGCCGAGTTTGGCGGCCGCATCGCGCCGTGGGAACAGCTGCGCGATCGGCTCGTGGAGGCCGACCTCGTGCTCAGCACCACCGGCGCCCGCGAGCCGATCCTGACGCTGGACGCCTTTCGAGAAATCCACGCCGCCCGCTACCAGCGCACGCTCTTCATGCTCGACCTCGCTGTGCCCCGCGACATCGAGCCCGCGATCGGGGACTGCCTCGGCGTCTACCTCTACTCGATCGACGACCTGCAGCAGGCCTGCGAAACCAATCGCCGCGAACGCGAAAAGGAATGGCCCAAGGCCCAGCGGATCATCGACCTCGAGACCGAACGCTTCTTCGCCGACTGGAGCCACCGAGTCACCGGCCCCGCCATTCGCCAGCTGCGGGAAACCACCGAGCAGCTCAAGCAGGCCGAACTGCAACGGCTCTTCAACAAGCTCGGCAACATCGACCCGGGCGTCTCCGACGAGATCCGCATGAGCTTTGACCGCCTGGTCAACAAGCTCCTCCATCCGCCGCTCGAATCGCTGCGCGACGAAGCCCAGCGGGGTTCGCACCACAGCCTTCTGGAAGCTCTTAAACGCCTGTTCCAGCTCAAGGACTGAGCGCAGCGGGGGCCACTCGGCCAGCTTTTTTCTTGCAATCGGCCTTCGATTCGCCTATCCTGACCGCGCTTTGGGAACAGGCAGAGGCGATCCTTGGGGCCGCGTTGGCCGCTCGGATTCCCGGCACGGGGCGTTTCTTCACGCCTTCGATCGTGTCGGGATTGGTTCATCCAGTGGAAGCACGCAATGCGAATCTTTTAGAGAGGTCATCATGCGACGATCCATTTGGTCCCTCGCCTTGGCAGCTGCCTTGGTGGTTAATTCCCAGGGCACGGCCGAAGCCCAGATCAAGAAGGTATTGATGTTCTGCGACGTGAATTCGGCGTGGCACCAGGATTCGGAAGTGGCGTTAGCCGACTACCTGGAGACGGTAGGCTACTCGGTCACCATCCAGCACATCGGCGATGTCAACCAGGACGGCGAAGCCCAGAAGGCCCTGGCCAGGCAGCATGACGTCGTCTACATCGGCGATTCCATCGGCTCCGTCACGGTCTCCCAGGGCGATTTCGAAGGCTCCGAGTTCTTCCTCGGCGCGCTCGACGTTCCGATCATCTCGCAAGAAGCGTACATGTTCGACGAGGGGCTGTTCACCGGGCGGGACCGCTTTACCGATTTCGGCGACACCTTCCAGGCTCTGGAGGAAGGAGTGCTCGGCGCGTTCGAGCAGGCGAAGATCGCTGCCGAAGGCCATCCGATGGCCGCCGGTTTCCTCGGGAACGTGAATGTCTACACGGATCCTTACGGCTACAATTTTGGCTACCTGCCGTCCATGGGCAAGGGCGCGAAGGCGATCACCACCGTTCCCGGCAAGCCGGAGTACGCAACTCTCTTCCTCTACGAGAAGGGATCCGAACTGTATGGCGGCACGCGCGCGGCGGGCATGCGGATCGGCATGTTCATCGGACAGAATGTGGCGCGGGAGGAGTTCGGCGGCGATGGCACCAACAACCGCTTCGATCGTCTTACCGCCGATGGACGCAAGCTGGTCAAGGCCGCGTTTGACTACGCCACGGGCAAGCTGGCCGCGGTCGCTGGCGACTTCGACGGCGATGGCCAGTTGACTGCCAAGGATATCGATCTGCTGTCGGCCGAAGCGCGCAAAGGTACCAACTCGGCGTCGTACGATTTGAACAACGACAAGCTCGTCAACAACGGCGATCGTGAAGTGTGGGTCAATTCGCTGCGCAAGACCTACTTCGGCGACTCCAACCTCGACGGGCAGTTCAACAGCACCGACTTCGTCTCCGTCTTCCAATCCGGCCAGTACGAAGACGCCTCCGCGGGCAACTCGACCTGGGCCACGGGCGATTGGAATGGCGACGCCGAATTCAGCAGCTCGGACTTCGTCACGGCGTTCCAGGCCGGTGGCTACGAAGCCGGTCCGCGCGCGGCCGTATCGGCGGTGCCGGAACCGACCAGCGGCGTCCTGATGCTGCTGGGCGCGCTACCGCTGCTGCGCCGTCGCCGCTAGGCCCGTCGAGGCAGAAAGCCGAAGCGAGAGTCGCCCGGCGTGGATGGCCGGGCGACGCAGGCGGAAGGCTGTTTGCGGCGCGCGGCCCAGCCGGTTTAGCTTCGCGAAGAGGGACTTTGTCTAGCGAATGCGCAGGAGCGTCAGGGGAGCCGGTGTCGCGGCAGGCTCGGCGGGCGGGGACGCACGGCGAGCCGCTTCCACGGCACTACGTTGCGTGGCGGTCGATTCGCTGGCGAGATCCTTGCTTGTCACGCGCGCCTGCGGCCATGCCTCGAGTCGTGTGAGCAGCGCCGCAGCGTCCATGGCCACGACCATCCAGTGGCTTCCTTCCTCGTCGACATAAAAGGTCTCTTTCGAGTCGAGGCCTTCCGACGGACGGGCCCTCGCCAAGTCGTTCGCCAAGCCCTCGGCCAGTTGCCGGAGCAGCGCGTCCCGCTGTTCCGGCGCGACCTCGATCTCCACCAGGCCCGGCAGGACGCCGGGTGCCGCCTGGCGCGCCTCGCCCGCCGCCAACTCCCCCGCCGGATCAGGGACAGCCAGGGCGGCGGCTGCCGACGCGGGCGCAGGAGCCGCCCGCCCGCCGCCACTTTCCTTGTGCATTGGCTCCAAGTCGGGCACCGCCGAGCCAGCGGCCGGCGCATCGGATGCAGCCGAGCCAGCGGCCGGCGCGTCGGATGCAGTCGAGCCAGCGGCCTGCGCGTCGGATGCCGCCGCCACCTCGGGCGGCGCATCGGCCGCTGCCTTCGACGCTTCCCGCACCGATGTCGCGCGGGGCTTCATCCGTTCCATCTTCGGCGCTGATCGCTCGGCTGCGGCGACGTCTTCGCGGAGTCCATCGTCGGGAGCCGCGTCGAGGGGGACAGCTTCTTCTCGCAACTGGTCCCGCGCGGCAGGCGCCTGACTCACCTGTGTGTCCTGCTCGCCCCGTGGCGAAACCAGCAGCGTGACGGCCGCGGCGGTCGCGAGGGTCGCGAGCACGTACGTCCAGCGACGGCGTCCATCGTGGACAGACGCATCGTGAATCGGCTTTGCGGCACGCCCGACGGCGCCGGTGACCGCCGTCGGCTGCGGCGTGGTCTCTTGCTTCAGTGACTCCAGTAGTCGCTCAGACGCTTCGCGACGAAAGGCCGCGCGGGGCAGCGCGCGCAGTTCCTGGCTGACGGCTCGCAGCCTTTCCAGCCGCGACCGCGCCGATGCGTCCCGCGCCAACCATGCCTCCACCTGCGCGCGATCGACCTCGGTCAGTTCGCCGTCGAGGTACGCACTCAGCCAGTCGTCGGGCAGCGGGGTTGGAGAGTTCGTCATGGAAGAGCCTCGCGGGAGGGAAGTCGCCCTGGGTGGCGAAATCCGGTAGCCGGGCAGTGTACGGTGGGGACTTAAGGAGAGGACGGTTGCAACGGGTCGGCCGATCCGTCGGGCGGGCGATCCGCCAGCAGCCGGTCGAGGTGCTCGCGCAGTTGCAGGCGAGCGCGGTGCAGGCGACTGCGGACGGTGCCGGGCGGTAGCTCCAGCGCGTCGGCGATCTGGCGGTAGTCGTAGCCCTCCAGCTCGCGCAGCACGAGGATCGAACGCTGCTCGTCGGGCAGTTGGTCGAGTGCCTGGTGTACCAGTCCTACCCGCTCCTGACGCTCCATTTCGGCTTCCGGCAGTTCCCGCATGTCGACAACTTCCGCGTTGGCCAGCGCGTCCAGCGAAACGACTCGTCGCTGGCGCCTGCGCTGGGAATTCAGCAGGTTGAAGGCGATTCGATAGAGCCAGGTGGAGAAACGAGCCCGCGCCTGGAAGCTGCCGAGCCTTCGATAGGCTTGCAGGAAGGCCTCCTGCGTCACCTCCTCGGCGTCCTCGCGGTTGCGGCTGGCGTGGAACAACGCGTTGAACAGGCGGTCCTGGT
Organism: uncultured Pirellulaceae bacterium; assembly: GCA_964620405.1. Lineage (GTDB taxonomy): Bacteria > Planctomycetota > Planctomycetia > Pirellulales > Pirellulaceae > CAZUJM01. The sequence continues at coordinate 15,592 of CAZUJM010000081.1, read as the reverse complement.
GGCGCAGCACCAGCTGCCGATACGCATCCGCATCGCCTGCCAGCGTCCGCTCAATGGCCGACCAGTCCTCGTCCGTCACCGATGCCTCCCCACACTCCTTGGACGCGAACGACTCCGCCTGGGTTCCCGGAAAAAGGCAAGAATCCGACAGGGCTTGGTTGCCTTCAAGTGTCGCCGATCCGGGGCTGGCTTGCGATGAACATCCACAGCAGGCTCATGGCGATCGCGAGCCCGACACTGATGGCCTCGGACATCGTCAGCGAAGCCAGCAGCGCCTGCTCGTCGATGCGGATGCGCTCCTCCATGAATCGCGTGATCGCGTACAGCGTCAGCAACAGGGCGATGACCTGGCCATGTCGCTGGCGGAACGGGTAGAACGCCAGCGCCACGCCGCACAGGATCAGTCCGTTCAGGGCGCTGTACAGCTGCGCGGGGTGCACTGGCAGTGAACGCGCCGGCAGGGAGTTGTCGCTGGCGCGGACCTGCCGGCCGTCGGTCAGCGTCAGTTGCGGCAGGGCCGGGCTGCTTCGCAGCAGTTCGCGCGTCCCCGCCAGGCCCCGGGCTGGCTGGCCGTTGACGGACAGGATTGCATCGCCCACGCGTAGCCCTGCGGCCGCGAAGGCGCCCGAGGGCAACACCTCGGCGACAGTCGCCTCCCCCCGCTCGTTCGCCACGAGGCGGAGGCCGTAGAGGGCTCCGGACTCTTTCTGCGACTCGTACGGGGGACTATCCTGCGGAAAAGTGACGGCCCAGGGCAGATGCGCGGGACCTCCGAAGCAGCAGCCGTTGAGCAGGCAGCCGACGCGGCCGAGTGCCAGTCCGATGGCCAGGCTGGGCGCAATGAGGTCGGCGAGTGGCAGCGGGTGGATGCGATACTTCCAGCAGAACACCAGGAAGGTGAGCGCGGCGCCGATCAGCGAGCCGTACACGATGAGGCCGCCCTTGTCGACGCTGAACAGGTTGACCATCGTCTCGCGCAGCGTGGGGCCGCGCAGCAGATGCCAATACTGGAAGATGAACAGCAGCCGCGCGCCGACGATGCCACCGATGACGATGTAAAAGGCCAACGCGAGGATGACTTCGGGATCGAGTCCCGCGCGCCGCGCGCGCCACGCGGCGAGGCTTACTCCCGATACGACGCCCAGCAGCAGCATCATGCCGTAGCCGCGGATGGGGATCCCTTCGGCCGCCGCGACCGGAGGAAACACGTTCGAGCCCGCCGGGATCGGCTCCACGACATTTGGCAGCACCCAGATGAGCACGACCGAAACCAGGGCCATCACCATCAGTTGGCTGCTGCACTCTTCATTCCATCCCGCGGTCCGCCATGCGCGCGCCAGCAGCGCGCCGGCCACCAGCAGCCAGAGGATCACGGCCCAGCCCACTCCAAACACCGGCAGGCCCGCGATCTCGTTCGGAATGTAAAGCAGCGTGCGCAACATCGGCCCGTTCCCTGGGTTCTTGACCTCGCCCAGCCTTCATGATGGCAGAACCGCGGGCGCGATGTCAAAGCCAGTGGACGGCCGCGGGCTTGACTAGCTTCCGCCTGCAACCTCCGCTACGATGCGGGAGCCGATTCGCCCCGCCTCCCTGCCCCGCCTCGCCGCCACACCGGGTGGTTGCCGTGACCGACGAAAAGCGCTCGGAGTTCGGGCGTTGAAGCGGACGGGAGCATCACAATCCGGTTTTGTCCCGCTCGTTCCGCGCGGAGGCCGCAATCGCCCTTCGCAGGCCCCGATTGGCCTGCCCTCCCCAGATGGAAGACCGATGCCGCAGCCGTATCCACCATCGCGATCCATGTCCCAGGCGGTTCACCTGCCTCGGCGGCGGGATGTGCTTCGCGCGGGAAGCCTTGGGTTGCTCGGCCTGACCCTCCCGGAACTGCTCGCTGGCCGCGCTCATGCACAGACCCTGCCGGCGCGATCCGTGGGCGGGACCTTCGGCCGCGCCAAGGCCTGCATCCTGCTCTTCATGTGGGGCGGTCCGGCCCAGCAGGATACCTGGGACATGAAGCCGCTGGCTCCGGCCGAGATACGCGGCGAGTTCAAGCCGATCGCGACGCGCGTGCCTGGCATTCAGATCTGCGAGCACTTTCCGCGGTTGGCGCAGCATACCGACAAGCTGGCCATCGTACGGTCGATGACGCACAGCAACGGCGACCATACCTCGGCCACGCACTTCCTGTTGACGGGCCAGGCACCGCCGCGCTCGGTCGATCGACAGCAGCAGTGGCCGCATATCGGCTCCGTCCTCGCGCGACTTGGAAGAGCGACCGGCGAACTGCCGCCGTTCGTCTCCATGCGACCGAAGCTCGACAACGACGTGCCGCGGTTCGTCGAGCAAAGCCAGGGCCAGTTCGCCGGTTGGCTCGGACCGCTCTACGATCCCATGACGATCGACCACGCACCGCATCGGCCCGACTACCAGGTGGGGGAGTTGACGATCCGACCGGAACTTTCGGTCGCGCGCATCGCCGATCGCCTGCAACTGGCCGCGGACCTCGACCGGCAGGCGCGAGTGCCGGCGGAGGTCTTCAGGTCGTGGGACCAGAACAGCCGCCGCGCCTACGATTTGCTGACCGCATCGTCGCAGAAACGCGGAGCCTTCGCGCTGGATGAGGAGCCGCTTGCCGTGCGAGAACGGTACGGCATGAATCCGCACGGCCAGTCGGTGCTGCAGGCGCGACGCCTGATCGAACGCGATGTCCCGTTGGTGACTGTTTTCTGGCCGAACGATGGAATAAAAAACGTCAGCGTCTACTGGGACACCCACAGCCGCAACTTCGTCGACCTCCGTGAACGCCTCATGCCCGTCGCCGACCAGGCGTTCTCGGCTCTGCTCGAGGACCTCCAAGAACGTGGCCTGCTGGACGAGACGCTGGTCGTGTGGACTGGTGAGTTCGGCCGCACGCCGCGCATCGGGCAGGTCAGCAGCGACGCGGGCGCGGGTCGCGATGGCCGCGACCACTGGCCGAACTGCTTCACGAGCGTACTGGCTGGCGGGGGCATCGGCGGCGGACAGGTCTATGGTTCGTCCGATGCGCATGCCGCTTACCCGCGTGAACGCGCGACGACTCCCGCCGACCTCATCGCCACCGTGTATCATGCGCTGGGAGTGCCTGCCGGGCAGACGCTGCCCGATGTGAACGGCCGGCCTCATTTTGTGCGCCCCGGCAAGGCGATCGACGAACTGTTCGGTTGAGGCCCGGTGGGCGGAAACGGACCAAGCGCGCTTGGGCAAGGCCTGGGTGCGATCCGTAACGGTAGTGATGCGGAACACCCATGGTAGAAGTCCAAGGAGCGATCATGCGGGACACAAACGAACGGGCGAACGGCGAGGCGAACGGAGTTGGGACCCGGGAAGTCGCCGAACGCTTGGGGCATGGGCCGTCGCCACGCTGCAATCGCCGCACGGCGCTGCGGGCCGGCGTGGCTTTCGCCAGCAGCTTGGTCGCCGTTGGCGAGGCGCACCTGGCCGCCGCCGACGCGACACCGGAGGGTTTCATCGACGCGCATGTGCATGTCTGGACGCCTGACGTGCAGCGTTACCCCCTGGCGTCGGGATACCGGCGGGAGGACATGCGACCCGCCAGTTTCACGCCCGAGGAATTGATGACGCACGCCGCGCCCTGCGGCGTCGATCGCGTCGTGCTGATCCAGATGAGCTACTACCAGTACGATAACCGCTACATGCTGGACGTGATCGCCAAGGAGCCGCGCGTCTATCGCGGCGTGGCCATCGTGGACCCGGCCGACCGACCGGCGGAACGGATGCGGGAGTTGGCGAAGCACGGCGTGCGCGGCTTCCGGATCCAACCGGGCCGTGAGACTCCCGATCGCTGGCTGGACACGGACGCGATGCGGGCCATGTGGAAATGCGGCGGCGACGAGGGATTGGCCATGTGCCACCTGATCGACGCCTCCTACCTGCCCTCCGTCGATCGCATGTGCCGACAGTTTCCGCGCACGCCAGTCGTGATCGACCACTTTGCGCGCATCGGCATCGACGGACAGATTCGCGCGACCGATCTCGACAACCTGTGCCGGCTCGTGGAACATCCGCAGGTCACCATCAAGACTTCGGCGTTCTACGCGCTGGGCAAGAAGAGCGAGCCGTACCAGGATCTGGGCCCAATGATCGAGCGTTTGCTCCGCACCTTCGGCGCCGAGCGCCTGATGTGGGCCAGCGACTGTCCCTTCCAAGTCGATCCCGGCCACAGCTACCGGGCGTCGATCGACCTGCTGCGCGAGGGGCTGGCCTTCCTGACGCAGGAGGATCGCGACTGGCTGCTTCGCAAGACGGCCGCGCGGGTCTTTTTCAGCTGAAGCCGCGGGGAATGCACGATGCGACGCATGGGTACGAGCCGGTGGACGCGCCGGCAGGTGATGGCGGGAAGTGTCGCGGCCCTGGGCGTGGGCATCGCCTCGCTACGGATGTCGACCGAGGCGGCCGCGGGGACCGATCGAGTGGTCGGCCCGGTCGACGGCGCGGGGAACGACAACCCCTTCACGCGCGTTCGCTCGAAGAAGGGCCTGCAGGTCCAGATGATCGACGATGCCGTGACGCTTGGCGTGCAGCATGCGGGCTTGAACGTGAACCTCAGCGAGCTGGTCGCGGCGGAGGGCACGAGCAGCGCGAGTGAGCAGGCGAATACGCTCGAGCATCGGTACGAGGGCGAGGTCTACCGGTTTCGGCGAGACGTGCTGGAGCGGCACGATGCGCTGATCCGGCCGCTCTCCGAACGCGGTGTGCTGGTCTATCTGATCCTATTGGTCTACGAGCATCCAGATGCGTCGGTAAATCGCCGCATGCTGCACCCCGCCTACGATCGCGCGGCGCCGAATCACCTGGGCGCGTTCAACACGGTGACGCCTGAGGGTCGACGCTGGATGGCGGCCGCCATCGACCTGCTCGCGCAACGCTACGCGGGCGAGAATTCACCCCACGGCTGTGTCGCAGGGTACATCGTGGGCAATGAAGTCAACTCGCACTGGTTCTGGAGCAACCGGGGGCGCGTGGCGATGCCGGAGTTTGCGCGCGACTATGAGCAGGCGGTGCGGATCGCGCACGGGAGCGTGCGCCGGCATTCGGCGTGGGCGCGGGTCTATGTGTCGCTCGAACACCACTGGAACATGCGGTACGAGGGAGGGGATGAGCGGCAGAGCTTCGCGGGGCGGCCATTCCTTGAGGAGTTCGCGCGGCTGGCGCGCGCGGGCGGCGACTACGACTGGCAGGTCGCCTTCCATCCCTATCCCGAGAATCTGTTCGAGCCGCGGTTCTGGAACGATCGCACGGCGACCGATGCCGACGACACACCTCGCATTACCTTTCGGAATCTGCCCGTGCTGACGCGGTTCTTGGATCGTGAGGAGTTGCGATACGACGGGCAGTCGCGGCGCGTGATCCTTAGCGAGCAGGGATTTCATACGCCGGACGGACCCGACGGCGAAAGCGTGCAAGCGGCCGCCTACTGCCACGCTTTTCGGCTGGTACGCGACGAACCAGGCATCGACGCGTTCATCCTGCATCGGCATGTCGATCATGCGCACGAAGGCGGTCTGCGGCTGGGCCTCTGGACGAACCAGCCTGGCAGCGTGGCGACGCCCGATCGGCAGAAGAAGATCCATGAGTGTTTCCGCGCGGCGGATACGGCCGAAGAAGACGCCGTGTTTGAATTCGCGCTGCCCATCGTGGGCCTCCGCGAGTGGCCCGATGAGGCCTTGTCGCCAAAACGATCGCTGCGGGCGGAGTGAGTGGGGGATGCATGGAAGCGCGTGAACTGGATGTGGTGCTGTACGGCGCGAGCGGTTTCGTGGGACGGCAGACCGTGGCCTACTTTGCACGGCATGCGCCGGATACGCTGCGCTGGGCGGTGGCGGGCCGGGACGAGTCGCGGTTGCGGGAGGTATTGGCGCAAGAGAGATGCGAGTCGAGGCCGGTGCTGGTGGCGGAAGGCGGCGACGCGTTAGCGCTCGACGCGTTGGCGGCGAGGACGCGCGTGGTGTTGAGCACTGCGGGTCCGTTCATGCAGTATGGCAGCGCGCTGGTGGCCGCGTGTGTCGGACGACGCACCCACTACGTGGATATCACCGGCGAGACGCCCTGGGTGCGCGACTTGATCGACCGACATCATGCGCAGGCCGCCGCGGAGGGTACGCGCATCGTTCCCTGCTGCGGATTCGATTCGGTGCCAGCGGACCTGGGCGCGTGGCTGGTCGCGCGGTACTTGCGCGAGCAGCGAGGCCTCGGCTGCGGTCCGCTGGACGGCTGCTATCTCATCTCGGGAGGCCTCAACGGCGGCACGATGGCGACGGTCTTCCTGCTGCATGAGACAGGCCAGATGCGGCGCGTGGCGGACCCGTTCCTGCTTAATGAGGGCGCGCCGCCGGACGAGGAGGTGCGGGCTGCCAGCCGCGACCCGCGCAGCGCGACCTACCATCCCCTGTTCCAGGCCTGGATCGCTCCCTTTTTCATGGGGCCGATCAACACCCGCGTCGTACGCCGCTCGGCTTCGCTGGCCGCGAGTTGGGGCGAAGGTTACGGCGAGCGATTCGCCTACCGCGAGTTTCTGTCATTGGGGCGTCGCGGCAAGTTGAGGACGGTACAAGCGGTGGCGATCACGGAGACGGTCCTGCAGTGGATGATGGGCATGCGACCTACGCGTGCGCTGCTGCGGTGGATCGTGCCAAAGCCGGGGAAAGGCCCATCGCAGGCAGTGATGGACCGGGGGTGGTATCGCTGCGACATCGCGGGAACGCTGCCCGGCGGTGAGGTCATCCGGTGTCGCGTCGCCGACTCCGGCGACCCCGGCAATCGGGCCACCACGCGGCTCGTCTGCGAATCCGCGCTGGCGATTGCCCTGCAGGAGGAGAGCCTGCCGGGCGGGCCGACGCGTGGCGGAGTGCTCACGCCCGCCACGGCGCTGGGTGAAGTGCTGGTCGAACGCCTGCGAGCGGCCGGCATGACGCTGGAGGTCGCCGTGCGCGACGCAGTGAACTCGGCATGACGTGGCCCACCGCCCTCCCCCGGCCTTCCCTCCGCCACGATCGCCGCACCGCCTGTGTCTCCGGGCCTCGAATGATTGACATGCGTTGGTCAGCGGCCTATCCTGACGCCCTTCGCGCAGGTGCTCTGCCCGAAACGCGCGCGGGCGCACTGCCCGGAACGCGCGCGAGCGCACTGCGTGGAACACGC
>CAZUJM010000081.1:0-8298 GCA_964620405.1 uncultured Pirellulaceae bacterium | reverse complement strand
AACGCGCGCGGGCGCACTGCCCGGAACGCGCGCGAGCGCACTGCGTGGAACACGCGGGTACACCGCGGGGAACGAAATGGAAGCGTGGAGTTCAAGCGACCGGACGCGCGTGCGTGCGGCGCAGGGACCTGCGGGCGAATTGAGGCGAGGCGTCGATGATCCGGCGCAGGGAGCAGGGAATGTTTCGGGTTGGAGTGACGCGTGATTTCCTGAAGGCCGACGGAACGAACGGGTTCGGCGATGTGGGCTTGGAGATGTTCGACGAGGCCGGGATCGCCTGGGAGTACCTTCCGCAGTTTTCGACGGAAATCGAACCGGAGATGGCCCAGCAGTACGATGGCCTTTTCGTCCTCGGTCCGCGGGTGACCGCGCGTACGCTGGGCGAGTCGCCGCGCCTGAAGATCGTGGCGCGCATGGGCGTCGGATACGACACGATCGACGTGCCGGCCTGCACCGCGCAGGGCGTGCTGCTGACGATCACGCCCGATGGCGTACGCCGCCCCGTGGCCGCCGCCGCGCTGACGCTGGTGCTCGCGCTGACCCATCGATTGTGGATCAAGGACCGACTGACACGAACGGGTCGCTGGAGTGACCGGCTGGACTATACGGGAATAGGCACGACGGGGGCCACGCTGGGCATCATTGGTTACGGCAACATTGGCGCCGACCTTGCGCGATTGGCAACGCCGCTCGACATGCGGATCCTGGCCGCCGATCCGTTCGCGTCGGAGCAGCAATGTCGCGAGCAGGGCGTGTCGCTGGTGGAGGTGGACGAGTTGGTCGCGGAGAGCGACTATGTGGTGGTCTGCTGCGCTTTGAATGAGTCGACATACCACCTGATCGATGCGCGTCGGATCGGCATGATGAAGCGGCGGGCCTTCCTGGTGAACGTGGCGCGCGGTCCGATCGTCGACCAGGCGGCGCTGTACGACGCCTTGCGCGAGGGTCGCATCCTGGGCGCGGGCCTGGATGTGTTCGAGAAGGAGCCGATCGATCCGCAGGATCCCCTGCTGCAACTGGAAAACGTGATCGTGGCCCCGCATTCGCTGGCCTGGACCGACGAGTGCTTCCGGGGCATGGGGCGCGGGGCGGTCACCAGTCTCGTGCAGGTGGCGCGGGGCGAAACGCCTCGATACATTGTGAACCGCGATGCGATGAAGCATCCGCGCTGGATAAGGTCCTGAACGCCGCGAGGCGCGGTCCGGCCCGAAGACCGGCGTGGATGCGATCGCCACCGGGGGCGGGTCGGCCCACGCGGGGCCGATGGCAGCCCGTTTCCGAAGCGGCGGAAGAAAGGCGGACATCATGGGCGATCTTGCGTTTGCGATGATTGGGGCCGGTTTCTGGGCGCAGTACCAGCTGGCCGCTTGGCAGCAGGTTCCCGGCGCGCGGTGTGTCGCCGTGTGCGACCAGGACCAAGCCAAGGCAGCGCGACTCGCCGAACGGTTCCAGGTTCCCCGCAGCTACTCCGATGCGGCGACCATGATGAAGCAGGAGTCGCTCGACTTCGTCGACATCGTCACCAGCATTCCCGGCCATGTGCCGATGATCGAGCTGGCGATCTCCCACCAGCTGCCGTCCATCTGCCAGAAGCCGCTGGACGCCAGCCGGGAGGCGTGTGAGCGCGTGGTCCGCAAGGCGCAGAAAGCGAAGGTGCCGCTGCTGGTCCACGAGAACTGGCGCTGGCAAGCTCCTCTGCGCCGCGTGAAGGAGGTGCTTGAGTCCGGAGCGATCGGCCAGCCGTTTCGCGCGCGGATCGACATGATCTCCGGGTTCGACGTCTATGCGAACCAGCCCAACCTGCGCACCGACGAACGCTTCATCATCGCCGACATGGGGTGTCACCTGCTGGACCTGGCCCGCTGTTATTTTGGGGACATCGAGACCGTTTATTGTCGCACGCAGCGCGTCCATTCCGACATCCGTGGCGAGGATGTGGCGACGATCCTGCTAGGTATGGTGTCCGGGCAGTCGGTGATGGTCAACATGGCCTACGCGGAGACGCCGCTGGAGAAGGAGTGCTTTCCCGAGACTTTGGTCTTCATTGAGGGCGAGCGAGGCAGCATCGAGACGACGCCTGGGTGCTGGGTGCATGTGACGACGGCCGAAGGGACGCATCGGTCGCGCGTCCTGCCGCAACGGTCCGTCTGGGCCGACCCCGAGTATGCCGTCGCCCAGGCCAGCATGGTGCCGTGCATCCGCAACCTGCTGGCCGCGCTGCGGCACGAGGGCGAGGCGGAGACGCACGGCAAGGACAACCTCAAGACGATGCAGGCCGTCTTCGCCGCCTACGATTCCGCCGCCAGCGGACAGCCGATTCGCATGGCTCCTTGAACGAATCGGCCTCGCGTTCATCCCTCCGAACGCTTCGGATGCTAAATTGAGCGTCCCCGGCGTCTTCCGTCCGCGAAGACCGGTGGGGCTTACTCCTTCGCAGGCGACTCTTTTCCAGGGAACCGTTCGCTCGTGCAATCCATTGACTCCATTTCGGTGCTGGGCATCGGCCAGATGGGAGCCGCGGCCGCTGTCTGTTTCTCACGAGCCGGCTTTCCGGTGCAGCTTTGGGCGCGCGACGCTCGCAAGCTGGCAGGGGTGCCCGCGAAGTTGGCCGCCATGGTGGCGTTTCTCGACGAGCATTTCGGGCCGGCCGCCGATCCGCCCCGCGAAGTGACTCTGACCGACCAGCTGGACGACGTGCAGCGCGACGCCGATTTCGTGCTGGAGTGCGTGGCCGAGGACATGGACCAGAAGGTGGAGCTGATGGCGAAGCTGCGTCCACTGGCCGATCGAGGAGCGATCATCGCGTCGTGCACCAGCGGCTTGAGCATCACCGAAATGGGCGATCGCAGCGGCCTTGCGACAAGGCTGGTGGGAGCCCATTTCTGGAACCCGCCGCACCTGATGCCGCTGGTTGAGGTCGTGAGCACCGAAAAGCTCGACGCAGGCATCGTGGAGACGACCTGCTCGCTGCTGCGCGCCGCCGGCAAAGTGCCGGTGGTCTGCAAGGATGTGCTGGGGTTCATCGGCAATCGCCTGCAGCACGCGATGTGGCGGGAAGCCCTGTCGCTCGTCCAACGCGGCGTCTGTACCGCCGAAGACGTCGATCTTGTGGCGAGACTGACCTTTGCACTCCGGCTGCCCGCGGTGGGGCCCTGCGCGAATGCCGACCTCGTCGGCATCCCGCTCGTCAGCCAGATCCAGTCGTACCTGATGGAGGATCTTGATCGTACCGCCGGCACGATGCCAATCATCCAGGAACATCTCGACCAAGGTAAGCTCGGTATGCGGACCGGCCAAGGGCTGCTCGACTGGTCGAATCGCGATCCCGACGCCATGGTCGCGCTGCGAGATCGGCAGATCGTGCGGCAGTTGAAGTTCCTCGCTGAGAACGGGGCGCTCGCGGACGACTGAAGACGGCAGGATGTCGAGGAGGGCATGCTCGTAGTCAGCACGCGCCGTGTGCTGAAAACACAGCAGAACGTCACTCGTCGTCGTGACTGACGTACGAACCGACAACGGATGCTCGCCACTCGCCAAGCTACCTAGTGCGGCACACGGCGTGTGCCGCCTACCAAAGGCATGCTCGTAGTCAGCACACGCCGTGTGCTGAAAACATTCCCCGTCATTCCCAGATCGTAGCGCCGATGTAGCGGTCGCTCTTGGGCTCGTCGTGCAGGTAGTAGATGGTCACGATCTGACCGTCGGGTCGCTGGACGCTGCGCGGGTAGCCGATGTCGCGGCCGCCGGCCTCGCGAAGCAGCAGTTCGGGGCCCCAGTGTTCGCCGCTTGCGTCGGCCAGGCGGGCGTGGATGCCGTAGGGCGGAGCTCGATGCCCGTAGGTCAGGCAGACGCGTCCATCCGCCAGCGTGATCAGGCTGGCCGGATTTCCTTCGCCCAGATCCGGTGCGGGAATGCCCGCTTCACGCCAAGTCGCGCCTTGGTCGGTTGATCGGTACAGAGCGATCCAGCTGCGATCGCCTTCGCGACAGCGGATCGCGGTCAGCAGGTCGCCGTTCTTGAGACGTGTGGTGGAGGGCATGATGGCGTATCCAGCCGGCTCCTCGCCGATCCAGCTGGCGAACCGCCAGCTGCGGCCTCCATCGTCGGTGCGCGACACGAATGGGCGACCTTCGCGCTGATTGGCCTTCGATGCCGTGAGGAACAGCAGGCAGGTCTGGGCATCGAGCACAAGGTAGTCGGTGCGCGCGGCGACGCCGTGACCTTCCAGTTGCGGAAGGCGGAAGGGGCCGAGCCAGTGATGGCCGCGATCGGTGGAATAATAAAATCGAGAGGGTCCCATGTGCACGTCCGTCATGCGCAGGGTCATCGCGAAGTCAGGATGGGTGAAGGGGAGGGAGCCTGGTGAGTCGCGCCAGGGGCGTTCCATGAGGCCCGGCGGCGTCTTGCCGTGCAGGGACTTGCCGACGGGGATGAGTGATCCTTCTTGGGCCGGGAACTCCAGCGTCCACGTTTCGCCGCCGTCGAGGCTGCGTGCCAGCAGGTGTTCCTCGGGGGCATCGCGGTCGATGGCATGACGCTCGGGCCCCAGGTCGCGGAACGTGCCGCGGCTGAAACCGACCAGGATCTCGTTGCCCCAGCTCCAGATACCATGGTTGGCGGGCCAGCCGCCGAATCGGCCGGGTTCGGAGTACACCACGACGTGCCGCAGCCGACCGGGGCTTGCCAAGCGTTCCTCTCCGCTTGCGGCCGGGATCCTCGTCGCCCCAAGGTTCGACAGCAGCAGCAAGGCCAGGCTGAGGAGGCCGCGACGGGCCACGACATGGTGGAGGCGGCGGGTGCGACGGGATGGAACCGATGGGTGTGTCATGCGACTTCCTGCGTGGATGGCGCGCCGGCGTTCATTCCCAATCGCCTCGATCGGGCTGCGGCAGCGTACCATTCGCTCCACCGGCGGGCCAGACGCGAACTTTCGCGGGAGATCATGCGTCACGGTCCGTGGACGAAGATCCGGTGTTGCGGCGCGCAGTCGCCGCAGGGGACACGGCCGGGCAACAGGGGAGAAAGGTCGCGGTGTGCGGAGCGGCAGCGGCGGCTATAATGTCGCCACGGGCAGGAGCCTCCGGAAACGTCCGGCCCAGGTGAAAGAGTGTGAGCGAAAGGGTATCGACATGCAAATGCACAAGAGCCGATGGTCGTGGGTGGGCGTGGCCCTGACGGCGCTGATGACGCTGCCCATGGTTGTAGGGTCCGAACCCGTCGGAACGTCCGAGGATACTCGGACTCGGACGGTCGCCGATCCCGCGACGGAGACGCCAGCCAGGGATGCGACGACGAAGGATGCGCCGGAGAGCGAGTCGGGGAAGTCGGCTTCCAAGTCCGCGAAGTCGAAGCAGAAGTCGAGGCAGAAGCCCAAGCAGAAGGACGTCCAGATGCCTGAATACAACGAACTGACGCCCGCCGAGGCGCGCGTGATCCTTCGCAAGGGTACGGAGCGGCCGTTTGTCGGCGAGTATACCGACCTGAAGGATGCTGGCACATACATCTGCCGGCGGTGCAATGCGGCCCTGTATCACAGCGCCGATAAGTTCGAGAGCCATTGCGGCTGGCCCAGCTTCGACGACGAAATCGCCGGCGCTGTCGAACGGCACATCGACGCGGACGGAGAACGGACCGAGATCGTCTGCAAAAATTGTGGCGGGCACCTCGGCCATGTGTTCCTTGGCGAAGGGTTTACGCGCAAGAACACACGCCACTGCGTGAACTCGATCTCGATGCGATTTGTTCCCGACGGCAAGCCGCTGCCGGATGTGATTCGCAAGGATGAGCAGGAAGAGAAAGACGAGAAATAGTCACGCTGGCTCGGCGTCGTTCGACTCGACTCTCGGGGAGTCTCGCACCGAGGCAGCGCGGTCAGTGAAAGCACGGATGCCGAGGTGGCACACGAGGAGTGAGTGATGGGGAAGCCCGGCAAGGAGACGGATCGAGGCGGGGGACGACCACTGGAAGGATCGGCGGCGCGGGACGCGGGCAAGGCGAATGTGAGTGCGGCCGGAAAAGCGGCCAAGCGGGTTGTTGACGTGCGGCCGGAGCACGACGCCTTCCAACCTTATGTGCCGTCGGAAGACGAGTCGGTTCGTGAGTTCACATGGCCAGCAGTCGTCGCCGGCTCGCTGCTGGGCATCGTCTTCGCTGCCTCTTCGCTGTATCTCGTGCTCAAGGTCGGCATGACGGTCAGCGCTTCGATCCCGATCGCCGTGCTGTCGATCAGCCTCTTCCGCGGCCTTAGTCGGCTGCTGCGGTTGCGCGGCGCGACAATCCTCGAAAACAACATGGTCCAGACCGTGGGATCGGCGGGGGAGTCGATCGCGTTCGGCGTGGGCGTGACGATGCCGGCGCTGATGCTGCTAGGCTACGAACTGGATGTCTGGCGCGTCATGACCGTAGGCGTGCTGGGCGGGCTGCTGGGCATCCTGATGATGATCCCGCTGCGGCGTGCATTCATCGTGAAGCAGCATGGCAAGCTGCCATATCCGGAGGGCACGGCCTGCGCGGAAGTACTGGTGGCGGGCGAGCGGGGCGGTTCTTCGGCCATCACGGTCTTCAGCGGTTTCTTTCTCGCGTTCGCCTACAAACTGCTGACGAACCCGTTGTCGATCTTCCATGACGTCGCGAACTGGAACCTCTTTCGCGTCAACGCGGCGGGCCAGACCGTGGGGTTGCACAAGGGGGTGGTGGGTGGCGAGTTCACGCCGGAACTGCTGGGCGTGGGCTACATCATCGGGCCGCGGATCGGCGGCATCACCTTCGCCGGTGGAGTGCTCGCGTATCTCGTGATCGCTCCCGCGATTGCCCTCTTCGGCGAAAACCTCGAGCAGCCGCTCTACCCTTCGCAGTCGGTGCTGATTCGCGACATGGACGAGTCGGCGCTGCGAAGCTTTTACATTCTGTATATTGGCGCGGGAGCGGTGGCCGCGGGGGGCGTTATCAGCATGGCCCGCTCGCTACCGGTGATTGGTGGCGCGATTCGAGCGGGCGTCGCCGACATTCTGCGAATGGGCCGTGCTGCGTCGGCCGATCCCGGTGCGACGGATGGAACTCCAGATAACGCAGCGCGGCGGACGGATCGCGATATCTCCATGGCCTACGTGCTGGGCGGCGCCCTGCTGTTGGTCACGCTGCTGACGGTGCTGCCGAAGGTCGGGCTGGGGTTGAGCTGGTTTGGCCTCACGGCCGCGCTGCTGGTGCTGGGTTTCGGATTCCTCTTCGTGACCGTGTCTTCGCGGCTGACCGGCGAGATCGGTTCCTCCTCCAATCCGATCTCGGGCATGACGGTCGCGACGCTGCTGCTCACCTGCCTGATCTTCCTGCTGCTGAACCAAGTGGACCGGACGGCCATGCTGCTGGCGCTGACGATCGCCGCGGTGGTCTGCGTCGCCTCTTCCAACGGCGGCACGACCGCCCAGGATCTAAAGACGGGCTACCTGGTCGGAGCGACTCCGAAGCTGCAGCAGTACGGCATCCTGATCGGCGCGCTGACTTCCGCTTTGGTGCTGGGAGGCACGTTGCTGGTGCTGAACCGGGCGGGAACGCACTATACGAACCTGCCGGAGAACCTGCCGCCTTACCGCGTGCCGGATGTGACGCAGTTGACGGAGACGGAACGACCGGGACGTCCGCACTCGGACGACACCAGCGAATACAAGGTGCTGCACGCGACCGAAGGGCAGTTTCCGAGCGTGCCGCCTGGCAAGTACCTGGTCGACGATTCGGGAGCCATTCGCTACGTCGTCGATCCGGCGATCAATGGCCGGTTCAAGTATCTTGATCCCGACGCGCAGCGCATCGCGGAGGCGAAGACGGATGCGGAGCGCGCGGCGGCGCTCGCCTCCGCAACCCCGCTGCCCAAATACGACGCACCCAAGACCAAGCTCATGGCGTTCATCATCGACGGCATCCTGAACCAGAAACTGCCGTGGTCGCTGGTGCTGATCGGAGTGTTGGCCGCGGTGACGATGGAACTGGCGGGCGTGGCCTCGCTGCCCTTCGCCGTCGCCGATCCAGACCTCTTTTCCGATCTTCCTCGGAGGCCTGGTGCGCTGGCTGGCCGATCGGCGCAATGCGGGCAGTGATTCCGATTCGAGTCCGGGGGTGTTGCTGAGTTCGGGGCTGATTGCTGGAGGCGCGTTGGCGGGCGTGCTGGCCGCGTCGTTGCGGCTGGCGCCGGACGAGTGGGGCTGGATGGACAAACTGAACCTGGGGCCGGCCGTCGACCGCTGGTTCGCCGATTTCGGCAGTCGTTCGCTCGGCATGGACCCGGAATTCAGCCTTTCGGCCAGT
>CAZUJM010000080.1:15798-23398 GCA_964620405.1 uncultured Pirellulaceae bacterium | reverse complement strand
TGCACCAGTTCAGCTCCGATGACCTGCTGGAGATGTATCTCTCCGCGTTCACGACCTCGTTCGATCCGCACACGACCTACATGTCGCCTAGTTCGCTCGATAACTTCCAGATCTCCATGAAGCTGAACCTGGAGGGGATCGGCGCGGCGCTGATGATGAACGACGGCTACACGGTCGTCAGCAACGTTATTCCCGGTGGAGCTGCCGACAAGACGAAGCAGCTGCATGCGGAGGACCGAGTCGTCAGTGTCGGGCAGGGCGAGTCGGGGGAGATGGTGGACGTCGTGGACATGAACCTGAACGACGTCGTGAAGCTGATCCGCGGCAAGGCGGGAACGGTCGTGCGATTGGGCGTAAAGCCGCAGGGCAAGGACACGGTGGAGATCATCAGCATCACGCGAGCCAAGATCGCGCTGACCGACAGCGAAGCGCGGAGTGTGATCATGAACGCCGGCACCAAACCGGATGGCACGCCGTACCAGGTGGGCGTGATCGACCTGCCGAGCTTCTACATGGACATGGAAGGTGCCCGCAAGGGACTCGCGGACTTCAAGAGCACGACGCGCGACGTCCGGCGGATTCTCGAAGACTTCTCCAAGAAGAACGTCGACGTGGTGGTGCTCGACCTGTCTCGGAACGGCGGCGGCAGCCTGACCGAGGCGATCAACCTGACCGGCCTGTTCATTGACGAGGGCCCGGTCGTCCAGGTGAAAGATTCGGACAAGCGAGTCCAGCACTACGACGACCTGGAACGCGGCATGGCATGGAGCGGTCCGCTGGTTGTGTTGACGAGTAAGTTCAGCGCCAGTGCGAGTGAGATCCTCGCGGGAGCGATTCAGGACTATGGTCGCGGCATCATCGTCGGCGACCAGTCGACGCACGGCAAAGGGACCGTGCAGAGTCTTCTTGATCTCGGCAACCAGATCTTCAACGATGTGCCGAATCCGCCGAATCTCGGGGCTCTGAAGATCACCATGCAGCAGTTCTACCGGCCAAGCGGCGAGAGCACGCAGAAGCGAGGCGTGCTGGCTGATGTCGTGATGCCGTCGCTGACCACGCACATGGACGTGGGGGAAAGCGACCTCGACTACCCCGTGGAGTTCGACCAAGTCGATGCGGCCAAGTACGACAAGACGGGACAGGTGTCCGCGGACATCGTCCGCGAACTGGCCGCCCGGTCGACGGCTCGACGCGAGAAAGACGAGGACTTCAGCAAGCTGGGGCGTCGGATCGAGCAGTATCTCAAGCAGAAGTCCCGCAAAATGGTGACGCTGCACGAGGAGCAGTTCTTTGCGGAACGCAAGGAGTTCGACGCGGATAAGGAAGACGAGAAGAAGCTGAAGGACCAGATGGAGTCGGGGCGACCGGTGTTCGAGGATAACTACTACAACAAGGAAGTCCTTAACATCGCGGCCGACTACGCGGGTCTGCTCAGCCAGTCGAAGCAGGCGGGGGCCCAGTTGGGAGCCCGGTCGGTGGAAGCTCCCGCCCCGTAGTGAGGCTGAGTGTCAGGCCGTCGTAGGCCAAGGCCATGCCTTCCGGCAGCGAAGCGTTGGTTGCCTCGTAGTCCATGTCGTGGCAGACATGGGTGAAGTAGGTTCGCTTCGCGCCGATTCTCAACGCGGCCTCGATGGCTTCCTCGAGGCAGAAGTGCGTGGGGTGCGGTTTGAAACGCAGGGCGTCCAAGATGAGGACGTCCAGGCCCTCCAAGTGACGCCAGCTTTCCTCCGGGATCTCGTTGGTGTCCGTGCAATACGCGATCGCTCCCAGGCGAAACCCCAACACCTTGAACCGGGGGCCGTGGTTCAGGCGAATGGGCTGGACGTCGCAGCCTAACGCTCCGAATCGGTCCAGGCCGATGGTGCGGAATTCCAGTTGCGGGACGGCGCCCGCATGCGTGGGCGGGATTTCGGAGAATGCGTAATCGAACGCGCGGCGGATTCGCGTCTCCACGGCCGGTTCGCAGTAGATCGGCACCGGATGTCCCAAGTAGAAGGGAAGCAGCCGGAGGTCATCGAGGCCGAACAGGTGATCGGCGTGCTCGTGGGTGAACGCGACGGCATGGACGAGGCCAATCCCGGCTCGCACCAGCTGCAGTCGCAGTTCCGGGGGCGTGTCGATCAGCAGGTTGCCGAAAGGCAGGCCGGCGATGGCCGAACATCGCATGCGGTGGTTGCGCGGATCGTTGCCCTTGCAGACGGCGCACGGGCAGCCGATCACGGGAACGCCGACCGAGGTTCCGGTGCCGAGCAAGATGAACTTGCCCTGGATGTCAACATGGGAGATGGTGGCGGGCAAGGGGGCCTCTTGATGGGAGCTCGGTTCGCCGATCGTCCGCTCGGCAAGCTCGGCCGAATCAAGCCGCAAAAGGCATGGCGTGGCCTGGCTGCGAGGCGAGCGGGGTATCCTCGCTCCGGGTAGGTTTCGGCGGATTCGTTGCGGCGGTCGGCACTGCTGGGCGATGAGGAAGCGGCCTGGTGATTTGGCGTCTATTGTGGGACGAGTCGGGGAAATGTCCAGTCGAGCAAGGGCGCGGGACGGCGGATGCTGTTCGCGGACGCTCCTCGACTTCTCCTCGCCCCGGGCTTCCCGGCTGTGCACGCCGGGACGCGGTGCCAAGCGAGGTTGACCGTTTTTAGCGGTCGTTATAAGCTACCATGCGAGAATAGTTTACGATCATGGAGCCGGACAGGGTGGCGCTTCCGTCGCTCGCAGTCCAGGATCCTGCGAAGGGATGCCCCTTGCCGGGGCGCTGGATCATGAATTTCTTGGAAAGTATCTGGGATTTCCTGGGCAGTCTGTTCGGTGGGTCCTTGCGGGGCTTCGAACGTGGCGTGACATCCGTTTTCGGGTCGTCCAATGCCCGGTACATCAAGAAGCTGTATTCGAAGGTCGAGGCGATCAACGCGCTGGAGCCGAAGTACCAGGCGATGAGCGACGAGGAGTTGCGCGACCAGACACGCCTGTTTCGTGAGCGGCTGGCAGCGGGTGAGACGCTGGACGACCTATTGGTGGAGGCGTTTGCCGTCTGTCGCGAGGGCGGTCGCCGGTTCCTCGGCATGCGGCACTACGACGTGCAGATGATCGGCGGCATGGTGCTTCACAGTGGAGCGATCGCCGAGATGGTGACGGGCGAAGGCAAGACGCTCGTGGCCACCCTTCCCGCTTACCTCAACGGGCTCCAGGGCAGCGGCGTGCACGTGGTCACCGTGAACGACTACCTCGCGCGCCGCGACATGGAGTGGATGGGGCCGCTTTATTTGGGCCTCGGCCTGACCGTGGGCGCGATCCAGGGGGACATGGAGCCGGCGGAGCGGCAGGTTGCCTACGCCTGTGACATCACCTACGGAACCAACAACGAATTCGGTTTCGACTATCTGCGCGACAACATGCGCATTGCCGCGCGCGGGGACGAGAACTTCCCGGACCGCTACCAGCAGGCCCAGGGGCCGCTGCGTTTCGCGATCATCGACGAGGTGGACAACATTCTGATTGACGAGGCGCGTACGCCGCTGATCATCAGCGGTCCCGCCCACAGCGATCCTCGCAAGTATTCCGAGGCCGATCGGATCGCGCGGCAGTTGCAGAAGGGCGTGCATTTCGAGGTCAACGAGAAAGAGCACAATGTCTCGCTGACGGACGCCGGCGTACGCGAGGCGGAACGCTTGGCGGGAGTCGAGACGTTTTACTCGGCCGGGAACATGGACTGGCCGCACCTGATCGACAACAGCCTCAAGGCTCACTATCTCTACAAGCTCGATGTCAACTACGTGGTCAAGGAAGGCCGCGTCGTGATTGTTGACGAGTTCACCGGGCGGCTCATGGAGGGCCGGCAGTGGAGCGACGGTCTGCACCAGGCCGTCGAGGCGAAGGAAGGCGTGCGGATCAAGGAAGAGACGCAGACGCTGGCCACCATCACGCTGCAAAACTTCTTCAAGCTCTATCGCAAAATCTGCGGCATGACCGGCACGGCCATGACCGAGGCGAATGAGTTCTGGAAGATCTACAAGCTGGACGTGATCGCCATTCCGACCAACCGGAAGATGCTGCGGGAAGAATACCCCGACGTCATCTACTGCACGGAGGAAGAGAAGTACGCGGCCATTGCCGAGGAGATCGA
This sequence comes from uncultured Pirellulaceae bacterium, assembly GCA_964620405.1. Classification (GTDB taxonomy): domain Bacteria; phylum Planctomycetota; class Planctomycetia; order Pirellulales; family Pirellulaceae; genus CAZUJM01. The sequence continues at coordinate 19,278 of CAZUJM010000080.1, read as the reverse complement.
AAAGATCCACAAATGGGACCGCCTCGCGACCAAGAAGGAAGAGCGGGTCGGGACGATCGTTCGCGAGGGGGATGCCGAAGTCGTATTCCAGCCGCGCGGCGGCAACGAGAAGCTGTCGGTGCCCAAGGCGGAGGTCGTGTCGCTAGGCCGCCGCGGCCGGCCGATTCTGGTGGGGACGACGTCGATCGAGAAGAGCGAGCGGTTATCGAAACTGCTGGAGCGGCGGGGGATCCGCCACCAGGTGCTCAATGCGAAGCACCACCAGCGTGAGGCGGAGATCGTCTCGCAGGCTGGACGCCTGAATGCGGTGACGATCGCCACGAACATGGCCGGCCGTGGTACGGACATCATCCTGGGCGGCAATCCCGAGACGATGGCCTGGGCGCTGCTGCAGACCAAGTATCGCACCCGCCTTGATGTGCCCCGCGAGGAGTGGGACGCCCTGGTCCATGAGATCGACCAACGCGAGAAGATGAAGGAAGAGGGCGCGGTCGTGAAGTCGCTGGGCGGGCTGCATGTGATCGGCACCGAACGCCACGAGGCCCGACGCATCGACCTGCAGCTACGCGGCCGCTGCGGGCGCCAAGGCGATCCCGGCAGCAGTCGGTTCTACCTGTCGCTCCGCGACGACCTGATGCGCATTTTCGCCGGGGAGTGGGTGGAGAAGATCCTCAAGTCCTGGGGCGTGTGGCAGGAGGGCGACATGATCGAAAGCCCGATGGTCACCCGCCGTATCGAAGCCGCCCAGAAGAAGGTCGAAGAGCGGAACTTCGAGATCCGCAAGAACCTGCTGGAATACGACGAGGTGATGGACCAGCAGCGGAAACGCGTCTACACCTATCGCCAGGCGATCCTCGACGGCACGAACTGCAAGGAACTGATCCTGCAGATGGTCGAACAGCAGGTGAAGCTGGGGGTCGACCTGATCATGCAGCCGCACTACGGCGCGGATACGTTCGCGGTCTGGGCGTCGAACGAACTCTCGACGCAGTTGGACCCCAAGGACTTCCGCGGTCTGGACTACGACAACGCGGAGCGAATTGCCACGGAGGAGGCCGAGCGTTCGGCGGAGACGCAGGTGCTTGACGCCATCGAGGAGAACCTGCCTGAGGGCGAGGATACTTCGGAATGGAACTGGGCCGCGCTGACCACCATGCTCAATTCGCGCTGGAACCTCAACCTGCGCGACCGGGACCTGAAGCAAATTGATCGGGGGGACTTGTCGGAACACCTGATCGCGAAGGTTCGAGAAGCCATCCAGAAGGTGGATCTCTCGCCCGGCCGGGAGTTCCTGGCAGAGGATTTTGCGCAGCGTTCGCTGGTGGCCTGGGCCGAGAATCGCTTCGGAGTGCACTTGGATCCGGCGGAAATCAGCAAGCTGGACAAACCCGAGGCTTACAAGCTGGTACTGGCGCGGGCCACGGCCGCCTACGAGCTGCGGGAGTCGGCCTATCCGGTGATGGCAGGGCTCTATCGCTTCCGTCTTCCGTCGGCTCCAGGTACCGATCCGCGACTGGATCGCGAAGCACTCGCCGGCTGGGCACGCACGCGTCTGGGGGTCGGCGCGGAGGCGGACGAGTTCGGCACACGCTCGACCGAAGACATCCAACGAGTCCTGCTGGACCACAGCGTCGCGTTGACGCAACGCAGCCGGCAGCTGATCCAAGAACTGAAGGGCAAGCTCGCTACGCTGCCTTCCAGCGGTCCCGCCAACGGCGCACTGTCGTCCATCTCGGGGTGGCTTCAGCAGCAGGCTCAAGTCGAACTGCCTTCGGATTCCCTGGAAAAGCTTGACCGGGCCGAATTGGAGAACAAGCTGGTCGAGGCAGTGGAGGAGCGGTTCCGTCCCGAGATGCGTCGCATGGAACGCCAGTTGGTGCTGCAGATCGTGGATGCCGCCTGGAAAGACCACCTGCTCGTCATGGACCATCTGCGAAGCTCCGTGGGCCTGGTCGGCTACGCCCAGGTCGATCCGAAGGTGGAGTACAAACGCGAGGGCATGAAGCTCTTCGAGCAGATGTGGGATTCGATTGCCGTCCGCGTTACGGAGCTGGTCTTCCGCATCGAGCAGCTCGATGAGAACTTCGTGGGCTCGACCTGGGTCGAGACGGCGGCGACGCATGCCGCTGCTCCCACGGCCGCCCAACTGGCGGCATCCGAGGAGAGTCGCCAGCCGGAGGGCGAAGCGGCAGGCGAGGACGACAAGATCGAAACCATTCGCAACCGCAGTGGCCACGTCGGTCGGAACGATCCGTGTCCTTGCGGAAGTGGCAAGAAGTACAAGAACTGCCACCTGCGATCGGAAACCTAGGGTTTGCGTGCGCCCTGGGGCGCGCGATGCTGCGGACGGGATCCATCGGACGCGATCTCCGGTTCGCACTTCGAGCCATGCTGGGCGAACGATCTTCCTGTGGGCCTCAGAGGGGAGACACGCGAGCGGATGAGGCTGGACAGGGGTTGGCAAGCAGGTGGCTACACAGGGTAGTCCGGGGCGCGAGGGCGGCCCGGGACCTTCTTCTGTCGGTCATGGATGGGGCCGGGTGATACCAGGGAGGGACTGCCGGCATGTTGGCTTGGTTGCTGGATGCCGTCTACGGCTTGGTGCTGGTTGCGGCCTCCCCTTGGCTGGTGGTTCGCTGCTGGCGTGATGGCAAGTATCGCGAGGGATGGTCGGCCAAGTTCCTGGGCAGGGTCCCAGAACGGCTGGGCCAGCAACCTTGTGTCTGGCTGCACGCCGTGAGTCTCGGAGAGGTGAACCTGCTCGGCGTGTTGCTGCAGTCCCTCGCGAAGCATCGTCCGGATGTGGAGTGCTACATCACAACGACGACGCGCACGGGGTACGAGGCCGCCTGTCGCCGGTATCCGCAGTGCCAGGTTGCCTACTGCCCCTTGGATTTCAGCTGGGCCGTGCGGGAGGCCGTGCGGAGAATCCGGCCGGACCTGTTGGTGCTGGCGGAACTGGAACTCTGGCCGCAGTTGATCGGGCAGGTGCGTCGCTCCGGAGCCTCCGTGGCCATTGTCAACGGTCGACTTAGCCCGCGCAGTTTTCGGGGATATCGGCGTTTTCGCTGGTTCTTTCGCCCGGTCCTCGCACGCGTCAACCGGGTGCTCGCGCAGACGCAGGAGTATGCGGAGCGTTTCATGGCCCTGGGAGCCGATCCGCGTTGCGTGGTGGTCACCGGATCCCTGAAGTACGACGGAGCCCAGATGGATCGGGGTAACCGGCGAACTCGCGAATTGGTGGATTGGATGGGCATCTGTCCGCCGCAGCGAGTCTGGGTGGCGGGCAGCACGTTCGACACCGAGGAGGGGCTGGTGCTGGATGTGTTTCGGCGGCTGGCCGGTGATTTCCCCGAACTGCGGCTGGTGATCGTGCCTCGCCATCCGGAGCGATTCGACGGCGTGGCCGAGCAGTTGGAGGCATCGGGCTGGCCTTGGGTCCGCCGCAGTCGCACCACGGTGGCCGAGGCGTCGCAAGCG
>CAZUJM010000080.1:0-15788 GCA_964620405.1 uncultured Pirellulaceae bacterium | reverse complement strand
GCGCGTGGTGCTGGTCGACACCGTGGGCGAGCTCTCGGCCTGGTGGGGACTGGCCGACGTCGGCTTCGTCGGTGGCAGCCTCAGTTCGCGGGGTGGGCAGAACATGATCGAGCCCGCAGCGTATGGAGTACCCCTTTGCTTCGGACCTAACACGGTGAATTTCCGCGATGTGGTGGAGCGAATGCTGGCGGTGGGGGGAGCGGTCGTCGTCCAAGACGGGGATGGCATGGAACAGTTCGTCCGCCGCACCCTGGAAGACTCCGCGACGGCCGCCGCCTTGGGCGAGCGGGCTCGCCAACTGGTGCAACAGAACCAGGGGGCGACGGAGCGGTCATGGCAGCAACTTTTGCCGCTGATTCCGTATCCGCTCGATGCCCGATGCGGATCGCAGGCCAGTCCGTCCCGTCCGGGCTCCGTGAGGTTCGAGGCCGGTCGTAGCAGTGATGCTGCCTGACCAATCGAATCGGGCGGCGAGGCACGGCCGTTTCGGTCGGTTGTCAACGCCGTTTGAGCGTGGTTATACTACGCGGTCTATTCTTGCGGAAAGTTTCGTCTCGTCGCGGCACGGACAGCCTTGGGTCCGCCGGAATTCAGACTTAGAGAGGGGAGCCGATTGTGGCTACGGGCAAGTACCTGTTTACGAGTGAGTCGGTCAGCATGGGCCATCCGGACAAGTTGGCCGATCAGATTTCGGACGGCATCCTGGATGCGTTGCTCGCTCAAGATCCAATGAGTCGTGTCGCATGCGAGACCATGGTCACGACCGGCATCGCGATTGTCGCGGGTGAGATCACGACGAAGGCGGTTATCAATTACGCCGACATCGTCCGCCAGGTGATTCGTGACGTGGGTTACACGGACGACCAGATGGGCATCTGTGCCGACACCTGCGCCGTCATGGTGTCGATCGACAAGCAGAGCCCGGATATCGCACAGGGCGTGGATGACAACCAGACTGCGGGGAAGGACGTAGGGGCCGGTGACCAGGGGCTGATGTTCGGTTATGCGTGCAACGACACGCCCGAAATGATGCCGTTGCCCATCGCGCTGTCCCATCGCATCCTGAATCGACTCACCGAAGCTCGACAGAAGGGCTGGGTGGACTGGTTGCGGCCGGACAGCAAGAGCCAGGTCACGGTGGAGTACGACGGCCACAAGGCCATTCGCATCAACACGGTGGTCGTCTCGACGCAGCACTCGCCGTCTGTCTCGAACGAAGAGATCCGCCGTTACGTGATCAAGGACATCATCGAACCGGTGCTTCCGAAGGATCTTATCCAGGGCGAGATCACTTACCACATCAACCCGACCGGTCGTTTCGTCGTGGGAGGACCCCAGGGCGACTGCGGCCTGACCGGACGCAAGATCATCGTCGATACGTACGGTGGCTGGGGGCGGCACGGTGGTGGCGCGTTCAGCGGCAAGGACCCGACGAAGGTGGATCGCAGCGCAGCCTACATGGCTCGTCACGTGGCGAAGAACATCGTGGCGGCAGGCTTGGCGGATCGCTGTGAAGTCCAGTTGGCCTACGCGATCGGCGTTTCGGAGCCGGTCAGCGTTTTCGTGGACACTGAGGGCACGGGCAAGGTGGACGACGCGAGAATCTGCGAAGTGGTTCGCAAGTTCTTCCCGCTTTCGCCGCGTGGCATCATCGACTACCTGAAGCTGCGGCGGCCCATCTTCCGCCAGACGGCTTCGGGTGGCCACTTCGGCCGCACGGAAGCGGGCTTCACTTGGGAAAGCACGGATCGCGCCAAGGAACTCGCGGCGGCCGTGAACGCGAAGTAAGCCGCCATGGCTGCGGAGTCTCGCAGTCCCTTGACGCGCCTCGACCGCACGATACCGGCGGGGCGCGTTGCCATCGGCTCCGGCTCCTGGCTGCTGCAATTGCTGGGTGCCTCTCTGCTCGTGGGCTTCCTGTTTGTCTCCGCGGGACTGCTTGTCCGACGTTGGTTCTTCGTCGAGTTCCGACCCCCGAACCCTTGGCTGGTGTTGGCGGTGGCGGGAATCGTCGCCATCGTGGCGGGCCTGACGAATGTCCAGGCGACCGTCTCCGCAGCGAACGCTCCGATCAACTCCCGACGGTTTCTGCGTCCGCTCGTCTTCACTCTGCTGGCCACGATTGTTTCCGTACGCGGCGGGCACCTGCTTCCTCTCGTTGTGCTCTGGGCCACGGCGTTGGTGGCGTCGCGACCCGAGTTGCGACACGTCGAGGACTGGGCAACCGACCAGTTGCGGCATCTCTATTCTCGCATGAGCGAGCCGGTGGCGAAGAAGGACGCCTGGAGCGAACGCGGTCCTCTCGAAGTCGATCAGCCCGCAAAGGCACCGGAGTCAAAGTCAGAAGACGAACGCGGGCCTGCCTTGCCGCCTAATGGATCGGTCCAGCCAGTGAAGGATGCGATAGACGCGGCTTCTGCCAACGCGTACTCCGCAGTTCACGCGGACGAGGTCCCCGTTTGGACGGAAGGTACCGACCAGCATTGGGTTCGCGGCCGGGACGAATCAGGCGTCCACTTCTGTTCGGGACGCGCGCGGGTCCCCGTCGCCGCTGGGCAACGGGTGGTGAGCTGGCACGCCGTGTTGTGTCCGGCCTTCGAGAAGACCCCGGAGATCGAAGTGGAGGTGGTCGGCGGACTGGAAGCCGAGTGTGAACTCACCCAGGTGCTCCGCCATGGTTGGCGTGTGGAATTGAAACTGCGGCGGGTCGCGGCGCAGGACGCGGAGATCCTGCTGGAGTTCTACGCCTGGGAGGCAGGCGAATCGGACGAGGATCCCGCAATACAGTCCGACGCGGCTTGAGCTGCGCACGCTTCTTTTCTTCACGATTCGGGGCATATCGCCACGAACGAGGAAACGCGGGCCCCGATATTCCTCGCTTGCCGAAGCCACCGGCGACTCGGTTGCCGCTTGATCGGATCCGCTCATGACCGGCATGTGGCGGGTTCGTGCGTGGATCCGACTCGTCTTGGGGTCGATTTCATCGGTGGCTATCGCCCGAGCTGATTGCCAAGTTGCTCGACGATCCACGGGTCCGGCAGATCGGCGGTGCCGAAGACCAGATGCACGAAGTTATCGGCCAGGGTTTCCTCGGGATGGATGATGTAACCGGTGTTGCGGCCGATCTGTCGATGGAAGTCAGGGCACTGCGCCGGGTCCAGCAACCGGGGGGCGCTTGGGTTGGCCACGACGGTGCGTTCTTCTTCACGCTCGACAACGAGCAGGCGAAACTGCATTTCCGCGAATAGGCTCAGGCCCTCCAGTGAATCGTACTGGTCCTTGCGCGCTAGAAGCACAGGGCTGACGCGTCGCATGATGCCGTCCTCTTGGATGGATAGTACGCAGTCGATGGCTGGAGCATCCGGGTTGGTGATCTTGCGCGCAGCCAAGGCCCCGGGCAATGCGATCGGTTCGCAGGTGCTGAAGCCCAGGATGGCGTAGAGTCGAGAGCGTCGCGCGGGGTCCTGCCGGCTGAGAATGTGGAACAGTTCGTGTGCGAGCAGGCGTTGAAGACTGGCGTCGTCGCCCCGCAGCGATGGTTCGGGAAGCACGATGGCGTTGCCGCGACAATGGGGCGCACCCTGTTCTTCGCGGCCTGTCGTCTTGATCAGTTCCACGACAGGGGGCCAGAGGGGACGCAGGCGTTCCAGTTGGCTCGCCAACCGCTGTAACGCGGGGCGAAGTCGTTCCGTGTCCGCTTCCGTCCAGGCAAGCACCTGTTGCTTCGCGAAGTCAAGGTATTCGGCTGCTTCGACAGGGCCCTTGGCGGACAGGCGGAACCGCCGATCCAGCGGGCTCATGCTCTGGACGAATGGATCCATGTGACCGATAATCCCCGCAGCCTCGGGAAGCGGCGTAAAGCGGGCGATCGTGGTCTCCTGGAGTCGCACCGAGGTGTCCGCAGGTCGTTCCGCTTGGACTGGAGCACCCGCCCGCAGAAGCGTCCTCCGTCGAAGATGGACAGGCAGGTCCGTCCAGCGGAAGGCAGCAGCGTTCGCTCGAGGCAACGCCGCTGTCAGGTTGGTGACGGACATCTTCCGCGGGGAGTACAACATGGGCGGCGACCTTGGGGATTCCAGCAGGATGCTCGAAGCCACCCGGAGCGGTGGTCGAGGAGTTGGTTGAGTCGTGGCCTGCGAGGTAGTCGCGCTGGCACATGGCAAGCGCGTATTCTAGTGACGACCGGAGGTTCGAGCGATGGCCCGATGGCCGCGACACTACTGGACGACGGTGTTCACCTACATGACGATCTTTATCATGTTCCCACTGCTGTGCCTGCTGTGTGTGGCGTGGGTGAAGGGTTGGATTTTTTAGCGAGCCGATCTGGTCACAGTGGGGGCTGCCGTGTGTCGGCAACGCCGGCGCCAGGGTGAGGAACGCTCGACCGCGTGGGGTTGGCAAGCAGGGAGGAGCAGATCATGGAGGAGTTGTCACGCGAGGAACTGTCGCGAAGCTTGGCGAGTCACGGCCAGTCGCATGTCCTTCAGTTCTGGGACGAACTGGACGGCGGTGCGAGGTCTCGCTTGGCCGGCCAGGTGCGATCCCTGGATCTGGAACAATTGGCGGCCGTTCATGCTTCCGCGGCGGGCGATACCGATTGGGAACAGGTGGCGAGCCGTGCCCAGTCGCCCACGGCGTTTCGGCTTCAAGGGACAAGCGATCGTTTTCGTCGTGACGACGCGCGAGCCGCGGCCGATGAACTGATCGCGGCGGGGCGTGTGGGGGTGATTCTCGTGGCTGGGGGCCAGGGAACTCGGTTGGGGTTTCCGCATCCCAAGGGAATGTACCGGATCGGCCCCGTCTCGAATCGCTCCCTCTTTCAGATGCATGTGGATCAACTGCTGGCCGTGGCGGAGCGCTACCGGACTCAGGTGCCGCTCTACCTGATGACGAGTCCTGCGACCCATGCGGAGACGGTGGCTTATTTCGAGCAGAACGATCGTCTTGGCCTGACGGAGGATAACCTGCGGGTGTTCTGCCAGGGAACGATGCCGGCGCTGGATGATTCCGGTCGGCTGCTGCTGGAGGCGAAGGACAGCATCGCGCTCAGTCCCGATGGACACGGGGGCATGCTGGCCGCGCTGGTTTCCAGCGGTTGCTTGGAGGACATGCGACGACGGGGAGTGGAGCAACTCTTCTACTTTCAGGTCGACAACCCGCTGGTCAACCTGTGCGATCGCGAGTTGCTCGGCTTTCATGTGCTCTCCGCGTCCGAGATGTCCACGCTGGTGGTGGCGAAGACGGATCCACTGGAGAAGGTGGGGAACGTCGTCAACGTGGACGGGACGATGCGGGTCATCGAGTACAGCGATCTCCCGGCGGCGGCCGCGCAGCGTCGAGATGCTTCCGGAGGTCTTGTCTTCTGGGCGGGCAGCACGGCCGTCCACGGGATGTCGGTGGAGTTTCTCCGTCGCGCCGCGGCAACGCCGGATGCGCTGCCGTTCCATGTGGCCCGCAAGAAGGTGCCCTATCTTGACGCCCAGGGAAAACAGGTGAACCCGACGGAGCCGAATGCGACGAAGTTCGAGCGTTTCATCTTCGACCTGATGCCGCTGGCCAAGAATCCAATTGTCGTGGAGGGAGATGCTCGGGAGATCTTCGCTCCCTTGAAAAACGCCAGCGGAGCCTCGACGGATACTCCGGAGTCCACGCGGGCGGCTCTCGTCGCCAAGCATACTCGGTGGCTCCAAGCGGCGGGTGCGGAAGTGGACGAGGGGGTGTCCGTGGAGATCGCGCCCCGTCTGGCCTTGGATGCAGGGGAGCTTCGCCAACGTCTCCGGCTACCCTTACATGTCGACGCCGATCGTTTCCTTGATGGCGATCGAGCGCGGTGAGTTCCCGCGATTTTCGTTGATGGTGCGCGAGTCGACCTCGACGCGTCAAATCGACCCGGGCGGGCAAAGCTTCCCGCAAAGAAAGGATGCTGCTTCGATGCTACATGCCGTGATCATGGCCGGCGGTGCCGGAACTCGTTTCTGGCCCGCCAGTCGGCGGAACCTGCCCAAGCAACTGCTGGATCTCGCGGGCGACGAGTCGATGCTGCAGTCGACGCTGGCCCGGTTCGATGGCTGGGTATCTCCCGATCGCACCCTCGTGGTCACCAACGAACGGCTGGTCGACTCCGTGCGTCACCAGTTGCCGACCCTGGCCTCGACATCGGTCCTGGGTGAACCCTGCAAGCGGGACACGGCCCCGTGTGTCGGCGTGGCGGCGGGATGGGTGCTGCGCGACGATCCCGAGGCCGTGATGGTCGTTTCGCCCTCGGACCATGTGATTTCACCGGTAGGGAAGTTCCGCGAGGCGATTGAGGCGGCGGCGAGGCTGGTGGAGGCGTCGCCGGAAACCCTGGTGACATTTGGCATTCGTCCCACGTATCCGGCCGAGTCGTTCGGATACATCCAGCGTGGCGAAGCGTTGTCGGAGGGAGCCTATCGGGTTGCGAGGTTCCGCGAGAAACCATCGGCCGAGGTGGCCCGCGAGTATGTCGCGTCGGGCGACTACTATTGGAACGCGGGGATCTTCGTCTGGAAGGCCCGGACGATCCTGGACCTGCTCCGGCAGTTCGAACCGGTCATGCACCAGCATCTCGACGCGATCGCCCGCGCCGCCCGCGGCGCGGGCTTTGACGAGGTGTTTCGCCGTGAGTTTGCGGCGATCGTCGGCAAGTCGATTGATTACGCGGTGATGGAGCGAGCGCCCCGGGTGGTGGTGATGGAAGCTCCCTTCGCGTGGGATGACGTGGGAAGCTGGCAGGCGATGTCGCGATTGCGGGGCGTCGACGGTGACGGCAACACCTGCTCCGGACGCTGCTTGACGTTGGATACGCGCGGGACGATCGTCCGTTCCACGGCCGACCATCTGGTGGTGACGTTGGGCTTGGAGGACTGTCTGGTCGTGCACACACCGGACGCGACCTTGGTTGCCAGCAAGCACTGCGAAGAACGGATCCGCGAGGTCGTGCAACGACTGGAGAAGGAGGGGCACGACCAGTATCTTTAATCTCGACTGGGGAGGTTTCCACCGATGCGGCTGCTCCGCGGCGGTCTGGTTTTCGTGACAACCACTCACCACGGAAAGTCCGCTCGTGCCTGACCAAGAACTGCCATTTCGGGGACGGATCCTGGCGATCGACTTTGGCACCGTGCGCCATGGCCTCGCGATTTCCGATCCGGGCCAGTCGTTCGCGAGTCCTTACGAAAACTACACTCGTCGCAACCAGAAACTCGATGGGGACTTCTTTCGTCGGGTGGTGGCCGAGGAAGACGTCGTTTTCCTCGTCGTGGGATTGCCCATTCATCTGAGTGGCGAGGAGAGCCGCAAGTCGCTGGAAGCTCGCGAGTTCGCGGACTGGCTGGGCCAACTGACGGGCCTGCCGGTGGTGCTGTTCGACGAGCGATTCACGACCCATGAGGCGGAGCAGCACCTGCTGGCCGCGGGATTGACCAAGGCCAAGCGTCGCGAGCGTCTGGACATGCTTGCGGCCCAGGCCCTGCTGAAGGGATTCCTCGATTCGGATCGAGGTGGCCGGCAGGATCCTCCGCAGAGCATCGGGTAGCTGCGCCGGCCAGCGTTCGTTTCAATGCCGACGACGTACGGCCCGGACGCTTCAGCAAGTGAACGGTCGCCCAGCGAAAGCCACGGAAAGCCACGACTCGGGGCCGCATGCCGCGAAATCAAGGCGCCTTGCGTTGTCGGGAGGCGGGCCATGGATTACAAGGAAGCGAGCGATTCCTCGTCTGCCACGGTCGTGTCGCCTGAAGTTGGATGTATGGAACACGTTTCCTCACGCCGAAGCGTTCACTGCCGCAGCCTGCCGCGCTGGATCGGCACGCTGTTGGCCTTCGGTTTGGCCATCGGGTTGGGCGTCATGGCCGTTCGCCTGGCGGACGCCGAAGAGACGCGCCCGGCCGATGCGGCGCGAAGCCTGGCTCTGTTCGAAACGCATGTGCGTCCCCTCCTGGTACGACACTGCCACGAGTGCCATGGAGAGCAAGGCAAGGTGCAGGGAGGCTTGCGGCTGGACAACGCGCAAGGGTGGCTCCAGGGCGGTGACTCGGGGCCGGCTGTCGTTCCCGGCGATGTGGCGGCCAGTCGGATCGTTCCAGCGCTGCGGCATGAGGGTGAACTGCAGATGCCACCGTCGGGCAAGCTACCCGATGCGCTGGTGGAACGGGTAGTCGAGTGGATTGAGTCGGGTGCCCACGGGGGTGGTGACCGCCAGCGCGCCGAGGACGGGGAGGCCGCGCCTCGCCGCTCGGAGTCCTGGTCGCAACAGGCGATCGAGGAGGGACGCCATTTCTGGGCCTACCGCCGCATCGAACGCCCCCGCGTCCCACGCGAGCCCGTGGCATCACCAACCGCAGGCGAGTCGGGGCCGGGCACGGCCGTGGACGTTTGGGTGGATCGCGAACTGATCGCGCGGGGACTGGTCGCGAATCCTCCTGCATCACGGGCGACGCTGGCGCGACGCCTGATCTGGGACCTGCACGGACTGCCGCCGACGACGGCCGAGGTGGCGGAGTTCGTGCACGATCCGGCCCCCGACGCCTACCGTCGCCTGGTCGATCGACTACTCGCCTCGCCGCGATTTTCCGAACGCTGGGCACGGCACTGGCTGGACCTTGCACGCTACGCCGAGTCGCTGACGCTGCGCGGGTTTGTGTTGCCAGAAGCGTGGCGCTATCGAGACTACGTCGTGGACTGTTTCGCAGAGGATCGGCCGTACGACGAGTTCCTTATGGAGCAGTTGGCGGGCGATCTGCTTCCTGCGACGCATGCCGATGGCACGCCCGTGTCGTTGGGCCGGCAGCAGCAGCGGCGCATCGCCACGGGATTCCTCGTCCTCGGGGACCACAACCTCGAGGAACAGGACAAGCAGCAACTGGACATGGATGTGGTGGATGAACAGCTGGATGTCATTGGCCGCGGCCTGCTCGCGCAGACGCTTCAGTGCGCCCGCTGCCACGATCACAAGTTTGATCCGATTCCCACCCGCGACTACTACGCCCTCGCGGGCATTCTTCGCAACACGCAGCCTCTCGACCATGCCAACGTCTCGACATGGAAGGACTTGCCACTGCCCTTGACGGCCGACGAGGAGCGGCGTGTCACTGAGTGGGAGAAAGAAGGACGGGAACTGCAGGAGCGAATCAAGCAGGCCCAGTCCGGGGGCTCGGGAGCGGCTGATTCCTTGCGGATGTTGCAGGAGGAGGCAAGGGCGAGGCAGGAGGCTGGGCCGCGGCGGCCGCGCGCGCTTTCCCTGCTCGAACGCGAAACGATTGAGGATACTGCAGTTCACCGTCGAGGAAGCGTGCATGCGCTCGGCGAGGTGGTCCCGCGCGGAGTCCCCCGGGTGATCGGTCCCGCCGCTCCCGAGATGCCTCGCGGTGAAAGCGGCCGAAGGCAGTTGGCTGCATGGATCACCGACCCGGAAAACCCGCTGACATCACGTGTCTATGTGAATCGAGCCTGGCATTGGCTCTTGGGACAGGGCCTCGTTCGGACCGTCGACCAGTTCAATGCCACTGGAGAGCCACCCAGCCACCCGGAACTGCTGGACTACCTGGCTCGACAGTTCCAGGAGCACGACTGGTCGGTCCAGTGGCTGGTGCGGACGATCGTGCTGTCGGATGCGTACCAGCGTTCGTCCGATGAAAACGCCGGCTATCGGAAACTCGATCCGGAGAACCGCTGGCTGTGGCGAATGAATCGCAAGCGGCTGGAGGCGGAGTGCATCCGGGACGGCCTGTTGGCGATATCCGGACGGCTGGATCTTCGCCGCGGAGGCAGCACGGTTCGCCCCGGAACGGGGAACGACTACGGTTACCAGGAGCAGAGCGCCCGCCGCAGTCTCTACCTGCCCGTGTTTCGCAACGCCTTGCCTGAAGTGCTGGTGGCCTTCGATTTCGCGCATCCCGGGATGGTGGTGGGCCAGCGCAACGTCAGCACGGTTCCGCAGCAGGCGCTCTTCCTGCTCAACGATCCGCTCGTCCATGACTGCGCTTCCCAAGCGGCCGCGCGGCTGCTCAACGAGCAGACGTCTGCCATCACGCAGGAAGATTTCGAGGCGAAGTGGTTGCACGCGGCCTCCATGAGTTGCCTGGGGCGCCAAGCGGGCGAGGACGAGTTGGCGAGCCTGCGGGGCCTGCTGGAGTTCGAGGGCAACGCTGGACGTCCCACCCAGGCGTCGTTGGCGGAACTCTATCGACTGTTGTTCGCATGCCTCGATTTTCGATATCGCGATTAAGGGACGGGCACGAAGGAGGAGCGATGAACGAGCGGCGAGAGGCAGACTGGCAGGCCATGTCGCGACGGCAGCTTCTGTGGTCGTCCGCCTGCGGCTTTGGCGGGATGGCATGGTCGGCCCTGGCGTCAGGCAGCGAAGCGGGGCTCGCCGACGTCGGACCCCACCGACCTCCCCGCGCGAAGCGGGTCATCTTTCTGTTCATGCAGGGCGGCGTCAGCCAGGTCGACTCGTTCGACTACAAGCCGCAGCTCGCGCGGCATGACGGCCAGGAGATCTCGTTCGACGACGCGCGCAAGAAGGCAAAGACGGGCGCGGGCGATTCGAGGCAGCGCGTGATGAACTCGCCCTGGAAGTTTCGCCGACATGGCCAGAGCGGGCGATGGGTTTCTGGGCTTTTCCCCCAGGTGGCCCGCCACGTGGATCGACTGACTTTCCTGCACGGTGTCCACACGGAGGGCGTGGCCCACGGGCCCGCCACGCTGTTCCTGCACTGTGGAGCGACGAACCTGGTTCGGCCGTCGGTTGGTTCGTGGGTGCAGTTTGGGCTGGGCAGCGAAAACGAGGACCTGCCGGGGTTCGTTTCTCTCTGTCCTTCGGCGGGTAATGGCGGGGCGCGGAACTATGGCAACGCCTTCCTGCCTTCGTATTGCCAGGGTGTGGCCTGGGGACGCGCCGGCGAGTCGATGGAAAGCGTCCGGCCGCGGAATATCGCCAACTTGCAGCCGACTGCCCAACAGCAACGCACCTGGGTGGACCGACTCGAACGATTGAATCGCGTCCAGCAGCAGCCTTTTGCCGACGATTCCGACCTGGAAGCGGCCATTCGCGCCTACGAGATGGCCTGGCGCATGCAACGCTCGGTGCCTCGCGTGATGGATTTCGCCGAAGAGTCACGCTCCACGCTCGACCGCTACGGCATCGGTTCCGCCGCCACCGATGCGTTCGGCCGCCAGTGCCTGCTGGCTCGTCGACTCTGTGAAGCCGGTGTACGATTCGTGCAGGTGACGTATGGCGACAATTCGGCGAATCCGGCCTGGGACCAGCACTCCGATCTTCCCAAGCACGCGTTTCACGCGAGGGCCGTGGACCAGCCGATCGCCGCGCTGCTGGACGACCTGCATCAACGGGGCTTGTTGGAGGATACGATTGTCTGGTGGGGAGGCGAGTTTGGACGCACGCCCTATGCGCAGGACAATGGCACCGGCCGCGATCACAATCCGGGAGGGTTCACGGTCTGGATGGCCGGGGGAGGGTTCCGGCCTGGGGTGGCGCACGGAGAGACGGACGAGTGGGGGCACCGGGCCGTGCAGGGTCGCGTGCACATGCACGACCTGCATGCGACGCTGCTTCACCAGCTGGGGATCGACCACGAGCGGCTGACGTACCGACACGCCGGGCGGGACTTCCGGCTGACCGATGTCCACGGCACGGTCGTTCGCGAGGTGGTCGATTGACCTAAATGGCGTCGCCCGCGCCCGGGCTTTCTCCCTGACGCATGGCGTTCCTCAATCGTTTCCGCGGCGGAACGCTCAGTCCTGCGGCAGTTCCGCCTGCAGGGCGCACCAGCGGTCTTCGGCTTCCGAAAGCTGGTTGCCGACTTCCGTGGCCTCGTTGTGCAGCCGCAAGGCTTCGGCCGGATCGGTGGCCTGCAGCAACTGCTCGTTGAGCTCCCGCTTCTGCTTGTCCAGTCGCGCGATCGTTCGCTCGCAGTTCGTGATCTCCTTGCGGACTTCACGTTCGTTGCGCTGGGGAGCTCGCGCGGGAGCAGCGGGAGCCTCGGGGCGTTTCCGGCTGGCCTTGCCGCTGGCCGCGGCCGTCTCGCGTTCGCCGTCCTCGATCTCCTTGTTGACCGAGTACAGGTAGGCTTCGTAGTCGCCGTTGTAGTTCGTGACGCGGCCATCGCGGACTTCAATGATGCAGGTCGCAACGCGTTTCATGAAGTGGCGATCGTGGCTGGTGAAGATCACCGTGCCCTTGAAGTCCAGCAAGGCCTGCGCGAGGGCTTCGACCGTATCGACGTCCAGATGGTTGCCCGGTTCGTCGAGGACGAGGATGTTGTGCTGGCTCAGGAGCAGGCCTGCCATGCAGAGTCGCGCCCGTTCACCACCCGAGAGCACCGAGATGCGTTTCTTGACCTGGTCGCCGCGGAAGAGCATGGCGCCGGCGAGGTCGAGGATGGTCTGGTTCTTCGTGCCAGGAGCCGCATGGTACTCCAAGTAGTCCAGCACCGTTCCCTTCTCGGGCAGGCTCGTGTAGACATGCTGGGCATAGACGCCCACGTTGCAGCCGTGGCCCCAACGGACTTCGCCCTGGATGGGCTGCAGTGATTCAACGAGTGTCCGCAGGAAGGTCGTCTTGCCCTGGCCGTTGTCACCCACGATGGCAGCACGGGAGCCGTGTTCGACCTCCAGGTTGATCTCGGTGGCGATGGCGCGATCGGCGTACCCGATGGAGAGGTCGCGACAGCGGATGGCAGCGCCCTTGCGTGGATCGACGACCGGCGCCGTGATCCTCGCGGTCGGTTCGTCGTTGACGATTTCCGTGAGTTCGAGACGTTCGAGCTGCTTGCTCTTGGAACGGGCTCGCGTGGCCGTGCTGGCCCGGGCCTTGTTCTTGGCGATGAACTCCTCCAACTGGCGGCGTTTGGCCATCACCGTCGCGTTGGTCCGCTCGTCATGCAGTCGCTGCTCTTGCTGGAATTCCAAGAAGGCGTCGATCTTGCCCGGGAACATCGTGAGCTTCCCGCGGCTGAGGTCCAGCGTGTGCGTGCAGGTCGCCGCGAGAAAAGCGCGATCGTGGGAGACGATCAGGCAAGCCTCCTTGAAATCCCGCAGGAAGTGCTCCAGCAGGATCTGGGTGCGCAGGTCGAGGAAGTTGGTTGGTTCGTCGAGCAGCAGGAGATTGGGTTCATGCAGCAGGAGGGCGGCCAGTTTCAGGCGAGTCTGCCAGCCCCCGGAGAGCTTCGAGACCGGGCCCTCCAGATACGCGCCCTTGAGTTCGAACTGGCCGGCGATCTCGCCGCACTTCCAGTCGGGCTGGCTGCTGTCCCGCATCAGGAACTCAAGTCCCGTTTCGCCGGGCAGGAAGGGATCGTGCTGACGCAGGTAACCGAGCCGGAGACGCGAGTGGCGGGTGACCTCGCCGCGGTCCAATTCTTCTTCGCCGAGCAGAACGCGGAGCAGCGTTGACTTGCCGGCACCATTGCGTCCGACGAAGCCGACTTTGACATCGTCGACGATCGTCGCCTCGGCGCCGTCCAGCAGCACCTGTTCCCCGTAGCTCTTGTGAGCATTCTTAATCTGTAGCAGCACGCCCATGGCAATACGTATCCCAACGCCCCTTCCGCAGACCCGCCGCAATGATAAGTTCGTTCGGGATTTCCGTAAAGTGAGGGATGGCAATTTGGCCCTCCCGAACCAGCGACGCGAGGGGAGTGACCCGCGGGGCCCCGGCGGTCGAACGGCTGGCAGGTCGACCGACTGCCGATGAACGGCGGCCGCCGTCCGCGGGATCGAACGAGGCCTGGACGCTCTCCGGCGATTTCGGTCATGCCCCGCGTGGCCGGCAAGGGGAAGCGGGGGTGGCCCGGGGGTGGGATGGGAGGCCCGCAGCGAGAACAGTACGGGAGCCGGTATCAGGTTCCGCCAGGCACTACCTCCACGCGGCAGGCGTTTGGGCCCCGCCTGCGCGGGCGGTTGCCCGCGCGGGTGTTACCGCATTTTTCATCGTCTTCGGTCAAGTGACGAGCGTTGGTATCCGCTGGCTTTGGGGGCAGGGGAAGCCGACGAAGACAGGCAACGCCGTTTCATCCGGGGTTGGTGAAAAGAACGGCTTGGCCTTTGTTCGTTCGCTAGACTTCGAAGGTCCGGACGCTCGCATTGGTACGGGCCCGGAAGTCGAAATCATATCCGGAGGGATCCCCGGGGATCCACTTGCTCCATGGGCACGAAACCGACGACCGATCGTTTGCCCGTCCTGGACTTCGCCCGCGGCTTTTCCATGCTGGCCGTCGTACTGTTCCACGTGCTGCAGCCCTTCGCCCACGGCATCTGGGCAAATGCCGTTTCCTTCGGCGGGGCGGGCGTGCATGTCTTCGTGCTGATCTCCGGTTTCGGCCTGCTGCTGTCGTGTCGTCGCAAGTCGCTCGAAGGCTTCTACTCGCGACGCTTCCGATCGATTCTCGTGCCTTACTACGTTTTCGTGACGGCCGTGTTCCTGCTCAACCTGGTCGTTCCACTCTATCCCCGTGATGGAGCCTACGCACTGGCCGGACATCTGTTGCTGTTCAAGGCGTTCGACGAGTCGATCATCGGCAGCTTCGGATATCCGCTCTGGTTTCTCTCCACCATCGTGCAGTTGTACGCGGTGTTCCCGCTGCTGTACCGCGCCTACCAGCGATGGGGGAGTCGGTGGACACTGGGAGTGACGTTCGCGGTCTACCTCGCTTTCTCCGCCGTCGCGATCGGATTGGGGCGAACGGATGAGCGGGTGTTTCAGAGTTCTGGGCTGGTGTACCTGTGGGAGTTCGTGCTGGGCATGGTACTGGCAGACCTCGCCGCTTGTCGCGGCATCTGCTTCTGGGAAACCCCGCTGAAGTGGCTGTTGCCAACGACGGCCCTGGCCCTGGTCGCCGATGTGGTGATGGTGAAGGCGGGAGGAGATGTCGGCAAGTTCCTCAACAATCCATTCGCGCTGCTGGCCTTCCTGGGAATCTTGCTGATCGCCTACCGTATGTCGACCGCTTCCGTGGCCGCTCCCGTTCGCCGGTTGGTGATGTGGGCCGGTGCGATCTCCTACGAGACCTACCTGATGCACACGTTGGTGCTGCGCCTGGTTCTAGCCGACGTGAGTCACTATTCGCCGCTGCTGCAGTGCGTGGCGGCCATGGCGGCGTTCGTGGTATCCCTGTTGGCGGGCGCGTGGTTCCAGAAGAGCTTGGCCGTCTGTCTTTCGCGGCCCATCGGTTGGTGCTATTCGGCAGCGGCGCGTCGCGCCTGACGCTGTTCTATCAAGGCGGCATCGACGGCGGCCGCCCAGAGGCTGTCGGCGGAATCGGCTGCGATCGCGGCGGGAATGCTGGCGTTTACATAACCGCCGTTGGCGAAGGCCTCGACGAGATCGGCGGAAGTAAAGTCGCCGTCGCAGTTCCAGTCGCCCGTATCCCAGTTCGCGTTGCCGGATACTCCATCTTCATACAGGCCGGCGGCGAAAACCTGCACCAGGTCGCGCGAGTCGAAGACGCCGTCCAGGTTGGAGTCGCCGGGGGTGGACCGCAGGATGTTGCGCACCATATAGCGTACGTCCAGCAGGTCGACCTGCTTGCTGCCATCCAAGTCCCATCGCGGGTCTTGGCTTCCTTGTTTCACGGCGGTGCAGAGCAGGGCCAAGTCGGCGCCGTCGGTTCGTCCGTCGTTGTTCCAGTCGGCGACGAGTGAAGTGGAATTCGCGCGGCCCGGTGACCCCTGGTTCGTCGAACTTGCCTGCCACGAAGTGGCTTGGCCATACTGAGCAGGCGTCGTGGTGCGAGGATTGACCAGTTCCA
>CAZUJM010000079.1:2324-23593 GCA_964620405.1 uncultured Pirellulaceae bacterium | reverse complement strand
AGTCCGTCGCCGTCGAGAGATCCACTGGCTACCGGATTTGCCGGGGTCGTCAGCTTGGAATCCGTACCAAGGCCGCATAGCATGGCAGTCGCGGCCCGGGCGACTTCCGACCCTCATCTCCCGCGACGCGCACGATGAGGCCGGGCCGGGCGCCTTGTCAACCTGCCAACGCGGGAAGGCGTTGCGGAGTCCCTGTACGAATCCACAGGCAACGGGCCGTCGGTAACCGTTGGTAGAAGGAGCGGGAGAATGAAGCGCAGAGGCCATCGACGCGATTTTCTGGGCTGGTCGCTGGAGGCATTGGCGGCGGCGGGGATGGTGGGCGAGTTACCTGGGGTTGCCGGGGAGCGTCCGCCGGTGGTGTCGCCGCGGGCCACCGATGGGGACCGCGCGTCGGAGCCGAATTGGGCAGAACGCATGGTGGTCACGGTCGGTCCGCGCGAAGCCGACCTGATCGGGCATGACGATCGCGTGCTGCAGGCCGCCATCGACCTGGTCGCGCGTCGCGGCGGCGGCACGGTCCATGTGCTGCCCGGAACCTTCGTGCTTCGCAACGCCGTGCAACTGGCTGCCCATGTGCGTTTGCTGGGCAGCGGTCCCGAGAGCGTGCTGACGAAGATTCCCTCCCGGTCGGTGTCCCTCGCGGAGGATTCGGACTGGTACGACCAGGAGATCACGCTACGCGACGCGGCGGGATTCCGCGTGGGCGATGGCGTCGTCCTGCAGGCCAAGAACCCGCACGATGGCGGTCCGACCGTCATCAAGCGGACGCTCGTCGCGCGGTCCGGCAACCGTTTTAAGCTCGATGCCGGCCTCCGCGAAAACCTCTGGCTCTCGGGCGAACCCACCTGTGCGTCGCTGTTTCCGCTGTTGACGAGCGAACGGACGAGCGACCTGGTGGTGGAAAACATCACGCTCGACGGGGACGCCGCCAACAACGCCAACTTCAATGGCAATTATGGCGGTTGCATCTTCCTGCAGGACTGCCAGCGCGTCCTGCTTCGCAACGTCACCGCCCGCAACTACAACGGCGACGGCATCAGCTTCCAGATCTGCCACGAGGTCGTCGTGGAGGACTGTCATTGCCATGACAACCGCGACCTGGGACTGCACCCCGGTTCGGGTTCGCAGCGGCCGCTGATCCGCGGCAATCGACTCGAACGCAACTCCATTGGGCTGTTCTGGTGCTGGGGCGTCAAGTACGGGCTCGCCGAGCAGAACCGGATCGTGGGCAATCGCTACGGCATTTCGATAGGCCACAACGACACCGACAACGTGATGCGTGGCAACGAAGTGCGCGACAGCGGGGAGGTCGGCGTGCTGTTCCGCGACGAGAACCGCGGCGTCGACTTCTGGGCCAATCGAAACGTGCTGGAGGGGAACCAGATCATCGACAGCGGCGGCCCGGCGGGCATTGCCATCGACATCCAGGGCAAGACCCACGACGTCGTGATCCGCGGGAATGTGCTCCGCGAGACACGCGAGCCGAGCCAGCGGATCGGCCTGCGGTTGGGCAAGGAGACTCGCGACATCCGGCTGGCGGAGAATCGGCTGGAGGGATTCCACACGCCGGTCGCCGATCTCCGGAGCGCTTGAGGCGCCTCGCAGAGTCCCCCGCGCGGCCTGATCTCGTGCGTGCGTGCATGCGACTCCGCACGCACGCGGCACCGCCTTGCCGTTTCACTGCGATCGCGCCCCGAGCCGTCCTTGTGTCACTTCGCCTGTCCGGGAAAATCCGCCGGCAGCTCGACGCCCAGCGCGCGGACCAGGAACGAAAGCTGGTCCGCCGCGTTTTCGATGCGTTTCGAAGTCGGCGTGCCCGCTCCGTGGCCAGCCCGCGATTCGATGCGGATCAGCGTGGGAGCGGGACCGCGCTGCGCGTGCTGCAGCGCGGCGGCGAACTTGAAGCTGTGCATGGGCACCACGCGATCGTCGGTGTCGGCGGTGGTGACGAGCGTGGCCGGGTAGTGCGTGCCGGGTTTCAGGTTGTGGTACGGCGAGTACTTCAGCAGCGCCTGGAACTGGTCCGGGTTCTCCGCCACGCCATACTCGTCGACCCAGAAGCGGCCGGCGGTGAAACGATGGTAGCGCAGCATGTCCATCACGCCCACGGCGGGCAGGCAGGCGCCGAACAGTTCGGGCCGCTGCGTCATCACGGCCCCCACCAGCAGGCCGCCGTTGCTGCCTCCCTGGATGGCCAGCTTGCTGGAGCAGGTGTACTTCTCGGCGATCAGCCATTCGGCCGCGGCGATGAAGTCGTCGAAGACGTTCTGCTTCTGGAGCGTCTTGCCGGCCGCGTGCCACGCTTCGCCGTACTCGCCGCCGCCGCGGAGGTTCGGCACCGCCACGACGCCTCCCATCTCCATCCAGAGGATGTAGGTCAGCGAGAACTGGGGCGTCAAGGAAATGTTGAATCCGCCGTAGGCGTACAGCAGCGTGGGCAGCTGGCCGTTGGGCTTCAGGCCCTTGCGATGCGCCACGATCATCGGGACGCGCGTGCCGTCACGGCTGGTGTAGAACACCTGGCGCGTTTCGAAACGCGACGGGTCCACGGCCACTTCCGCCTGCTTCCAGAGCCGGCTTTCGCCCGTCGTCACGTCGTAATGGTAGATGCTCGGCGGGTACGTGTAGCTGCTGAAAGAATAGAACGTCTGCTTGTCGTCCTGACGCCCGCCGAATCCACCGGCCGATCCGATGTCGGGCAGCTGGACGTCGCGAAGCGGTTTGCCTTCGCGGTCATAGATGCGCACCCGCGACGTGGCATCGTGCAGGTAGTTGGCGATGAACTGCCCGCTGAGCAGGCGGATCGACTCCAGCGTGTCCGACGATGCGGCGACCACTTCGCGAAGATGCTCCCGCCCGGGCTGCCCGACGTCCATGGCCACCAGCCGCTTGGTGGGCGCGTCGAGGTCGGTCAGGAAATAGAACGTCGAGCCTTCGTTGCCGATGAAGGAGAACTGGTTCTCAAAGTCGCCGATCAGTTCGATCCAGTCGCCGGAACCCGCCGCGAGCGGTCGGTAGAGCACGCGGTTCTGGTCGTCCGTGCTCTTGGTGATCTCCAAGACCAGATAGGCGTTGTCCTCCGTGGGGGCGATGCCGAACGTCCAGTCGGGGTGGTCAGGACGTTCGTAGATGAGCACGTCCTGCTCCTGCGGCGTGCCCAACTGGTGGTAGTAGATTTTGTGGTTGAGCGCCAGCGACTGGAACTGCTGGCCGGGTTCCGGCTCGGGGTAGCGGCCGTAGTAGAATCCGTCCCCCGCGCGATTCCAGGCCACGCCGCCGAAACGCACCCAGCGGATCTTGTCGGGCAGGATGGTGCCGTCGTCGACGTTCAGCACCTGCAGCGTCTGCCAGTCGGAGCCGGCTTCGCTGACCGAATAGGCCAAACGCTTGCCATCGTCACTGGGGACGGCGGCCCCGAGAGCCATCGTGCCGTCCTTGGTCCACTGGTTCGGGTCGAGCAGGACGCGCGGTTCGCCGTCGAGCGATTCGGACACATAGAGAACGGCCTGGTTCTGCAGGCCGTCGTTCTTGCGGAAGAAGTAGCGACCGGCGACCTGGGAGGGTTCGGAGTACTTGGCGAAGTTCCAGAGGTCGGTGAGGCGTTGCCGGATGGCCTTCCGCTGCGGTATCTCCTCCAGATAGGCAAACGTGACGCGGTTCTGGGCTTCGACCCAGCCCCGCACTTCGTCCGACTGCCGGACATCGTCCTCCAGCCAGCGATAAGGATCCGCGACGCGAACCCCATGGTATTCGTCCGTCTGGTCGACACGACGCGTGACGGGTAGGGGAGCGACGGGGAGTTGGTCGGGGGGGGATGAACTGGCTTCCACGGGACCTGTCGTTGCTGCTAGGATAAGGAATGCTTGAACGGCTGCGATCATGGGAGGCTCCACATGGTCGGGGCAATGGTGGGAACGAGGCGGGGGGAGGCTCGGGAACGGTCGTCGCGGGTGGGTCGCACGGGAGCCCGTCGGGGCACCGCGACCACCGCCTGCAGTGGCTCGCTTGCGTCGGAGGCTGCGTCCAAGTTTTAACGAGGTTACGGCTCGATTGCCATGCGAGTTGGTCTATTTGTCCCCTGTTACGTCGATCAGTTCTACCCGGACGTTGCCTGGGCGACGATCGAAGTGCTGCGCCGCCACGGCGTGACGGTGGAGTTTCCCGAGGGGCAGACCTGCTGTGGACAGCCCATGGCGAACACCGGCTGCACCGACCAGGCGCGGCCGCTGGCCCAGCGGTTCCTGGACATCTTCCGCGACTACCCTTATGTGGTCGCTCCGTCCGGCAGTTGCGTGGCGATGGTACGTCATCATTACGAGGAGTATTTTCCCCACGACGAGGCCTTCGAGTCGCTGAAGTCCCGCACGTTCGAGTTGTGCGAATTCCTCGTGGATGTGCTGAAGGTGGAGCGAGTCGACGGTGATTTTCCGTATCGTGTCGGGCTGCACCAGAGCTGCCATGGACTGCGTGAGTTGCGGATGGGACGCAGCAGCGAACGGATGGACGGCGATTTCAGCAAGCCTCGCCAGCTGCTGGAAGGCCTGCGTGGCATCCAGTTCGCGCGGCTTCAACGAGCCGACGAGTGCTGCGGGTTTGGCGGGACGTTCGCGGTTGCCGAGGAAGCCATCTCGTGCCTGATGGGCAACGACCGTCTGCTGGACCACGAGCAGGCGGGCACGCAGGTGCTGACGGCCGCCGACATGTCATGCCTCATGCACCTGGAGGGGCTGATCCGCCGACAGAAGAAGCCGATTCGTGTCATGCATATCGCCCAGATCCTCGCCGGGAGGCCCGTGGCCTGATGATTGCCCCCAGCAGCTCTACCGCCGCCGATCGCAGCTCCTCCACCGACCACGCCGTCCATGCCGCACGGTTCGTCTCCGACCTGCAACGCACACGCTGGCATGACCAGGCGCTGTGGTTTGTCCGCGCGAAACGCGACAAGGCCGCGGCCAGCCTGCCAGAATGGGAAACGCTGCGGGACCGGGCTTCGCAGATCAAACTGCATACGATGGCGAACCTGGCGGACTACCTGGAGATGTTCGCGGACCGCGCCGCCGCCCTGGGCGTGCACGTGCACTGGGCTCCCGACGCCGAGGCGCACAACCAGATCGTATTGGAGATCCTCCAGAAGCACGCCGTGCGACGCGTGGCGAAGAGCAAGTCGATGCTGACCGAAGAGTGTCACCTGAATCCGTTCTTGGAGAAGAACGGCATCCAGGTGATCGACACGGACCTGGGTGAACGCATCGTGCAGCTTCGCGAGGAGACGCCCAGCCACATCGTGCTGCCCGCGATCCACATCAAGAAGGAGGAAGTGGGCGAGGTGTTCCATGAGCACCTCGGCACGGACAAGGGAGCGTCGGATCCGGACTATCTGACCGAGGCGGCTCGAGGCCACCTGCGAGACGTGTTCCTCGAAGCTCAAGCGGGTATCACGGGCGTGAACTTCGCCATCGCCGAGACGGGGGGCTTCGTCGTCTGTACGAACGAGGGCAACGCCGACCTGGGCGCTTCGCTGCCCAAGGTGCACATCGCCTGCATGGGGATCGAAAAGTTGGTTCCGCGGGCCGCGGACCTGGGGGTGTTCCTGCGGCTGCTGGCCCGCAGCGCCACCGGCCAGCCGATCACGACTTACAGTTCGCACTTCCATGGGCCGATGCCGGGCGGCGAACTGCATGTGGTGCTGGTCGATAACGGACGCAGTTCGATTCTCGGCAGCGAGGACTTCCGTCGGTCGCTCAGCTGCATCCGCTGCGGCGCCTGCATGAACACCTGCCCGGTCTATCGTCGGAGCGGCGGACACAGCTACAGCACGACGGTGCCCGGGCCGATCGGTTCGATCCTCGCCCCCGTCCGCGACGGTGCCCAGCACAACAGCCTGCCGTTTGCGTGCAGCCTGTGCGGTTCGTGCACCGATGTCTGTCCGGTGAAGATCGACCTGCACCACGAACTGCTGACGATGCGGCGCGAGATGAGCCGCCAGGGCCATCTGCCCTGGTCGAAACGCGTGGCCATGAAATGGGCCAGCTGGACGCTGCTGAGCCCCTCGCGCTTTCACTGGCTCGGACGACTCGGCCGCACGGCGCTACGCTGGATGCCCCGTTTCCTGGTCTACAACCCCGGCAACGCCTGGGGGCGACAACGTGAACTTCCGGAGCCGCCGGAGTTGAGCTTTCGCGAAATGTTCCGGGCCGAGCGTCGCAAGGCGCGGCAGCGGCGAGAGGAAAGGTAGCGTCCATGGACCGACGCGAGCAGATTCTCGGCAACATCCGTCGGCAGGTCGTGCAGGGGCCAGCGTTGCCCGACAGTACCGGGCCCTGGACCCAGTATGCCGACCCCTGGCAGCAGTTCAGCGACGTGTTGGCTTCGGTCGGCGGCACGGCGCACCGCGTGCCGGATCTGGGGGAACTGGAGCGCCGCATCCTCGAACTGCCTGCGTGTGCGGCGGCCAGGCTGCGGTCCAGCCAGATTCCCTTGGGGGGCGACTGGAACGTGCGGCTCGACGAACTCGACGACCCGCATCGGCTTGCTCCCCTGGATTTCGCCGTGTTGCAGGGCCAGTTCGCCGTGGCCGAAAATGCGGCCATCTGGGTAACGGATCGCGGCCTGCGGCATCGGGCGGTCTACTTCATCGTGCAGCACTTGGCCATCGTCGTGCCGGCGGGCGAGATCGTGCACAACATGCACGACGCCTACGCGCGGCTGACCCTGGGCTCAGCCGGCTTCGGGTGCTTCCTCTCCGGGCCCTCCAAGACAGCGGACATCGAGCAGTCGCTGGTCATCGGTGCCCATGGCGCGCGGTCGCTGCAGGTCTTCATCCTGCCCGTGACGCTTTCGCTCGCGCTACCCCCCGCGACACTGATGCGGGTAGGGTCAGACGGCCAAGGTGAGGGCCAGAGTCGCGATGACTCCCAGGATCCCCAGCAGGATCCACCACGTCGGCCGCCCGCTCCAAACGCCCGCCGCGCCCGATGGGAAGGTTACGTACTGGCCGCAGGAAGGACACCAGGGAGAGTCCTCGTAGACGGTGAATCCGCAACCGGGGCAAGGCAGCACCTCGGAGTCGTCGTCGCCGGAGTCCTCGTCGCTCGGGTCCTCCACGTCGGAGTCTTCAAAGTCCTCGTCGAAGTCCTCGTCGAAGTCGTCCGGGCTGTCCTTGTCGTCATCCCAGGATTCGTCCGGGTCCTGCCAGCGCATGGGTGGGCTCTCCCCTCAGGAAGTTCAGCGGCTTCGGGCCAAGCGAGGGGCTCATTGTAGCGGATTCCACCATCTCGCGTGGGCCACCAGGGGCCCGACACGCCGCAGTTATGGGAGCCTTTTCGGTCCTGGGGCGCGGACGCCGAATGCGGCAGTGTCCTCACCTGCGTTTGCGGCAGTGTCCAGCTCATGGGTAAACCGCCGATCCCTGCGATGGTTGCGTTCCGGCATCGTTGGTTGCCCGCGATGGAACTGCGGAATCCGCGTGGGGGGATCGGGTAGAGCGGTATCGAATTGACTTTTTGCTACATGGCGAACGTGGTAAGCATGGCAGGTGAAGGAGGCAGGGAAGCTCGTCGTTGCTCGCAAAAGGCGGGACACACCCGCAGGCTCTTGACTATAAAGACGCCAGCGTCATAGTGTTCAATGCCGTGCAGCGGGGGCCCGTGAGCAGACGATTGCGATGGACGCCTGCTCCCGTGCTACGATGCTCTTGTCTCGTGGATGGGCAGGCTCGTCGATGGGCAGGCTCGTGGCAAGTCGCGTGCGAGGTCGCGTGCAACTCGTGGACAAGTAAACCGAGTCATTCGAATTCCAGACAGTCCCGTTTGAGGTGAGTGAGCAGAAATTATGGCTAAGCAGCTGCTGTTTTATGAGAACGTAGTTCCGGTGAATTCGAAGCGGCACAAGGACCTGTGCATTGAGCACACGGACTACTCCTTTGCCAAGAGCGTGAATTCCGTTCCGCTGGTGGCGGGCGAGATTCCGCGGGCCGCGCGCGAGTACACGATTGTGTTCGCCGGAGCGGGTGAAAACATCTCGCCGGTCGCGATCCTCGGCTTGGAAGGCCAAGAGAATCTGTACGTCGACGCCGATGGCAAGTGGAACGCCAACTACGTTCCGGCTTTCGTGCGTCGTTATCCGTTTGTATTCGTCCAGAGCGAGGACGGCACGACGTTCACGCTGGCGATGGACGAGAGCTGGTCGGGTTGCAATCAGGAAGGCCGTGGTCGTCGCCTGTTCGATGAGAGCGGCGAGCGGTCGACCTACCTCAGCGAGATGCTGGGCTTCCTGGAGCAGTACCAGGCTCACTTCCAGCGCACGCAGGCCTACTGCAAGAAGCTGAACGAGCTGGGCTTGCTGGAGTCGATGCGGGCGGACTTCACGCTCGCCGACGGTCGCAACATTTCGCTGGGCGGCTTCATGGTCGTCAACCGCGAGAAGCTGAAGAACCTGCCCGCGGAGAAGCTGGCCGAGCTGGCGAAGACGGATGAGCTGGAACTGACCTACATCCACCTGTCGTCGATGGACAACTTCTCGGGCATGGTCAATCGCGTCGTTGAGCGTCGCGGCCTGAAGGGCGTCGCCCCGGTGGCCTCGGGCGAAGAAGCGGCCGCCACGACCTAGTTGAGCGTGGCGCCGTCCGCGTCCGGCACGAGCCGGGCCAGGGCAGCGCCCCCAAGCAGTCCAGAACAACCCTCGAGGCGCTCGATCGCCTCGGGGGTTTTTTGCTGCGCTGCGGGAACTTGTTGCGCTGCGGGAACTTGCTGCGCTGCGGGAACGCTGTGTTGCGCAATGCGGGTCGTATGATCGATGCACTCAGCTTCGAAGAAGGCGAGCCGCGGTGCGCTCCCAACCAGTTCAGGCTGCCGCGTCATCGCCTCAAGCCAACTCGGCCAGGTAGCGTCCCACGTTGTCCTGGGTGATCACATCAATCCCCGTGTCGATCGTCTGGGGCAGCGGAAGGCCCAGGCTGGCCTGCCACAGCATCAGGATCGACATGGCGCCTTGCATCTTGGGCATGGTGGCCGAGGACGAGTCGATGACGCCCTGCTGGATGGCTTGGAGAATCGGCTTGATGCCATCCATGCTGACGAACTTCACCTGGCCGACGCGGCCGGATTCCTGCAGTGCCGCCGCGATGCCGAGGGGCCCCGAAGCATCGCAGCAGAGGTAGCCGCGAAGATCGGCATGCGATTGGAGGACGGACAGGGCCTGCTGGCGTGCCGTCTCGATGTCGTCGTTGTCGGTTCCACCGTCGACGATCGTGATCCCGGGATACTTCTGCAGGGTCGCCAGCTGTGCGTCGTACCGCTGCTTGTGGTTCGGCGCCGTGGGGAAGCCCTGCATCACGGCGACCTTGCCGGTACCGTTGAGCAGCTTGGCGAGGCGTTCGGCGGCGATCACTCCCTGCTGGGCAAAGTTGTTGCCGATGCTCGTGATGCTGCCATCGGGCGAGGGCGAATCGAAGAGCACCACGGGAATCCCCTGGCTCCTGACATGGTGGATGGCCGTCATGTGGTCTGTCGTATCGACCGGGTCGATCGCGATCCCGCTGGGGTTGGTCTTGGCCGCTCGTTCGAGGATCGCGTTCTGTTCGACCGGGTCGCAGCTGGCGGGCGGCTGGTAGTCGATGACGACCTCGGTGCCCACCGCACGACCCAAGGCGGCCGCCTGCTCTTGAGCGCCTCGGTGGACTTCGTCGCACCAGGGGTGGGCCACCTTCGGGATGATCACGAATCGCACGGGGGTGGCCATGGTGGGCTGCCTTTCTGGGGGGAAAGTCAAGGCTTTCTGGGGGGAAGGTCAAGGGAACACGCGGCCGCTCGCGGCCCGGAAAACTGAGGCCTTGCAACGCGAAGCCATCGGGCCACGCTTCGCGGAAACCTGCTTCGCGGCGGGATGCCACGGAAGCCGACGCGGGCCCCAGCGCGGACAGGACGTCGAAGCCGGCGTCGGGCAAAGATGACACGGGCAGTATGCCGGTGCGGGCCAGCTTATCACATCGCCCAGTCGCTGGGAGCGGTCTCTCCCGTTTTTGCGGAGGTCACATGCGGGGCGGGCACGGACGAGGTCGTTGCCGTTCGGCTCGGCAGGCGGGCCAGCACCGGCATGCTCACCGACTGCTCCACGACACCGCACACATCGAGCAGTTGCTGCTGCGGCGTGGCGCCGTCGACCAGTTCCCAGCTGAGCCAGGCGTGGGTGTACTTGCGGGCGCGGAGACGTCGCATGAGTTCCTCCAGCAGATGCTCCGCGACGCCCTGGTTGGCATGGTCGGGATGCACCGCCAGCCACGCCACGAACGCCTCCTGCGCGTGTTCCATGGCCTGCTGCATTAACTGGAAGTCGGCGATATCGGCCGCTCCGGCGACCCGGAGGAACTCCTGCGTGATGTTCGGATAGGCCAGCACGAAGGCGATGGGGCGTTCCTCGCGCTCGGCGACCAGCCAGAAGCCGGGCATGATCAGTTCACGCAGGTCCTGGATCAGTCCCAAGATCACCTGTTCGTTCAGCGGAGCACAGAGTTCCAGCTGGCCGAGTGTCTGTTGGATGAGGGGAGCCATCCATTCGACCTCCTTGACCGGATCGTGCCGTCGGAACTCGCGGAGCGTGGTGCGGCTGCGGTCGCCCCTTCTGCGCGCATCGCCGTGCTGGCCGGCATGCGGGTCGAGGCGCACCTGCCAGTAGCGTTTTTCGCCGCTGGGAGCCCAGTGAGCCTCGTCGAAGAGTCGATCTTCCGACGCGGCGAGGGACGATTCGAGCAACGGCTTGGCGGTGGCCGGCTGCCAGTCGTGCGAGCCGGCGCCGAACACAAAGACGGGATGGTTGGCGGGAGCGATCAGGATCTGCGCGCGGTCGCGTCGGGCTGCGGTGACTTCCTCGATGCGGGACTGCACATGGCCGCGGGCTACCTGGCAGTAGGTGAGCGTGCCCAGCAGTTCGACCGCTTCCTGGTTTCCGTCGAGGGTGACGTGCGTCCGGTCGACGCAGAAGGCGGCCAGCAGGTCCTCCTCGGCGAACAGCAGGTGCCACTCGGGCTCGGCCGGCAAGTTGCGCCAGTACTCGTCCCGGCGATAGTATTTCTCAATGAACTCCCGGGAGACCCAGGGCAGCGCGCTTCCGCGTTCGTGCGACACGTCGATGGCCAACTGGGCGACCATCCGCGACTCGGCAACCGTCAAGGACTGGCGGGTCTGCCAGCGCCAGTTGTCGCGCGTTTCCGCGAGGGAGGGAGTGCCGAAGCTGGAGGCCGACCGACGTCGCAGGGGACGCACGATGCGCCGCACGGCCTGGGCCGCTTCCTCGAGGTCTTGGAAGGTGTGTTGCACGCGGACGCGGAAGCGGATCCGCTCCTGCCCGCGCGGCACGGCCGGAAACGGCAGGCCTTCCACCCACACGCCTTGCTCGAAGAGGAGACGTGTCAGGTCGCGGAGCCGCTTCTCGTCGCCCACGACCAGGGACATGATCGTCGACTCCGACTGGCCGGCTTCGGTGAATCCCATGTCGACCAGTGCCTGGCGGAAATGCGCCGACTTCGTCAGCAGTTCCCGGACCCGTTGCGGCTCCTCGCGAATGATCGCCAACGCCTCCAGCGACGCGGCGGCGTTGACCGTCGGCATGCCCACGGCGAAGGCGATCGACTTGGCGAAGAATCGCAGGTAGTCGACCACGTCCTTGCGCGCCGCGACGAAGCCGCCGAAGCTGCCGAGGGCCTTGCTGAGCGAGCCCATGAGGATGTCGACCTGCGAGGAGACGCCCTGCAATTGGGCCGCGCCGCCGGCCGCATGTCCCAGGACGCCGATGCCGTGGGCGTCGTCGATCATGACGCGGGCGTCGTAGGTGTGGGCCACGGCGAGCAGTTCGGGCAGATTCGACACGTCGCCGGCGATGCCGTAAACACCTTCCACGATCACCAGCACGCCGCGATCCGGATTGCTCTGCCGCACCGACTCCAGCACCTCGCGGAGGCTGTCAGGGTTGTTGTGCAGGAAGGTCCGCCAGCGCGCGTGCGCGAGACGCACGCCCTCAAGGATGCTGTAGTGGACCTGGTTGTCGACGACGACCGTGTCCTTCTGCGAACAGAGGGCGGCGATCGTGGCCATGTTCGCGGACTGGCCCGTGGGGAACAGGACGCAGGACTCCGTTCCCAGCCATTCGGCCAGTTCCCGTTCCAGTCGCGAATGGACGGGCGTGGAGCCGGCGATGAGGGGTACCGATCCCACATTGCAGCCATGTTCCATGATCGAACGCGCGGCCGCCAGTTTCACGCGCGGGTCGTGCGACAGGCCCAGGTAGTCGGCCGATGCGAACAGGATCACTTCACGCTGCTCGGCGTATCGGTCTCCCCCGACCAGCGCCCGGCCACCCCGCTGTTCGATCACCGGCAGCAGGTAGCGTTTGAAGCCGCGCAGTTCGTAGTCCTCGAGCCAGGGGCTGAAGTCGCGGGTCTTGGCGAACAGGTCGCGGGCTTCGCGCTGTTCGAAGTCGGACATGGACGTGACCTTCGAGTCGACCCGCAGGACGCGATCGTCGCCGGTATCGAGCGACCGGTGTTGGGCGGCGGGTGCTTGGGCCACGGACGTCGCCTGCGGGACCTGCAGGTGTGGCGTGGGAACGGAGCTGTGCCCCGCGTCCGTGTTGGCGGTCGTGGGTGTCGCGGAAAGGATGGACACGTGCGTCTCGGCGTGCGAGCGGCTGGGGGCCGTGCGACGAATCCACTGGACGATCTCATGCAGCGTCGGGTCGTTGGAATTCAACGCCTCGCTGCTGGCGATGCTGTACTCGTTTTCCAACTCCCCGAGGAACGCCGTGCGGCTCAGCGAGTCCATTCCAAGCTGGCTGAGTGACATGCGGTTGTCAGCGTCTTCGGCCGCCTCGTCCGCCGTTAATTCCTGGTGTTTTCGCAGGAGTTCGCGGATGCGGGCCAGGACCGCGGAGACAGGCGTCGCCAGGTACTGTTCGGGATGCGTCAGGTAGAGCAGGTCGTCGTTGCCGGGATCGAACGCGGCGCGGCAGGCGCTGCGCTGGAGCTTGCCGCTCGTGGTGCGCGGCAGTCGGCCCGGACGCATGAAGGCGATGCCATCGATCGCCACATCGAACTCGTCGAGGATCTGCTGGTGGATCTGCCTCGCGATGGCGTCCAGTTCCGGGGAGCCTTCCCGGTCGCTGGAGCGGACGAGGTTCCGCATTTCGGCGTTGGCCTCCAGCACGATGCCGACACCCTCCCGACGCTCGCGTTCGAGTCCCACGGCCGCGCAGCGGTTGACGCCCTTGAGGTCGAGCGTCGCCAGCAGGTGGGTCTCGAGGTCCTGCGGGTAGATGTTGCGCCCGCGGACGATCAGCAGGTCCTTCAGGCGGCCCGTGATGTAGACCTCGCCCTCGTGGACCAGTCCCAGGTCGCCGGTGCGCAGGAAGCAGTGGCCAGCGTCGTCGGCCAGGCGCGCCCGGAACACCCGCTCTGTCTCGGCGTCGTTGTTCCAGTAGCCAGCGGTGACGCTGGAGCCTCGTACCCACAGTTCGCCGGTATGGCCGTCGGCGACCGGCGTGTTGCTCGCCGGATCGACGACCACGACATCGGTTTCCGGAGCGATCTGGCCACAGGAGACCACGCGGGGCGAACGCTTCCCGCCGGCCGCTCCATCCTGCTCCTCCCGTGTGTCGACTTGCGTTCCCGACACGTCGAGCCGAATGGACGCGACGGGAGCGTGCCAGGGTCCGCCGGAAACGATCAGCGTCGCCTCCGCCAGCCCATAGCAGGGCAGGAACGCTTCGCGTCGAAAGCCCACGGACGCGAACCTGCCCGCGAATCGTTCCTGCGTTTCATGACGGACCGGTTCGGATCCGTTGTAGGCGACCTGCAGTGAACGCAGGTCCAGTTGGGCCACCTGCTCGTCCGTGATCCGTTCGACGCAAAGGTCGTAGGCGAAGTTCGGGGCGCCGGTGGTGGTCGCGCGGAAGTCGCTGCAGGCTTTCAGCCAGCCGAACGGATCGTTCATGAACATCTGAGGGGACAGCAGCACTCCCGGAAAACCGACGAAGATGGGCTGCAGCAGGCCGCAGATCAGGCCCATGTCGTGGAAGAACGGCAGCCAGCTCACCATCACCGTCCCCGGCGAGTGGCCGAGGGCCGATTGAATGGCCCGTTCGTTCGCGATCAGATTGCCATGGGTCACCATCACGCCCTTGGGGCGACCCGTGGAGCCGGACGTGTATTGCAGGTAGGCCACCTCGCTCGCTTTCGCGTCGGTCGGCGACTCCCGCCACTCGGAGTCGGGATCCGTGAACAGACTCTCCACCGGAACCTGCCGTAAGTCGCGTAACTCCTGCGCCGCCAGACCCGAATCGGATTTCGATTCAGGGCCTTCCGCGGCGAGCAGCGGGCCGGAGGCTTCGGTTCCCAGCACCAGACTCGGCGTGGCGTCCTCGATGAGCGCCTGCAGTCGAGCCAGCGACTGGTTGCGGCGCGAACGTGGCAGGTTGCAGGGGACGGCGATCATCCGCGCGTAGAGCGTTCCCAGGAAGGCGTATAGGAACTGAGGGCCATGGGGCAGGGCGATGCAGATGCGGTCTTGGGGCTGCGCGTGCGCGCGAAGATAGTTTCCCACGGCAGCCGACCGACGGAGCAGGTCCCCGCGCGTGATCTGTTCCACGATGCCATCGGCGTGGATGTAGTGGAACGCCACCTGCCCAGGCGCCTCCTCCACATAAGACAGGAATCGTTTCAGGATGCTCGTGAAATCTCGGCTCATGGGGCTTCCCTTGGCGGCGGGGCGCAGGCGGATGGTCGTGTGCGCGGCGTGGTCGGCGATGGTGGCGGAATCGGTTGTGGAGGGACCTGGTGCAGGGGGGCGGGTGCGAGAGACCCGTCGTGGCGGACTGTGCGGTTTGCGGAGGACGCAGGGGCGTCCGCGCGTTCTTGGGGCAGGCCTGGGACGAACGGGCGATCGTCCACGCAGGCCTTCCATGGACTCGGACCCCGCCCCTATCGGATCGAAGATCGAACTGCACCCGGGACGCGTGCAAGCAAAGCAGGCAAAAACACCAGAAGGTCGCGGCAACGTGGGAAGATAATCCGGGCATTCGTCCGAGTTTCGCGAAGGAGGCCCGCGGACCGAACGGAGCGGCTCGCGCGGCGGACGTTACAGCTTGCGCGTTCGGAGACGTCGGCAAGCTAGACTCCCTGGGGAGTCGGCTGCGCCGAAACGGGGAAGCCGCGCGCTCGACGCGCGCGGGCGGAGGCCGGACTCCCGGAGGCCAGGCGTTCTGGCGAGGAGAGCGGCATGGGTGGTGAACCGAAGCAACGGGTAGGGAACGACCGCTACGAGGTCCAGGTGGGCGAGGGATGGCTCGAGCGTCCGGGCCGCTACCTGGGCGAACGTCGGACCGATCGCGTCGCCGTCGTGGTGCAGTTGATTCCGCGCGCGGTGTTGAACAACGCGCTGCTGCTGCGTTTTGAACACGACGCTCATGCGCTGTGCGAACTGCGTTCGGACTGCTACGCTCCCGCGCTCGAATACGGCGCCACGCCCGAGTATGCGTACTTCGTGCAGGAACGCGGGTCGGCCAGGACGCTTGCTGATCGCCTCGTCGAGGGACCGCTGCGTTTCCATGAGGCGCTGGCGGTTGGTGAACGCCTTGCCGAAGCGCTGGTCGCCTTGCATGCCAAGGGCGTGCTGCATTCGGCCGTCTGTCCGACGAACGTGGAGTGGGGCGAGGAAGGCATCGTGCGTCTGGCGGGGCTGCAGTTCCCGTCCCAGACCGTGGTGTCCGCCGACGCGGAACGCGCCACGTTCAGTTCGCCAGAACTGGCGGGGCTGCTGGATGAGGATGTGCGTGAAGCGTCGGACCTCTACTCCCTCGGCGTACTGCTGTTCCAGTGCCTCAGCGGACAGGCTCCGTTCTCAGGAAGCGTCGGCGACGTTCTCTTCCAGAAAATGGCGACCACGGTGCCGTCGCTGCTGGAGCGAAAGGTCGACGCGCCGCCCGCCATGGACCACCTGATCCAGCGGCTCGTCCGCACCGAAGCACGCCATCGGTACCAGTCGGCGCAGTCCGTGCTGGATGACCTGCGCCTGCTGCGCCGCGCCGTGGAGTCCGGGACGATCGACCAGGGAATCGTGCTGGGGCTGACCGATCGACACGATATCCTGCGCCATCCGGATTTCACCGGACGGCTTCGTGAATTGCAGCAGATCGAACAGGCGATGGAAACGCTCGCCCGCACCTCGGGCGGAACCATCGTGATGCAGGGCGTACCAGGCTGCGGCAAGACGAGGATGCTGGCGGAACTTGCGAAAAGGGCGCGGGTGCGTGGCTACCATGTCTATCGCGTCCAGGGAAACAGCCAGGCCGCGCAGCGTCCCTTCCAGACCCTTGAACCGCTGGTCGAAGAGTGGCGGATGCGCTTGCAGGCGGACGAAGCGCTTTCCGAACGCGTGCGGAACCGCGTCGCCGCGTACGAGGTCGAGCTCGGCGTGGCAACGCCGTCGCTCGCGCGGCTCTTCGGCTGGAACGACGCGAAACTGGTCGGGCCCGAGGAACTTGGTGAGACACGCATCGTCACGGCCCTGGCGGTACTCGTGGAGAGCTTCGCGGCCGAGCAGGGACCGATGCTGGTCTGCGTGGACGACCTCCAGTGGGTCGACGCGCTGACGGTTCGCCTGCTGGAGGGCTGGTCGCAGCGGAACCGCGAGGTGCCAATCGTCCTGCTGGCGGCCGCGCGGGGCAAGGACGAAGTCGCACAGGCCATCTGCGAGCGAATCAAACCTGACCGAGCGTTTCCCATCGGGCCCATGACTCTGCGGGAGACCAAGCAGCTGCTGGAGTCGATGGGAGGCATGCTGCCGCGATCGGTCATTGAGATTGTCTACCAGTATTCAAGTGGCGTGCCCTTGCTGGCGATCGGCGTGCTGCGGGGTCTGTTGGAGTCCGACATCCTGCAGTCCGGGCAGGATGGCTGGAGTGTCGACCAGAGCAAGCTGTCGCGGATGCAGATGGATGGAGACGTCGGCGCACTGCTGGCCACGGAACTCCGCCAGCTCTCCGCCGACTGCCTGGAACTGCTGTCTCTGGGCGCGGTCCTGGGCCGTGACTTTTCCATGGAAGCGCTGGCATCCCTGGGGCGACGCAAGGCGCGCGAGGTGATCCAACTGCTGCAGGAGGCTCGCAGTCGTCATGTGGTCTGGTTGCGTCCCGATGGCACCACCTACTCCTTCGCCCACGGTTCAATCCGGGAAAAACTGCTTGGGGAACTGTCCGAGGAGCAGCGTCGGGGGCTGCACCAGTCGGCGGCGGAGTACCTGCAGGAGCATCATGCCGAGCGAATCTACGAACTGGCCTACCACTACTCCGAAGCGGGGCAGGCGGAACTAGCGCTTCCGTTTGCGGTCCGGGCCGCGTCCGATGCGCGGGAGAAGTTCGCGCTGGACGTGGCTGAGCGGCAGTATCTGATGGCGTTGCCGGGAGCCGACGCGGCGGGGCGGGACATGCGGTACCGAGTCCACGCCGGCCTCGGGGAGGTGCTCCTGCTGCGCGGCAAGTATCTTGAGGCGGCGGGCTACCTGAATTCGGCGGCGGACCTTGCCGAGGGCACCTTGGAACGGGCGCTGACGCGCAAGACGCTCGGCGACCTCGCGTTTCGGGAGGGAGACAAGACCGCGGCGAACGCCGCGTTCGAACGGGCTCTTCGTGAACTGGGCTTTCGCGTGCCGCGGTCTCGACCCATGCTTGCGGTCCAACTGGCCGTGCAGATCGTGGTGCAGACGCTGCATTCGCTGATGCCACGGTGGTTCGTCAACCGGCGGCGTCGCTCGGCGAGCCAGGCCGAGACGCTGGCCTGCTGCCTCTTCAGCCGACTGGCCCACGCCTACTGGTATGTCAGCGGTCCGGCGCACACGCTGTGGGCTCATCTCCGGGAGCTGAATCTTGCCGAAACGTTTTCTCCTTCGCGAGAACTGGCGCAAGCGTACTCAGAGCACGCGCCGGTGATGAGCCTGATTGGCTGGCATCGACGTGGGCTGGACTACGCCCAGAAGTCGCTCGACCTGCGCACGGCTTTCCACGATACCTGGGGACAGGGGCAGTCGCTGCATTTCTTGGCCGTGGCGCTGTACGCGGCGACGCGGTACGAAGAGTGTGTGTCCCGCGCCCAGCAGGCCGTGCGACTGCTGGAACGCACGGGCGACTATTGGGAAGTGAACACGGCCGCGTATCAGTGGGCCGTGGCCCTGTATCGCCTGGGCGAGTTCAGCGAGGCGGTGCGCGTGGCGAAAGAATACTATCGCTCGGGAATCGCGCTCGGCGATTGCCAGACTTCCGGCGTGTTCCTCGATGTCTGGGCGCGCGGCATGGAAGGGCGGTTGGATGCTCAAGTGACAGGCTCCGAGATGGCCCGTCCCCATGTGGATACGCAGACGAAGACGCAGGTGATGCTGGCGGAGGCGATTCGCGTCCTGTTCGCGGGCGAGCCGCGGGAGGCCGTGCGATTGTTGGAGGAGTCGGTAACGCTGGCGCGTCGCGCTGGGGTGCTCAATACCTACATTGCTCCCAACTATGCTTGGCTGGCCACGGCGACGCGGATGTGCATGGACGACGATCCGTACGCGACGGTGCAGGCGCGCAGGGCCGCCGAACGTCGTGCGTTCCGGGCCGCTCGACGCGCCCTGCGGATCGGACGGCGCTTCCCCACCGACCTGCCGCACGCGCTGCGGGAGTACGGCCTGGCCTGTTTGCGGCTGGGCAGGAAGTATCGCGCGGCGTGGTCGTTCGAGGCGTCGCTGCAGATCGCGCGCCGACAGAAGGCCCGGTACGAGGAGCTCAAGACCCTGGAGATGCGCGCCCTGGCCGGCAGGGCGTTGGGATGGTCGGGCGTCGAGCATGACCTGGCCGCGGCACGCCGGGAACTGCAGGTGCTGTCCGTACCCGATGAAGACCAGCTGAAAAACGCGGAGACGCTCTCGCTGGTCGATCGCTTCGATACCCTGCTGCAAAAAGGACGGGCGATCTCCAGTGCCCTGACGCAACAGGCGATCCTCGAAGCGACCCACAACGCGGCGCTTCGACTGCTTCGCGGGGAGCGGTGCGTGGTCATCAAGCCCGCCGCCGCATCCGCGCCGCTGCTCTACGACGTGCTCTGGGGCGACGCGGAGACCGAGGTGGTGCCGCAGTTGGTGCTGACCGCCATCGAACGACGAGCGGCTGTCCTGCTAAACGATTCGCAGCTGGACCCGGCGGCGCGGACATCCGCCCTCTGCGCCCCGGTCTTTGTCCGCAACGAACTGGCTGCCTGTATCGTGGTCAATCACGGCCAGGTGGCCGGACTGTTCGGCGACGATGAGCGGCGGGTGGCCGACTATCTCTCGACCACCGCCGGCACCGCCCTGGAGAATGCCGAAGGCTTCCGGATGCTGCGCGAGTTGAACGATACGCTGGAAGCCCAGGTCGGTGAACGCACGGCGGCTCTCGCCCAGCGGGCCATCGAGCTGCACCAATCCAACCAGGAACTTGAACGCACGGCCCTGGACTTGGAACGCGCGAAGGCCCAGTTGGAAGTCGCCAAGGAACTGGCGGAGTCCGCGAACCAGGCGAAGAGTTCCTTCCTGGCCAGCATGAGCCACGAGATCCGCACTCCCATGAACGCGATCCTTGGGTTTGCCGACCTGCTGCGGCGCGGGTACGCGCGCACGGAACAGGAGGCCCGGGAGTACCTCGAGACGATCCATGGCAGCGGTCAGTACCTGCTGAACCTCATCAACGATGTACTGGACCTCTCGAAGATCGAAGCCGGCAAGATGGATGTGGAACTGCTGCCGTGCTCACCGCAGCAGTTGGTTTCGGACACGCTCGGCACCCTCCGTGTCCGCGCCCGGGAACGGGGCAATGAGAT
Source organism: uncultured Pirellulaceae bacterium (assembly GCA_964620405.1). Lineage (GTDB taxonomy): Bacteria > Planctomycetota > Planctomycetia > Pirellulales > Pirellulaceae > CAZUJM01. The sequence goes on along the minus strand of CAZUJM010000079.1, from coordinate 3,723 downwards.
CGTGGTGCGGATGGAGACGGACCTGCCGGAAGTCATCCATACCGACCCAACACGCTTTCGGCAGATTCTTACGAACATCCTGGGCAACGCGCTGAAGTTCACCGAGCAGGGAACGGTGACGGTCGCCTGTCGGTACCTGGTCGACGATAACCGGCTGGAGATCGACGTTGCGGACACTGGCATCGGCATGACGGCCGAGCAGATGCAGAAGATTTTCGCGCCCTTCGCCCAGGCCGACAGTTCCGTCACTCGTCGCTTCGGAGGCACCGGCCTGGGGCTGTCGATCAGCCAACGGCTCGTGGAACGACTGGGAGGCCATATTCGTGTCACCAGCGAGGCCGGAGTGGGCAGCACGTTCACGATGAGTGTCGACTGCGGTGACCTGTCGGAGGTGCGCATGGTCAAACCGAACGCGACGGGGACGCTGGCGGTGAGTCCGACACGCGAAGCCCATGCGAACTGGCAGTTGCCATCGTGGCATGTATTGGTCGTGGATGACAGCGAAGAGAACCGCCGGCTGGCGAGCCTGTACCTGGAGCGGGCGGGAGCGCGCGTGTCGACGGCCCAGAACGGACGCGAAGCGGTGGACCTCGCGCTGGAACAGTCGTTTGATCTCATCCTGATGGATGTCCAGATGCCGGTGCTCGACGGCTACTCGGCGACCCGTGAGTTGCGTGCCCACGGCTTGGAGGTGCCGATCGTCGCGCTGACCGCCAACGCGATGAGCGAGGACCAGGATGCGAGCCGCGAAGCGGGATGCACCGGTTTTCTCAGTAAACCGATCGACATGGACCGGCTACTGGAGGAGGTGGTTCGGCAGGTGGCGCCGGACCTCGCGTCGGCTGGGCGAGTTCCCGCCGGTGACAGTGCCCCCGACACCCGCAGTCCCGCGCCCGGTCCCGTAGTGGGGCCCGCAGTGGGCTCTGCAGTCGAGCCCTTACCGGGCACTGCGGGCAGTTGCCGAGGCGTCGCCACCGGCGAACGGATTCGCAGTCGGCTTCCGGTGCAGGATCGGCAGATCGCGGAGATCGTGCGGAGGTTCGCCCAGACACTGACGGAACGCCTCGAGGTAATGCGGCAGCATCTGGATGAACTGGATCACGAGGCGTTGGCCGCCCATGGCCACTGGCTGAAGGGCCTCGGTGGAAGTGTTGGCTTTGACGTCTTCACCGAACCGTCCAAGCAGTTGGAGACGCTTGCGAAGTCCAAGGCGGACCGCGTGGCCATGGAGGAGGTCTTGGACGAACTGGCCTCGCTGCTCGGCCGCATCGACCTGCCTTGAAAACGGAAACCGCGGCCAGCACTCTGGGCGGGCCGGTGGCCTCTTTGCTCGCAGCATTCGCGCGCGGCGCGAAAAAGTAGCATGACTGCTGTCGATGCTGTCGGTGTATTGCTGGCG
>CAZUJM010000079.1:0-2314 GCA_964620405.1 uncultured Pirellulaceae bacterium | reverse complement strand
GGGTTTCTCCACGCGGAACGAGTGGAACACACGGACGACGAGGAGCAGGCTGCAGGATGGATTCGATCGTACGCGTCGGCGCAACCGGACGATAGTTCCCACGAAGCGGAAGTATCCGGTCCAGTCGAGCAAGGATGTTGACATGGCTTCGGTGCGCAAACTGTTGCTGGCGGCTCTGGGGGCGTTGGCGGTGAACGGCCCGCCGTTGTGGGCGGACGGCGTGATCCGCGACGGTCTGGGCGCGATCTCCTCGGGACGCGGCGGCACGAACCTTGGGTTCAGCGACAATGGCGAGATCCTGCTCGACAATCCCGCCGCCATGACCAACGTCGCGGGGAACGGACTCTTCGAGGTCGGTGGCGACCTGCTGTTCACGGACCTCAAGTACAGTGACCCCGACAACGGTCGCGTTGACGCGCACGACAACCCGATGCCCATGGGGCAGGTCGCCCTGATTCGCAAATCACAGGATGGCCTCTGGGCCTACGGCCTGGGCCTCTACTCGCAAGCGGGCTTCTCTTCGGTCTACGACATGAACGGTCCGTTTCCGTTCAGCGGCGAACAGCGATACAAGTCGTTTGGTTCGCTGGCGAGGATCCTGCCGGGTGTCTCCGCGAAGCTGACCGATCGACTGTCGGTGGGCGGAACCTTCGGAGCGGCGATCAGCCACATGGAAGTTGAGGCGCCCTACTACCTGCAGGGCCCCCATCCGTTCGCGGGCACGCCGACGCTGATGGACTTCCAAGGAACCGGGGCCGCCATCAGCTGGTCGGTGGGAGCCCAGTACCTGCTGTCCGATCGCACGACCCTGGGGGTATCCTACACGGGCGAGACGAACTTCCATCTGGATGGCAACACCCTGGTCAGCGTGCCTGGGCTGGGAACGACGCGGTTCGATTCGACGCTAGATGTGGAGTGGCCGAGCATCCTGGGCGCGGGGCTGCGGCATGTGGTCAGTCCGTGCCTGGTGCTTTCCACGGATGTCTACTGGATGGGCGGGTCCTCCTCGTTCGATTCGTTCGACCTGAACCTCACGCGAGCCGACAATCCCGCCATTGCCGCGCTGACGGGGCCATCGCTGGTCGATCGGTTCCCGCTGAACTGGAAAGATTCGGTGTCGGTACGCCTGGGGCTGGAGCGATCGCTGGCCGGCGATCGCGTGCTGCGGGCCGGCTACGTGTACCACGACAACCCGATCCCCGCCGGGACGCTCACGCCTCTCATCGCGGCGACACTGGAGCACGCGGTGTCCGTCGGAGCTGGACAGGCCTGGGGCTGCTACCAGTTCGACGTGGCCTACCAGTTTTCGTGGAGCGGCGAAAAGACGGTGGGCCAAAGTGACTTCCTGGGCGGCGACTTCAGCAACTCCAACGTGTCGACCCAGGCGCATTGGCTGATGGGCAGCGTAGTCCGCCGCTTCTAGTCGCCTCGCACCTGTGACAAATCCATGTCAGCAGGAAGCTCAGGGACGCTGCTCGATCAACTCACCTTCCCAGACGGCTTGGCCTGTGGCAGCGTCGTAGGTCAGAACGCGATGGGCGCTTCCCGCGACGGGAGGCCGGTTGATGGTCGGAAGGTGGGCGCGAAGTTCTGCACGTTGCGCGTCCAGCCGCGGGTCCGCCGCCAGGTTCCGCTCTTCCTGGGGATCGACGCGGTGATCGTATAGTTCTTCGCTGCCGTCCGCATAGCGAATCAGTCGCCAGTCGCGAGTGCGCACGCTCTGGTTTCCCTGGTTGCTGGTGGTGATGGCGGGCCACGCGCGCGGCGCGGAGGAATCGCGCAGTTGGGGCCGCAGGCTGTGCCCCTCCAAGTCGCCTGCAAGCGGCAGGGCGGCGAGTTCCAGGAGCGTGGGGTAGAGGTCCAGCAGCTCCACCGGTTCGCTGCACCGCGTTCCGGCCGCGATGCCTGGACCGGCCATCACGAGCGGCACGCGCGTGGAGCGTTCCCACAGAGAGTTCTTGCCGGTGATGCCTTTCTCGCCCAGGTGCCAGCCATGGTCGCTGCAGACAACGACCACCGTGTCCTTGGCTAGGCCGCAGGCTTCGAGGCCCGCGAGCACTCGACCGATCTGGGCATCGACGAAGGCCGTGGACGCCAGATACGACCGGACCAGGTTCCGCCACTGCTGATGGGCTTGCAGCCATTCCAGCCGAGGCTCGGGAAGTTGCCAGTGAAGGTACCAACTGAACGGCGGCGTATCGTCTCGGTCGTTGCCGAGCACCCGGGGCAGGACGAGGTCCGAATCGGGGATGCGAGCCAGCCAAGGTTCCGGGACGTGGCAGGGGACATGGGGCAGGAAGAATCCGGCCGCCAG
>CAZUJM010000078.1:6839-23634 GCA_964620405.1 uncultured Pirellulaceae bacterium | reverse complement strand
CGGCGGACGTGGAAAAATTCAATTGCAGTTGGTCGCCGCGCACATGCATCGGCTTGGTCGTCAATTCGCCGCCTTCGTAGGGCGCGCGGGCGGAGGCGAAGCCATCCAGTCGCAGCGAATAGCGGCGCAGGTGCGCGGTTGGCTGGGCGTAGTCCTGGTTGACATAGAGTGACAATTCCGTGTCACTTGTCTGCACGATCCCCAGCGCCGGATAGTTCGTGCGCGAAACCCAGTTGCGGGCACCAATACCGGGACGCACGAAGGAGGTGAGGAACTGTCGCTGGAAGACCGAACCGCCCCGCGTGCTCATGAGGATCGCGTCCGAAACATCCTTCTGGAAGCCCGCCGCCAGTTTCAGGCGAGTTGCCTCTTCGTCGCTGATCACTTGCCGGCCGGGCACGAAGCGGGCCGCAAAAGAGAGATAGACGTGGGGCGCTCGAAAATACGGCGTGGTCTGGTTCGTGTAGATCTCCTCCAGCGGCGAGGCCCGTCCGTCGGTTTCGTACTCCATCAGGACCGGCGGCGTCCAGTGCACGAAATCCTCGCTCTCGCACCGTGCGATCCTCCGCACGCCCGAGTAGACGCGAAAGTAGCTCACATACTTCCGCTCCGATTCGGACCAGAAGGCGATATTCTGCGAGTCGAACATCCACTCAAAGGGGAACGGTGCCGCTCGCGGAATGACCGGGGCGTCGTGGAGTTTCTTCCAGTGGATGCCATCTGCCGAGGTGTAGGCGACCAAGCCGCTGGTGTCGAGCCCGGTAAGTGCCTTGTAACGCTGGTCGGGCGGACAAGCGGGGTTGGAGTCGAGGAACGGGCTGAAGTTGTGCGAGTGGGGCGCGGAACCCGCCAGCACGATATTGTTGCGGCGGTCGCCGGTTGGATCGTTCGGAGGGTTGAAGAGGCCCAGTTCGGGACGTGTCCAGTGGATGCCGTCGAGCGACTCGGCCATGCACGTCACCTCGCCATCCGTGCCATCCACCACCTCTGCCGGCATTCCCCGATAGTACAGGCGCAGGCGATCGCCATCGTGGAGCACCGTGCAGTAGCCGCAGTGGATGCCCTCCCACGGCTTGTCGAAGAAGAAGACGGGCCCCTCATCCCGTGGGGCGTGGAGCGTGAGGACGACCTGGTCGCGATGATCGATGAGATGGCTGTCCACGAACAGTCCGCGGCGGTCACGCTGGTCGATGGGGCTTTCGTCGGCGCTCGCACGGCCGCTCGTGAAACAGGCCAACAGCAGGCAGGCAAGCAGGAAGGGCAGCCGTGACGAGAAGGTGGGCATGGCGTGTTCCGGAGGGGGCGGTCGTGGCGTCGAGGCGGGAGGTGCATTGTGGCGAGGGCAGGTGATCGGGAGCAAGCGGGTGGCGGGCCGGGGCGATGGTCAGGTCAGTCGTCCGGATCCTTCGATCGGCCAGACATCGGTGACGATGCCCGCTTCGTGCACGACCAGTTCGCGATGGAGGTTGCAGGTGGTGCAGGCGTGGCTGGGGATCAACTGCAGGGTATCGCCGATATGCCAGTCGGGAGCGCGGTGGATTACCAGGTGTTCCTCGGACAGGAAGTAGGGAATCTCGACGTCGGGAAAGTCGCGGAGGATCGGTACACCGAACTCGCCTCCCGCGCCCTTCACCCCGAGGTCCAGCACGGCCCGGCCCGGGGCAGGGCGGCTGATGACGCGGACCAGGACGGAGAGGGCGACCTCGAATTCGGGCGACAAGCGGTGGTACTGGCAATCCATCGTCGCGTAGGTGCCCGCTTGCACTTCGTCGACGCCGGGCATCACGCCCGTGACGTTGTAGGTGGCGCTGGAACTGCCGCTGATGCAGGCGACCGGAATGCCCGCGACTTCCAGCCGATGGCGGGTGTCGATCGCCAACTGCATGGCGGCCCGCGACCTCTGGGCACGCTCCTCGCGATCCAGCACGTTGACGAGATGGCCCTCGAAGGCCTGCAGGCCCGCGAAACGCACGTGGGGCAGGTCCAGCAGTCGGCGGGCCAGTTGCAGGGCGGGCTCGCCCGGCGCGACTCCACAGCGGCCCATGCCGATGTCGACTTCGATCAGCAGCCCGACCTCCGTTCCCGCCGCCGCTGCCGCCTGCGAAATCTCGGTGGCGTTGTCGAGGTGGTCGACGGCGACGGCCACGCGGGCCAGGCGTGCCAGCTCGGCCAATCGCCGCGTTTTCGGTTTTCCCACGACCTGGTTGGCGATCAGCAGGTCCGTAATGCCGTGGGCCGCCAGCACCTCGGCCTCCCCCAGCTTGGCACAGGTCATGCCGACCGCGCCCGCGTCCAGCTGGCGACGCGCGAGCTGGACGCACTTGTGGTTCTTGAAGTGCGGCCGCAACCGGGCTGGACGATGTTCGAAGAACGCGGCCATGCGCTGCAGGTTTCGCGCGCACGCCGCACCGTCCAGCAGCAGCGTGGGCGTGTCCAGGCAGCCAAGGTCTTGGCCGATCCGCGGGTCGTCCAAGTTGGAATCCTCCGGAGAACGCAAAGCAACGTGCCGGCGAGCAGGTCGATGCAGATCGGACACGGCGGGCCGGGCACCGCCACTGCGACACAGCGGATAAGCTGACAGGTCCTTGTTCGTCCCGCAACTGGGCTGGCACGACCGCCACGGATGCGGCACACTACGCGGCTTGCCGCCCCCAATCCTTTGCCTGGTCTCGGCGCGCGGCACGCAACCTCGGGCCTGTCCGTTCCTCCAGCGAGCCGACCATGAGCGATCGCCCCCTGATCTTTGATGCCCACCTCGACCTGAGCATGAATGCCCTCGAGTGGAACCGGGACCTGCGCTGGACGTTGGAGAAGATCCGCCGCTGGGAGCTGCCGATGAAGGATCGCGTGGACCGCGGCAACAACACGGTCTGCCTGCCGGAAATGCGCCGCGGCCGCGTGGGACTCTGTGTGGCCACCCAGATCGGACGCTACTCACCTTACTTCCATCGACTGCCCGGCTGGAGCTCCCCGGAGCAGGCTTGGGCGCAGACGCAAGGACAGCTCGCCTGGTACCGGGCCATGGAAGAGTCCGGGGAAATGGTCGCGATCCGAACGCTCTCGCAGCTCGAAGCCCATGTGCAGCTCTGGGAGAAGCCCGGGCAGGACGAGACGCGGTTGCCAATCGGCTATGTACTCAGCCTCGAAGGTGCTGACTCGCTGGTGACCCTGGCACACCTGGAACGGAGTTACGAGCAGGGCTTGCGAGCGCTGGGGCCTGCCCATTACGGGCCAGGCCGCTATGCCCATGGCACCGACGCCGAGGGTGGCCTGCCCGCTGAAGGCAAGCAACTGCTCCGCGAAATGGACCGACTGGGGATCATCCTGGATGTGACACACCTGTGCGATGAGACGTTCTGGGAGGCCTTGGAGATCTTCCAAGGTCCGTTGTGGGCCAGCCACCAGAACTGCCGCGCACTCGCGCCGTGGAACCGACAGTTCACTGACGAGCAGATACGCGCGGTGATCGAGCGAGGGGGCGTGCTTGGCATGGCGTTCGACGCGATCATGATGGTGCCTGGCTGGGTGCATCTGCGGAGCAAGCCGGCCGACTTCCAGTTGAAGATCGAGCGGATCTGCGACCATATCGACCACATCTGCCAGCTGGCGGGCAATGCGCGTCACGTGGGCATCGGCACCGACCTGGACGGCGGTTATGGCACCGAGCAGACGCCGATGGACATGAACTCGATCGCCGACCTGCAGTCGATCCCCGCGTTGCTTCGCAAGCGAGGGTACAGCGAAGCGGATATCCGTGGCATCCTCGCCGGGAACTTCCTCGACTTCCTGCGTCGCGTCTGGAAGTAGCTGCAGGATACCGATTCGGGGAGCGGTGGCGTGGATCGCGATGCGCGGAGACGCGGTCGCGACTCCGGGAAAACCCATCCGGGGGAAACGCTTCCCGCGGAACTATCACCAACAAGGCAGACAGGAAACAGGAGTATCATTCCATGTCATCCACCCAGTCCCGTTTGCTGCCCGGCCTCACGGCGGCCACGTTCACGGCCTTCCACGACGATGGAACCCTGGAGCTGGAGGGCGTGGAGCGGCAGGCCGAGGCCTTGCTGCGCAACGGCGTGACGAGCGTGTTCGTGAATGGCAGCACCGGGGAGAGTCATTCGCTGTCGCTGGAGGAACGCAAGGTGTTGACTCGGCGTTGGTGCGAGGTGGCGAAGGGCACGCCGCTGCGCGTGGTGGCCCACGTCGGCTCGAACTGCCTGGTGGACGCCCGCGAGCTGGCGGTGGATGCGGAGCGTGCGGGCGTGACGGCCATCGCGGCGTTGGCTCCGAGCTACTTCAAGCCGCGGACGGCGGGCGTGCTGGTCGACTGCATGGCCCAGGTGGCGGGCGGCGCGCCGGGCACGCCTTTCTACTTCTACGACATTCCGGGCCTGACCGGCGTGAGCCTGCCGATGACCGAGTTTCTCGGCCTGGCCGCCTCGCGCATCCCGACGTTGCGTGGCCTGAAGTTCACCAATCCCGACCTGATGGCCTTCCAGGAGTGCGTCCGGGCCGATGGCCGGCGCTGGGAGCTGCTCTGGGGTTGTGATGAAATCCTGCTGGCGGCTGCCTCCCTGGGCGCGGAGGGTGCGGTGGGAAGCACCTACAATTTCGCCGCGCCCATCTATCTGCGACTGCTGGGCCATTTGAGTCGCGGGGAGATGGACGCCGCGCGGAACGAGCAGTATCGCAGCGTCCAGATGGTGCGCGTGCTGCTGGACTGCGGTTTTCTGGGGGCAGCCAAGGCGTTGATGGGGATGCTGGGCGTGCCGGTGGGCCCGCCGCGACTGCCGTGGACACCGCTGGAAGCGGAACGGGTCGAACGCTTGCGGGGCAACTTGGAGGCGATCGGTTTCTTCGACTGGGTCCGCGTCTGACCGACGCGGGACGTGCAGCGCCAGCCGATTCCGGCCAGAAACCCGACCCCGACAGACGCGGTGGCGGTCGCTTCTACGCCGCTCCGGGAGCCACGCCCGGCTTAATCTGCTTCCGCCACGTTCACGCGGCTTGACCTGCGCGCCCGCCTGGGATCGTCTTGCCTTGGTCGCCCCATGTGGAGAGGCGAAAAAAGAGTTCGTGTCTTTGCTTTTCCTTGGAGCCCACCAAGGCCCATGGTTATGATCACCAGAGGTGGGGGATCGGGGCTCCGTGGAGCGTCTTTCCCCGGCTTGTGGCGTCGCCGGAACACGTCGGTCGCAGTGAAGCATGAGGGGTTGAGGCTTTGAAACGCAGGAACCGGAGACGGGGGCACTCGTCGAATCGCGGGCGGACCGGACGCGCCTCGTGGAGGGGCCTGGAGACGCTGGAGAACCGCTGGCTGCTGGCGGCCGATCCGGTCATCAGCGAGTTCCTGGCCAGCAACGACCGCACGCTGGACGACGAGGACGGTGCCGACTCGGACTACATCGAAATCCACAACGCGGGTGACACCGACATGTCACTCGATCGCTGGTACCTGACCGACGACTCCGGCAACCTCCGGAAGTGGCGTTTTCCGGCGGTCGACCTGGAGGCGGGTGGCTACCTGGTGGTGTTCGCGTCGGGCAAGGATCGCCACGATCCAGCGAGCGAACTGCACACGAACTTCTCGCTCTCCACGCGCGGCGAATACCTGGCGCTGGTGCAGCCGGATGGCCTGACCGTTGCCCATGAGGTCAAGCCGAGCTATCCGGTGCAGGTGCAGGATGTCTCATACGGGATTCCGACGGGCGTGCGTTCGGAAATCGTCGTGTCGGCCAACACGCCGGCTCGGATCCAGGTGCCACGGAACGGTCAGCTGGATGTGATGGACGCGGAGACCGTGGCGGGGACCTGGGTGGATCCGGCGCTGGACGACCGCAATTGGCGAGTCGGCACGGCGGGCGTGGGCTTCCTGCCGTCCACCGAACCGGTGGTCATCGCCGATTCGATAGCCGACTTTTCCGGCGTGCAGGGCAAGAACTCCTGGAACTACGGTACCTGGGCGCGGAACTTCGACACGGACAAGGTGTACAAGCCTTCCGAATTCGCGACGCTGGCGGCCGCTCGCTACTTCAAGGCCGACACGAACAAGTGGGATCTCGCTCCGCCGGGCCAGTACCCGAGTACCGAGATCACGCCCGAGGGCGGGCATCCGGCGTCCGCGAAGCTCGGACCCTTCACGCACTGGGCCATTCGTCGCTGGACGGCCGAGATCACGGCCGATGTGACCTTCTCCGGTCAGTTGGGAAACCCCGATCCAGCGGGCGACGGCATCGTGGGACGAATCCTGGTGAACGGCAAGGAGGTCTTCCAGCAGGCCCTCAACGGTGCCACCGTCGACTATCGGGTGACGACGCCCGTCAAGCAGGGCGACCTCGTGGACTTCGTCATCGATCCGGGCGCAGCCGACGACGAGACGGGCGATGCCACGATCTTCACGACGGTCATTCGTGGGATCGTGCCCGTGACGATTCCCGAGGAGGCGGTCGCTCGCTCGTCGGTCGACTGGCCGAAGGCCGGTGTGCAGGGAACGGCCAACTGGTTCTATGGCATCTACGAACCCACGGCCGATCTCAACAGTAGGTACGACCAGTCGGACTTCATCCAGTTCCCAGCCGATGGCTGGTTCAACCAGCGCTATTTCTGGCCGGATGGCTTGGTCGTCACGGAGATTCGCGCTCCGAGCATGCTTCCCCACGGAAACGCCCAGCGCACCCAGTGGCCGATTCGTCGCTGGCAGGTGCCGCTGGACGGTTCGTATTCCATCACCTACGACGTGGCCAAGGCGGCGGCCGGCGGCGATGGAGTGACCGCGCGGCTGTTTCACAACGGCAAACCGATCGATTCGATGCTGGTGGGGCAGGGGGACACGACCGGCAGCACACGCCGCGTGGTCGTGGAGGGAATGCGGCAGGGCGACTGGATCGACTTCGCGATCGACCCCCTGGGCGCGGGCGGCGATCCGCTGCGGCCCGATGGTACCACCGACCGGGCGAACACCGACATCCGCATCGCGCGGCTGGCGGATCTGCGCGAGGGCGCAGCGACGGACCTGCGGGCGGAGATGCAGGGAGTGGCCAGCACGGCTTATCTGCGCATACCGTTCCAGCTCAGCGACCTGCGTTCGCTGGCGTCGGTCCAGTTGAAGGCCCGCTCCAACGACGGCTTCAAGGCCTACCTCAACGGCCATCTGGTGGCCGAGCAAAACGCGCCGGCGATTGCCGGTTTCGACGCGACGGCCACCGCCGCACGCTCGGTCATCGACTCGACGCGCACCGAAATCATCGACCTCACGCAGCGCCGCGACGTGCTGGTGGAGGGCACGAACTACCTGCAGGTCCAGGTGCTCAACGCGGCTCGCGCCGATGACACCCTGCTGTTCGCGCCGGAACTGGTCGTCGGGAAATCGTTCATCGATCGCGCGGGCCTGCGTTACTTCCCGCGGCCGACGCCGGGGGCCGCCAATGGAGCGGGGGTGCAGGAAGTTGGGCCGTTGGTGGTGGATGTGGGCCATGGAGCCGATTCGGCCACCGCGGGACAGCCGATCCGCGTCAGCGCCCAGGTGGCGCGCACCTTCCAGGATATCGCCGATGTCACCCTGAACTATCGCCTTCAGTACGAGCCGCTGGTGAGCGTCGCGATGCGGGATGATGGTTTGGGCGGCGATCCGCTCGCCGGCGACGGCAAATTCACGGCCGACATTCCCACGATCAATGCACGGCCCGGCCAGATGGTCCGCTGGTATGTGACCGCCCGCGATAACCGACAGGCCATGACGCGGTTTCCACGCTACGACGAGCCATTGGACTATGAAGAGTACCTGGGCACGGTGTTCCAGGATCCGGCGGTGGTCAGCCGGTTGCCGATCGTGCACCTGTTCATCGAGGATTGGAGCAAGGCCATCACCCTCGCCGGCACTCGAGGGTCGATCTACTACGATGGCGAGTTCTACAGCAACGCGTACTTTGGACTGCACGGCCAGTCCACGCAGTCGTTCAAGTCGCAGACGACGAAGCTGTCGCTGAATGTCGACCTTCCCGTGGACCATCGGTTCCGGCTGCGGGATGATATTCCGCGCATGAAGGATTTTGACCTGCTGACGAACTTTCCCGACAAGTCCAAGCTGCGGAACACGCTGGCCTACGAACAAGTGGGCTTCACGGGGGCCGCCACACACATGGCTTTTCCCGTTCGCGTGCAGCGCAACGGCGAGTTCTACGCCGTGTATGACTTCGTCGAGCAGGGGGATTCTCGCTGGCTGGAACGCATCGGACGCGATCCCCGGAACTCGCTCTACAAGATGTACACGGAGTTCGCCACGACGACGGGCGCCAAGAAGCGGTCGGGGCCCGAGGGAACGAACCAGGACCTGCGCGATATCGTGACGAAGCGGTCGGACATCACCTACCTGTACGACCACGTCAATCTCGCCCAGATGGCCAATTTCATGGCCAGTGCCGTGCTGCATTCGGGCAGCGACTGCTGCCACAAGAACTACTACGCCTACCACGACACCCACGGGACGAACGGCAAGAACGGGACCGACGAGTGGTGGATGATGGCCTGGGACCTGGATCTTACCCAGGGACGCTACTGCTGTGACAACGGCTACGAAAACGACACGATGATGTACCAGCGCTCGACCTACCGCGGCAGCGGCAAGGGCGGCGGCGGTGACAATGTGCTCGGCAACCTGTTCAACTACATGCCTGGTTTCCGGGAGATGTTCTTGCGCCGCGTGCGCACGCTGGTCGATGCCTACGTCAAGCCGCCCGGCACGCCACGGGAACAGTTGCCGCTGGAGTCCCGCGTGGACGAACTGTACGCGCAGATGAAGCCAGATGCCGACCAGGACAACCTCCTGCACCCCGCGAACTGGGGCCAGACCGGATTCCAGTCGTTTGACAAGGCGGTCGGCATCCTGCTGAACGACTACTCGGCCAAGCGTCGAGAATTCATCTACGCCACGCAGTTCATGTCCGATCCAGGCGATGCGCGACGGCTGATCTCGGGAACGGTTGGGGCCACCACGGGTTCGTACTTCGTGCCCAAGGACGAGAGCCTGGGCCGCAACTGGACGGGACTGGGGTTCAACGATGCCGGCTGGGCCTCCGGACCGCTGGGAATCGGCGTGGAACGCAAGGGTGCCAGCTATCGTCCGTTGATCGCGACCGACGTGGCCGGTCCCATGACGGGCAGTACGTCGTTGTATGTGCGTATCCCGTTCGACGTGGCCGATCCTTCGTCGATTGACGCGCTGACCCTGCGGATGAAATACCGCGAAGGGTACGTTGCCTACCTGAACGGCACGGAGATTGCGCGCAAGGGGGTCAGTGCGAGCCTGTCGCCTCGTTTTGACAGCACGGCAGGCAGTCGGCTCTCGGACGAGGAAGTGATCGAAGTCATCTCGGAATCGTCAACCTTCGACAACGTCAACGTGACGAAGTTCCTGCCCCTGCTGCGCAGCGGCAAGAATGTGCTGGCCATCCATGCGATCGACGACGCTCCGGGCAGCAACGAGATGTTCCTGCTGCCGGAACTGGTCGTGGCCAACCTGCCGGATGGCAACGGACAACTGCCGCCCTCGCAGGTCGGTAATCCCCAGGTACAGATCGGCGTCCTCGAATTCGCGCCCCTCTCGGGCAACCAGGCGGAGGAGTACATTCAGCTCGTGAATCCGACGAGCCAGTCGGTGGACTTGACCGGGTGGAAGATCGCTGGGGCGGTGCGCAAGACGCTCGATCCGGGTACGGTGCTGCTGCCCGGCGCGACGATGTATGTCGCCGCCGACGCGCGAGCGTTCCGGGCTCGGACCAGCGGACCATCGGGCGGGCAGCGGCTGTTCGTGCAAGGGAACTACGAAGGCAACCTGCCCAACGAGGGCGGGTTGGTGCAACTGGTGGCCGTCGATGGCGAAGTGGTTGGAGAGAAGTTCTACCAGGGCATGGATTCGCCGTTAAAAAACAAGCTGGCGATCACCGAGGTGATGTATCACCCGCTGGAAGCCAGTGCCGCGGAACTGGCGATCGACAAGAGCCTGGTGTCTGATGACTTCGAGTTTATCGAGCTGCGGAACCTGTCGAACACGGAGACGCTGGACTTGGCGGGCGTGCGATTCACGGCGGGCGTGGAGTTCGACTTCACGAATTCCGCGATTACTCGTCTCGCGCCGGGTGAATACGCGCTCGTGGCCAGTCACCGGGGCGCGTTCGAAGCGCGCTATGGTGCGGCCAGGTTGGCACGCGTGGCGGGAATCTTCGCGGCCGATACGGCGCTGCGGGACAGTGGTGAGTTGATCCGCCTCGAAGCTCCCGGCGGATCGCTGCTGGCCGAATTTGAATACAGCGACGCCGACCTGCAAGGCTGGCCATGGGCTGCCGATGGTCGTGGCAGTTCGTTGCAGGTCGTGGATCCGCGGACCAACCTTGGCATCGCCGCGAACTGGAAGGCCAGCGCGGAGATCCATGGCTCACCTGGCGACGCAGGCCTGCTGCAGTCCCCGGGTATCGTGATCCAGGAACTGTTGTCCCGCAGTTCGACCGCGAACGGAGATTGGATCGAACTCCACAATCCGACCAGTTCGCCGGTCTCCCTGGCCCGGTTTTACCTGAGTGACTCCAGTCGGAACCTGGACGCGCTGAGGACCTATGCGTTGCCGAGCGTCGTCATCCCGGCGGGCGGTTATTTGACGATCCCTGAGACGCAGTTCAACGCCGGAGGGGCGGGGCTGGGACTGAATGCCCTGTTGGGAGATCAGTTGTACCTCACTCGGCAGGACGAGCAGGGACGTTGGCTGCTGGTGGATGGCGTGGAGTTTAGCGGCTCCGTTGTCGACGAGTCGTTTGGGCGAGCGCGCGTCGATCGGCCCTGGATGGAGCCCCAGGTGCGCAACACGCCGGGCGCTGCCAACGCCGGGCCCCGGACGGGACCGCTGGTGGTCACGGAACTGATGTTCGCGCCCGCCGCGCCGATTGCGGCAGCGCTGGGCCTCGATCCGCTGCTGACTCGCGACGATCTGAAGTACCTGGAAGTCTACAATCGATCGAACGCTCCCTTGGCCGTTGGCAACGCGGAACTGGCGGGGGGCATCAACTTGGACCTTCCTGCGGACGTGACCTTGTCTCCGGGGCAGGCCTTGCTGGTCCTGTCGTTTGATCCCCAGAATCCTGCTCGTCCCCAGCGTTATGCGGCGTTCCTGAAGCACTATGGGTTGAGCGAGGTGGCGCAGGGCGGCGGACTCCGGGTTGCGGGAGGCTTCCAGGGAACGCTGGCCCGTTCGGGCGACGGAGTGCGCCTGCTGGCTGAGGGGACGACGGTTCCTCTCGATCCCTTGGTGGTGCCGGAGTTCGTGCTGGATCAGGTGGTCTACGAAACGGCTGCTCCCTGGTCGGCGATGCCTGCTGACGGAGGCCGTTCGCTGTCGCGTGTCACGCCCGCTGGGTCCGGCCTGCTGGCTTCGGGGTGGACCGCGTCGGCCCCCTCGCCTGGCAGTTACCAGCCTGCCTTGGTGGGCGATCTGAACGCGGATGGTGTCGTTGATGGGGCGGACATCAACCGATTGCAACTGGCCGCCCTGCGGAACGAAACCGAGTACGACCTGACCGGCGACGGCCGTGTCGATGCCGTCGATCTGCGGTATCTGGTGGTCGATGTGCTTGGTTCCGCCATCGGCGACGTAAATGTCGACAAACGGTTCGACTCCAATGACCTCGTCCTGCTTTTCCAGACCAACGAGTACGAGGACGCGATTCCCGGCAACTCGACCTACACCGATGGCGACTGGAACTTGGATGGCGATTTCACGACCTCCGATCTGCTGGTGGCCTGGCAGGAGGGCGGGTATGAAGACGATCCGGCGGCTGCGCGGCCCGTGGTCGCGGTTTCCGCTGGCGATTCGATCTTCGAGATCGCGGCGGCCCTGGTTTTGGATGACACCGAGGAAACCGAGGACCATGGTTCGTTGGCCGATGCGAAGCGGAGCGTTACGGCCGCGGACACGGGAGAGGATGTCATCGCAACTGTCCGCGCAATGCGTGCGACGCGAGTGCATTCCGCAGCCGCGGCGCGCGACCTGCTTTTCGCCGACTGGGATAAGGAATGCCTGCCCGGAGCTGATCCCAGCGAAGGGGGCTCTAGGGCCGACATGGATGCAACGGCTGCCGTTTCGACTCCAAGGGACTTCGAGGAATAGGCGACCCGGGAAAGTCTTGGAGGCCCTGCATTACTGGAGGCAGGCGGTTGTTGTCGACGTAATTTGACCTTAGTCCGATTGCATCGCGGCGAGGCCGCGATAAGTTGATGATCCGGGCGGGAAAGCCAAACGCCCAGAAAGCCAGTCCAGCCCTTGGGTGGTGAGCCAGCGGTCGCGCACGACAATGTGTGCGTACCGCCGGGACGCGCGACGCGTGCCCAAGGAGCGGACATCTGCCTGACGAACCTGCCTGATTTCCTGCCTGAGATCCTACCCACGCTCCATCCCGACCGCACGGACGAGATTCGTGTCGAGCGGAGGGCTGTCCACGAACAGGACCGACGATGGCTCAAGACGATTCGCCCCCCGTGGCAAGGCCTCGGGGATGGACCCAGCGTTTTCTGGACGGAGTGGAGTGGTTGGGCAACCGTCTGCCGGACCCTGCCTTTCTTTTCCTGCTTGCACTCTTCGCAACCTGGGCCGCATCGGCGTGGCTGTCCTCCATCGAGTTCACGGAGATCGATCCACGCACGAAGCAGCCGGTGCAGGTGGTCAACCAGGTGACGGCGTCGGCGCTGGTGGGGTTCCTGTCGTCGATGACGAAGACGTTCGTCGACTTTCCTCCCCTGGGCCTCGTGCTGGTGGCTCTGCTGGGCGTTGGCGTCGCGGAACACACGGGGTTCGTGCAGGCATCGCTGAAGGGCCTGTTGCGACTGACCCCGGCTAAGTACCTGACGCCGATGGTGATGTTCGTGGCTATCCTGAGCCACGTCGCGGGCGATTCGGGCTATGTGCTCATCATCCCGCTTGGCGCCGTCATGTACGCGGCGGCGGGGCGGCATCCGCTGCTGGGCATCACAACGGCGTTCGCCGGCGTTTCGGGCGGTTTCAGCGCGAGCTTCGTGCCTACTAGCCTGGATCCGCTGCTGCAGGGGTTCACGCAGACGGCCGCGCAGATTATCGACCCGGCGATTGAAGTCAATCCGCTCTGCAACTGGGGATTCATGACGACGGCCTGCGTGCTGATTGTGGGCGTCGGCTGGTATGTGACCGATCGCATCATCGAGCCGCGGTTGGCAACGATGCCCGTGGACGGGGACGCCGCGTCGGGCAAGGGCATGGACCAGATGACGGCGGACGAGCGTCGGGGCATGGTGGCTGGTTTGACGCTGCTGGCTGCGATACTGCTGCTGCTGGGCATCTCCGCCTGGCCCGTGGGATCGCCGTGGCGTACGGCAGACGGGGAACTGTTCGGACGTGAAGCGCCGCTCATGAAGGCGATCGTGCCGTTGATTTTCCTGTTGTTCCTGCTGCCCGGCATCGTCCATGGCTATGTCGCCGGAACCATCCGATCCCATCGCGACATCGTGAAGGGCATGACCACGGCCATGGGCTCCATCACCTACTACCTCGTGATGGTGTTCTTCGCCTCGCAGTTCACGGCCGCTTTCACGCAGTCGAATGTCGGGGTGCTGCTGGCGGTCAAGGGAGCCAACCTGCTGGCATCTTGGCAGTTGCCCCAGCAGTCGACCATGGTCGCGGTCATCCTGCTGACGGCAACCGTCAACTTGCTGATTGGGTCGGCCTCGGCCAAGTGGGCGTTGCTCAGCCCGATCCTGGTGCCCATGCTGATGTCGCTGGGGATCTCCCCGGAACTGACGCAGGCCGGCTACCGGATCGGCGATTCCAGTACGAACATCATCACGCCGCTGATGCCCTACTTTCCGCTCATCGTCGTCTACTGCCAGCGTTATGTGAAGTCGACCGGGATCGGCACGCTGGTGTCGCTGATGCTGCCGTATTCGATCGCGTTCCTGCTGTCCTGGAGCATCCTGCTGCTGATCTACTGGTCGCTGGGAATCCCGTTGGGGCTGCAGGCAACGTACGCTTATCCGCGCCCCGTGTAAGACCTGGGGCGGTCGCGGACGCGTTTCGGGAAGTCGCATGGGAAGGAAGGGAAGGCATGTTGTTGGCGGAAATGAATCGTCCGCAGGTGGAGGCGTTGTCGCGAGACGTTCCGGTGGTGATCCCGATTGGAGCGTTTGAACAGCATGGCCGTCATCTGCCCTTGTTCACGGACAGCCTGCTGGTCGGCGAGATCGCGCGGAGGGCGGAGGCGCTGTTGACCGATTCAGTGCTGGTGACCCCGGTGCTATGGCTGGGCAACTCGTCGCACCATCTCGACTTCCAAGGCACCATCAGTCCCGCGCCCCGGACCTATCTGGACCTGCTTAACGACCTCGTGGAAAACTTCCTGGGATACGGATTCCGCCGCATCGTGTTGCTCAACGGCCACGGGGGCAACACGGTACCCGGGCAACAGGCGCTCTTTGAAGTGCGACAGCGCCATCGAAGTCGCTCGGACCTCCTGCTGCTGCTCGCCAACTACTGGGCGCTGGGGAGCAGTCCGCGGGACCAACTGCCCGAACTGACCCAGCCTACGATCCAGCACGCCTGCCAATGGGAAACGTCGATGGTCTTGGCGGTGCGGCCGGAGTTGGTCGGGAAGCTGGAGGGACTGGAACCCGTGGATGCGGGCAACCCGTTCCTGCCGGCGATGCGCAGCAGCGTCACGCAGGATATCAGCCGCGAAGGACATGTGGGCGATCCGGCCTCGGGACAGGCGAGGATCGGCGAGACGTTGCTGCAGACCTATGTCTTGGACGTGGCAACGCTGCTGCGGCGAGTCGTCCAGTGGGATGGGCGGTCCTGGAGCGGATGAAGACCAGGGGCTGGCAGTAGAACATCCGACTGATGCGACGGTGGTCGTGGGTGTGCAAACGCATACCGCCGGGAAACCGAGTCAACTTTTAGACAGGAACCGATTGATGCCAAGATCCTCCTTGCCCTTCGAGGCGATGGCCTCCCGGAAGTCGTTGCCTGGGACTGCTGAGCGCTGCACGACGACCGCATCGTCATCGCCCCTCCTGAGTCGTCGGCAGATGCTGGCGGGTACGGTTGCCCTGCTGGCCGCCTCGCGACTGGCCACGCCCGCGCTCCTGCGAGCGCGCGAGGAGGCCGAAAAGGACGGGCCGCTGGTCGTCACCGAAATCGAGGTGCACGAGATCATGGTGCCGTGGGACGACGTGGTGGCTTACGAGATGAGCCACTTCTACGGGCCGACGCGGCGGGCGATCTATGTGGTGCACACCAATCGCGGCTTCATCGGCCTGGGAGAGGGTGAGGGGCCCGAGTCGGCGGAGTCGCTGAGTCGATTCATCGGCAGCAATCCGTTCGACTGGGTCGCGGACGAGACGAGCCTGGCGCTGGGCACCGCGATGTACGACCTGATGGGACAGGCGGCCGGCGTGCCGTGTTACAAGCTGATCGGGCCGCGCCAGCGCGCCTGGGTGCCGGTCGCCTGCTGGACCGTGTCGACCCATCCGCGACGCATGGCCAACGCGGTGCGTGAGTACTCGAAACGCGGTTACACTTGGCTCAAATACCACCTGTCACCCTTCGAGAATGTGCTGGACCAGTTGGAGGCGATGCAGTCGGTCGCCCCGAAGGGATTCCGGGTGCATTTGGACCTGACCATGGGCGGCACGGACGACCATCCGTACGAACTGCTGGAGAACATCACCAAGTATCCGATCGTGGGCTGCATCGAGGATCCGAAGGGCGAAGCTGACATCGAGGGATACGCGGAATTGCGGAAACGGTGCCGTGTGCCGATCTACTACCATCATTCACCGTTGGGCGGCACGTTCGAAACGCAGCGCCGCGCTGCGGATGGCTACATCCTTGGTAACGGTCCGATCGGTTCGACCATCTGGCGCGCCGGCCTCTACGACGCGCTGCAACTGCCGTTCTCCATCCAGCACACGGGCGGCAACATCACCCGCGCCATGACGGCTCACCTGCATGCCGCCTTCCGCGCGGCCTCGCTGCATTTCAACAACGATACGGAATCGTGGAGCGAAGATGTGGTGAAAGAGCGGCTGGAGCCGGTGAACGGGCTGCTGCGAGTGTCCGAAAAGCCGGGGCTGGGTGTGACGCTGGATCGGGACAAACTGGCCAGGCTCAAGGCGCTGAAGCTGCCAGAGCAACCACAGTGGATCATCAAGACCCGCTTCGCGAACGGCACCGTCATGTATAACCTGGCCGACCCGAAGTCCCCGCTCTTCATGGTGCGGCCTGATGGCAGGAAACTGGCGCCGTTCAGTTACGCGGCGCCGTTGAGCACGGAGTACTGGGACCCGGATGGAACGCCGGCCTTCGAGTCGATGATGACGCGTCTGCAGAAGGAAGGCATGGTGCTGGAACGCGGGTGATCGAACCGGGACGCTCGGCACACGGCGTGTGCCGACTACGATTTGCGTTGTAGCCGGCACACGCCGTGTGCCGGGCCGTGATCGCGGCACATGACGGGCCATCAATGGACGTCGCAAGTCCCCGGCAGCCTTCCCATGAGACTGCCCGCGAACAGAGGCCTGGGGCGTTTCCGAGCGGAGGCCCTTCGTGCGTGCTTCCTCGCGCGATCGCGGATAGACGACGAGGCCGGGACGCTCGGCACACGGCGTGTGCCGACTACGGCTTTGCGTTGTAGCCGGCACACGCCGTGTGCCGGGCCGTGATCGCCGGCACACGACGGGCCATCAATGGACGTCGCAAGTCCCCGGCAGCCTTCCCATGAGACTGCCC
>CAZUJM010000078.1:0-6739 GCA_964620405.1 uncultured Pirellulaceae bacterium | reverse complement strand
CGAGCGGAGGCCCTTCGTGCGTGCTTCCTCGCGCGATCGCGGATAGACGACGAGGTCGGGACGCTCGGCACACGCCGTGTGCCGACTACGGCTTCGCGTTGTAGCCGCCACATGGCGTGTGCCGACTATGCGTCAGGCACGCTCCGAGCAAACGATCCCTCCCGGATGGTAGCGGCGCCGGGTGCCAGAGGTTAGAACAGGTCCCTCGGTGCGTCCTGCTGCTTCTCAGCGGTTTCCATCGACATTCCCTGGCACGGTGATTTTCCCCATGTGGCTCCACATTTCCTGTCTTCGATTCACGCTGGTGCTGGTGTACTTGGCCTGGGCATCACCCCTGTGGGCGGACGCGCCGCGATCCACGGGCGAGACACGGCACACCGTCACAGGGCGTCCCAACGTCGTTCTTATCCTTTCGGACGACCAAGCCTGGACCGACTACGGCTTTATGGGACATCCGCGCATCCGGACGCCGCACCTGGACCGATTGGCGTCGCAGAGCGCCGTGTTTCCGTGGGCCCATGTGCCGACGTCCCTTTGCCGTCCGTCGCTCGCGACGATCGTGACGGGATTGTACCCTCACCAGCACGGGATCGTGGGCAACGATCCGATGCCGCTGGCTGCCGAACCGAAGGACGAGACGGATCGTGCAGCGGGCGCCGCCTACGCGCTGCAGCGTGAGCGGTTGATTGCGAAGACCGATGGACTGCCGACGTTGCCGCGGCGACTAGCGGAGCATGGGTACGCCTGTTTCCAGGCGGGCAAGTGGTGGGAAGGTTCTTATCGACGGGGCGGTTTCACGGAGGGAATGACGCGGGGATTCCCGGAACCCGGGGGACGACATGGAGATGATGGCTTGGCGATCGGTCGCCAAGGACTGCAGCCGGTGCGGGATTTTATCCATCGGTCCGTGGCCGACGGAAAGCCGTTTTTCGTCTGGTACGCGCCGATGCTGCCGCACTCGCCTCACGATCCGCCTGAACGCTTGCTGGCTCGCCATGCGGGCGAAGACCAGCCGTTGCCGGTCGCTCGCTACCACGCCATGTGCGAGTGGTTCGACGAGACCTGTGGCGAATTGCTGGGGGTGCTCGACAAGGAAGGCGTCGCCGATTCGACGATTGTCGTCTACACGGGCGACAATGGGTGGTTGCAGGATCCAGCCGGCAGCGGTTACCAGCTGCGTTCCAAGCAGTCGCCGTACGAAACAGGGGTCCGTCAACCGCTGCTGCTGCGTTGGCCGAAGGTGGTCGAGGCCGGACAGCGGGATGAAGTGGTGAGCACCCTGGACCTGCTGCCGACGTTGCTGGAGGCGACCGGCGCGGCGAGAGTTGACGGGTTGCCGGGGCAGAGCCTGATGCCGCTCCTGCGGGACCGCGAGCCGCTGGCGCGCGAGGCGATCTTTGGCGAAGGCTATGCGCACGACGTGGCTGACCTGGACCGGCCGGAGCGATCGCTGCTGTACCGCTGGGTGATTGAAGGCCGCTGGAAGCTGTTGCTGACGTACGACGGCGTTGTGGTTCGCGACGCCGATATGCATCCTCGCGAGGAACGGCTTCCGCAACTGTACGACCTGCAGGCTGATCCCTTCGAACGACGCAATCTCGCCCTGCGTCACCCGGAGGTCTCGCGTCGCCTGGCGCAGCGCCTCGAACAGTGGTGGCCCGTCCGCGAAACGCGACTCCTGTCGGAACTGCCGCAGTCGGTCGACGCGCAGGTTGAGAAAGCCAACCCGTAAGCGAGTTGCGAGCGTCGGGCGTTTGTCAGGAGTGGCGGAGCGCTTCGATCGGGTCCATCCGAGCCGCCCGCCGCGCGGGGTAGAGGCCGAAGATGACGCCGACCAGCACGGAGATGCCGAAGGCAAGCGGGATGGAGAGGGGCACGATGCGTGGCGTCATGGTGCGGATCGCGTCCGGGACATCGGCCATCATCTCGGGGAAGAAGGCCGTGAGCGCCGTGCGGCCGAGTTCGATCAGCGGCGCGCAGACCAGCCCGCCCGCGATGCCGGTGAGGCCTCCGAGGACCGACAGGACGACGGTCTCCGCAAGGAACTGGCGGATGATGTCGGAGCGTTTGGCGCCTAGGGACCGCCGGATGCCGATTTCGCGCGTCCGCTCGGTGACGGTCGCCAGCATGATGTTCATGATGCCGATGCCGCCGACCACCAGCGAGATGGCGGCGATCATGCCCAGGAACAGGATGAACATCATCCGCGTGTTCTCGGCCTGCTGCAGCAGTTCCAGCGGTACGGTGACGCCGTAATCCTCCGAGACATGCTTCTGCTTGAGCGTGTTCTTGACGATCTCGGCGGTGTCCGGCACGTTGGCGACTTCGTCGATGCGAAGCGTCACCTGGCTCAATTCGACGATCTCGCCATTGAAGGTGCCGGAGCCAAAGGTGAGGACGCGATCGCCGACACGCGACCAGAGCGTCGAAATGGGAATGTAGACATCCTTGCTGAAGTCTTGGGCGGCCAGCGATCCGCCCACGCCCGCTGACGGATCACGCGGTTTGAGGACGCCGACGACGATGTACGGATCGCTCTCCACCCGGACGCTCCGCCCCAACGGATCCTCGTAGGGAAATAGGCGTTCCGCGACGGCAGCGGCCAGCACGCAGTGATTCTTTTTCTGGTCGATGTCGGCGGAGGTGATGAAACGCCCGCGATCGACCTGCAGTTGCGTGACTTCGGAGTATTCCGGGGTGCAGCCGACGAGGCGGCCGTCGAGAAACCGCGGGCCGTTGCGGAACTGACGCGTGATCTCGCGAATGGGCAGGGCACGCCGAACGGTGGGAATGGTCTCGATGAGTGTCTGGTAGTCGAGCCGCGTGATGCCGTAGGGCACCAGACCTCGCGCGTCGGCCGTCGCCTCGCTGGGCGGTTTCATCGAGCGGATGATGATGTTGTTCGCACCCAGGCCGGCGATCTGTTCCTGGGCCTTGCGGCTGATTCCTTCGCCGATCGCCAGCAGCCAGATCACGCTGGCCACGCCGATGAAGATACCGAGCACCGTAAGCATCGACCGCAGCGGATGCAGCAGCAGGCTTTTGATGCCCAGCGTCAGCGTGGTCAGCAGGTAGTAGACCATGGGCCGTCAACCTCGCGATGGCTCGGCCTGTCCCTGGCGGTTGGAGTTGGAGACGGCGGCCGGGGGCGTTGGAGCGGCGGGGAAGGAGACCTTTTCGAGATAGAGCCGCGGGTTCAGCAGCACCGACTCGCCCTCCTGCAGCCCATCCTCGACGATCAGGAACTTGTCGTTCGTGGAGCCCAGCAGGACTGGCCGAGCTTCCAGGCGTCCGTCGCCACGCACGAGGCAGAAGTGGCGACCCTCGCGCTCGACCACTGTCTGTACGGGAACCAACAGCGTGTCGGGCTTCTCTTCGACCAGGATCTGCACGTTCGAAGTCATGCCCGGCCGGAGTCCCGGTGGCGGGTCGATGATCTTCACGAACGCGGCGTACTCCTTCGTGTTCGAACCACGCCAGCCCGTCGGTTCCGGGTAGTCGTTCATCTTGGTCACCACCCCTCGCAGCTTGCGATCGGGAATGGCATCGACGCTGACGCTCGCCGTCAGGCCCACCTTCACGCGATTGACGTTCGCCTCGTTGACCTTGGCCTTCACCTGCATCTGCTGCGGGTCGGGCAGCTTCAGGATCACCTGACGTTCCCGCACCATCGCGCCCGCCTTGATCACGAGGGCATTGTCACGCCAGTCGTCGTTGTCGTTGTTGTAGACCACCTGCCCATCGGCCGGGGCGACGATCGTGCACTTCGCAATCTGCTGCTCGATCTCCACCAATTTCTGCTGGTCGAGCGCATGGGTTCGCTCGTCGGTCCGCATCTTGGCTTCGGTCGTCTTGATGTCGGCTTCGAGCTGCTTGATGGTCTTCAGTTGCGTGTAGTCCCGCAGCACCATCAGCTTCGTCTTGGCGGTCTCCAAGTCGTTCTTCGCCTTGTCCACGGCGAACCGATCGGCCTCCAGTTGGAGCGACGTATAGAAGTTGCGGGCGGCCAGTTCCTCGCTGTACTTCAAGTAACCTTCCGCGCGACGCAGATTCTCCTCGGCGATGAAGATCTCGCCCAGGATCGTCTGCTCGTTCTGCACGAACGTTCCCTTGATGTACTCCTGCAAGGCGATCTTCGACGTCTCGTGCAGGTTCGTCGACTGGATCAGCAGGGCTTCGCTGGTATTGCAGAGGATCTGCTGGCTGGTTCGCTCTTTTTCCAGCGTGGAGGCGTCCAAGCGGGCGAGGACATCTCCCTTCTTCACCTGGGATCCCTCGGGAACCACATCCAGGATGGCCACGCCCGAGGAACCAGTCCCAGACGACTTCACCTCACAGTACACGTCGATGTTGCTGGCGCTCTCGATCTCGCCACGCTGGGTGATCTCATGGATAAAGCGGTCCCGCTTGACGCTCTGCACGATGATTTTCTCAAGCGATGCGGCCGACGCGGCCTGCGTTCGCTGCCGCCACATCAGGCCGCCACCCGCGAGGCTCGCCAGCACCAGTCCGATCAGCAACCCCCGCACGCCTAGAAATCCACCTCGAGTCGCGCGGAGATCGTGGCGGGGGGTAGGGGACGCGTTTTCGCTGTGAGTTGCCTGGGCGTCTTGCATCGTTCGCTCACTCGTTTCCAGGGCCCGGGAACACCGTCCAATCCCCGGTCCGGCTGGCCGTGCTCGCCGCTTGGCAAGCCCGCGAAGGCGCCTGGTCGGCAGGAGGCGGCGCCGGGACGAACGAGACCATGGCTGCGAGGCGGAGCCACTCCGGCCGCAGGGAAGCTTCGCGCGGAAAACGCCAGGGTCGAACCTGGACGCTGATGATCGCCGACAGGCGTCATCGAGCACCACGTGGTAGCAGATGCGGGAGGAGCGGACAGGGGCAGGGGTTCACGGGAGGGCAGGGGGACCCACCAGAGTCCCCCCGGTTGAACTCCGCTATTTTAAGAAATCCTTAACCCAGTGTCACCTGCGCAATTGGCGATTTGGCCTGTTTACGCGACCCCGGCTTCACTCTTCGGGAGGAGCTGGCAGTTCCCGGGGCTCTGGGTTTTCTGGGGTATCAGGCAGCGGTGGCGGAATTTCGAGCGTCTCCTCGTCCTCCTCGTATTCCGCCATCTGCAGCACCTGTGTGCCCGAGATGGGGCCGGGATCGAGCCACAGGCCCTGGCGATCGAGCCGCATGGTGCCCAACTGGAAGTCGAGGTTGACCCGCAGGGCTTCGTAGTTGACCCAGACGCTGAGAAAATCGTTTTGAACGTTCAGGAGATCGGACAGCGAGTTCACGAGGTTCAAGGCGGTAGTCGCCCCGAACTCCGCAGCCACGCCTGGCTTGGGGGGTTCGTTGAGTCGCAGACGGGCCAAATCGACCTGGTTGATGGCGATCTGGACGGCCGCCCGCCGAAGCTCGAAGTTCACCTGGTTGAGCCCAATGTTGCGCAGAGTGGCTCGAATGCTGCGATGGATCAGGTCCTCCGTCTCCATGAACGAACGGCGAGCCTGCTGGTATTCGATTTGGGCTTGCCGGAACTGGTTGCGTTCGGCGAGCCGGGTGAGCGGCGCGTCGAACTCCACGCCCGCGCGGAGTCGTCCGTTGGTGTCCCGAAATCGCAGCGGTTCGTCGCCGACCGTGCCCAGGTCGCCGGTGAAGACCAGATCGAGATTGCTCTTCAGGGCATTGGCATTGTATTCGATGAGCCGCCAGGAGTTGACCAGTTGGGCCCGGGCGTTCATCAAGTCGCGGCGACTGCGGCGAGCGACCTGGAAGGCGTCGCCGGAGTCGAGGTCGATGGGAACGAGGGTGACGCTGTCAAGCCGCGCGCGGGCCTGCAGCAGCGAGAATTCGAGAATGCGGCCCGACAGTTCCGAGTAGACGGAGACGAGTTGGTCACGGAGCCGATCCGCCGGCAGTCCGTCCTCGGCCGCCTCCTGTACGCGTTCGAGACGCAGCCAGAGTCCCTCGAATCGTTCGCGCAGACCACGGTGGTCGCGTTCCAGCTGTGCGGCGCGGTCCAGCAAGGCCTGCTCATCAAACGCCATCACTTCCAATTCGTCGCTGCTGTCGTCTTCACGGCCGGCGAGTCGGCGAAGCATGGCACGACGATCCGGCAGGTTCTCCTCCAGCAGTTGCAGGTCGACCTCCAGTTCGGCCTGCAGCTGTTCCACGCGGCTTCGCAGCAGCGTCGCGTGCTCCAGTTCCGAAGCGAGGATTTCGCGTGTAGGCACCTGGTGGGGCTTACGCAGGAGTGCCAGCGATTCGGAGACTTCGTCCTGCGTCGAGTTCCAAGCGGGGTCGATGAGCGTGAAGCGATCGAGCAGCGGGTCGTCCACTTTCAAGGGAAGGTCCGGAGGAAGCCCGAGTTCGATCTTGTAAGCGTCCAGCAGCGTCTCGTACTGGTTCTGTCGTTGCAGCAGGACGCTCTGCGCGTTGTAGAGCGCTTGGGTGGCGAGGTCGACTTGGAAGCGGTCGATGCGACCCGCATCGTAGGCGGCCTCCAGTTGTTCGCGACTGGAGCGGAGCGACGAGACGTTGGAGATCTGGTTGTTGATCTGCTGTTGGGTCTGGAGGATGCCGAGGAAGCCGCCGGCCTGTCCGGCTCCCGCGCCGCCGGTGACACCGCCACCTCCCGAGAAGCCTCCGGAACCGAACCCGCCGACCCGTCCGAACCCGCCGCCGCCCACGCCGGTGAATCCCGTGAAGCCGGAACCGCCGAAGAAGCCACCGCCGCGGCTGGGGCCGG
>CAZUJM010000077.1:12805-23915 GCA_964620405.1 uncultured Pirellulaceae bacterium | reverse complement strand
ATGAGCCGATCGCTTCGCATTGTCGTCGCCGACGACGAACAGGACATGCGCGACTATTTCCAAGAGATGCTGCCGATCCTGGGCCACCAGGTGTTGGCCGCCGCGGGGTCGGGTACCGAACTGCTGCAGAAGTGCCGCGAACTGCAGCCGGACCTGATCATCACCGACATCCGCATGCCCGATGGCGATGGCCTGACTGCCGCCAAGCAGTTCGCCGAGGAGCGTTTCACGCCGGTGATTCTGTTCACGGCCTTTCATGATTCGGCCATCCTGCAGCAGGCCACCGACGCGCATGTGTTCGCCTACCTCGTCAAGCCGATCGACCGGGCTCAGCTCGAATCGGCGATCGCCATCGCATGGCAACGATTCGAGCAGTTCCAGGGATTGCGCCAGGAAACCTCCGACCTCCGGCAAGCCTTGGAGGATCGCAAGGTGATCGAGAAGGCGAAGGGGATCCTCATGAAGCACCGACGGCTCGATGAGGATGCGGCTTTCCGACGCCTGCAGAAGCTGTCGCGCGACGAGAATCGGAAGATGGCCGACGTGGCGCGGATGATCGTGCTGGCGCACCGCGCGATGGATGCGGATTAAAGCCCCGGTGGACTCCGTCCCAGCCCTGGCAGCCGCTCGTTCGCCAGCGGGTGCCAGGATGTGTCCGGCAGTCACCGAGACACGACACGCCGCCTGAGCGGGCCATTCCAGCGGGCCATTCGTCGCGTCCCGCTGGAATGTCGAAGATCCAAGGGCTGTTCCGCCTTGCCCACTGAAAGCGCACTCCAGGCGATTTGCAAGGTAGCGAAGATCTCAGCGAGTCGTTCGCTGCTCGCCGAACTCCGACTCGATTCGCAGTTTCGGAGTTTCGTATACGGCGAACTGTAACGCCTGCGGATATTCTCCCCAGGTGATCAGATGATCTGCAGGCCCGGCGAGATGCCGTCGGAGCGGGACGCGCGGAAGCGACGTTCCAGCAGGCGGGCCAGCTCCCGGCCACGTGTGACCTGTTGCACCAGCTCGCAGATCGAGTCGCAGGCCATCTTGCGGAAGATCGACTGCCGGCGAAGCTCCACCGTTCGCAGGGCAATGTCCAGGCGACCGGCGATGATCTTGTTCGGGACGCCGTCGACGGCCATCTGCAGCACCAGCTTCTCGTTATCGGTCAGCAGCGCCACGCGACTGGCGAGCGAGGCGACCTCGCGGCAGTGACGTGCCAGATCTTCCGAAGCCTGCAGGGCGTCTTGGATGGCCGCAGCCAGTTGGGAGGCTGGCGAGGGCCAGTCCACGAACGAATGGGCGCCGTTGCTCATCGCGCGGGAGACTTCGCTGGCCGGAACCTGCGAGGCGAGGAAGACGGGAGCGAGCGGCGAGCGGCGACGAGCGAGTTCGCGCAGGAAGTAGTGACCGTGTCCGTCGGGGGTCTGCCATTCGCCCACCACGCAACCCACGGACATCGGAGGCAGGCCATCGATGGCGGCCTCATAATCGTCAAACCGCCGCAGTTGCTGGTAGCGGTCGTTGAGCGACTCCAGGATCCCCTCCAGCCCCTTGCTGGCGGCACCCACCAGGGCCAGCGTCGCTTCGGTCCAGGCTCGGTCGGCCGCGGAACTTTGCGAACTGGCCGGATAAGCAGGGCTCACCTGCACGCCACGCTCGTTCGACAGCGTCCGCTCGGCCGTCGTGGGGGGAGTGCCGTTCGTGAGGCCGGGAGGAATGGCGGTGCCGGAGTGGGAAACGCTGGCGGGGGAGAATGTCGATCTGTCCATGCTGATCACCCATCATTTCACGAGGTCGTCGATGTCGAGGCAGAGAAGTACCGGAACGAATCCCCGCGTTCAGGCCGTGAAACCGTCACGTGTCTGCTGATAGAATCGACGGCAGGGGGACAAAAGGGAATGGCGAACATGCGACAAATGCGCATGCTTTACGTCTCCGACACTTGGGCGCTGCGATGGATCGTTAGACTCCGACCCGCAAGTGGGCGAAGTGGACCCAGCGAAGTGAGCAGCGGTGCACATCCCGCGCGAATGAGCGGACGATTCCGGGACGTCCGCACTGCGGACCAGGGAGTGGGGGTCGCATCGTGCCGATTCGCTGTCATTGCCACGACTTCCGGCGATGCGGCATGACCTCGCAAGCGGGGTGCGGGTGGAGGTAGACTCCCAAAGGAGGGCGCGACTGGTGGATCGAGAAAGCAAACTCGCCGCAGCGGATGTGCCGGCGGGCACAGTGATCCTGTGGGTTGGCCACGCGCTGTCCGGTTCGCTCGCGCGCCTGCGATTCGCGGAAGAGCAGCTGCGGTGTGGTCGTTTTCGATCGCTGGACACTTGGCTCGCAAGAGTTCCGGAGCCGCAGGCAGCGGCCTTGCGCCGATGGTTTCATCAGGTTCAGTGCGCGTCCGCTGGCCGCGTCTCGGCCGGACGTTCGTGGGTTTGGAGCGAACGGGAACGGGTCGGCGATGGATCCAGCCAGGATGCTGTCGGCGATTCGAGGGAGAGGATCGCCGCATGGGGGTGTTGGCGGCTCGTGGAACTGCCAGACGCTCGCTGGCTGGTGGTCTGGAGCCGATCATCGGATGGCTTCGAGCCATTCGACGTTGCCTCCGTCGAGGCCTTGGCGGCCGGGCTGGCTCACGACTGGAACAATCAACTGTCGATCGTTGGCGGATTCTGCCATCTGCTGCTGCTGCAGCTACCGGAAGACGATCCTCGCCGCGAGATGGTGATCGCCATTCGCGACGCCGGCGCGCGGATGACCACGATGTCGCGGCAGTTGTTGGCGTTGAGCGGCCGCAGTCCGGAGGCTTGGGAGACAGTTGGTTGGAGCGATTGGCTGGATGGCTTCGTTCGGGAATGGCGTGAACGCGGCGGCGATCGACTGGTCCTGGGTTTGAATCCGCCGCAGGCTGGTTTGACGAACGAAACACGCGTCACGGTGGACGTCCGGAGCCAGGCCGACCTGCTGCGTCATCTGCTGGAAGAAGTGTTGCGTGCCAAGGCGGGCTCGCGGCCGATCGTCCTTCGCGCAATCCGCGTGGAAGATTCGCCGGTGCGTTGGCCGGAAGAAGCGTGGCTTCCTGAAGGCACGTTGCTGGGATGGGAGCTGACCGATCCCGAACGCGTGGTGGGCGATGTGGAGCGGCGAACCATCTTCGAGCCGTACGCATCGCACCAGACGCATTCAGGAAAGCGCGGTCGAGCGGGGCTGGGCCTGGCGGCCGCCGCGCGCCTGGCGGCTCAACTGGGCGGCCGTCTTACGTGCCGCAGCGAGTCCGGTGGCGGTACCTGCTTTCGGTTCGCGTTCCGACCGCTCGATACACCAGGCGGCAGGGATGGCGTCTGACGAAGGGATGCGCGGAGTGCTGAGTCGCGGTCTCGCAACTAACTGGGTGTCACCTCTGCGTGGAAGGGTATCCGCCGTGTGACGCACTATGGTCGCATGCGGCCACAGAGTCCCCGAGAGCCACGTGAAGGCTGGCGCGACTTGACGGACTGAGATTGGTCCGACCACTAATGGGCGGCGCGCTCTTCCTGCGGCAGGCGCGCGACCAGCATGGCCAGTTCAGAGATGGAATCGACGCCCATCTTGGACATGACGGTCCTGCGACGGCGATCGACCGTCCGCATGCTGACGTCGAGCCGCAAGGCGATCGCCTTGTTCGGCAGTCCGGTGAGCATCAGGTCCAGTGCTTGGCGTTCCTCGGCGGTGAGTTGCTGGAATCGTGAGAGGATGGACAGCGTGCTCTGCTGCTCGGATCGCGTTTGCGCTCCCCGAGTGACCGCACGTTGCACCACCTGCAGGAACTCCACGGGGTCGTAAGGCTTCTCCAGTACGGAGATGGCCCCATCCTCCATCATGCGAACGGCGGTGCGAACATCGGCATGCCCGGTCAGGACAACCAGCGGTACGACACTCGCCATCTCCCTCAAACGCTTCTGCAGTTCAAGGCCGCTGAGGACCGGCATCTTCAGATCGGTGATGACGCATAGAGTTCGCTCCTCCCGCCAATCTGCCAGAAAGGCCAAGGCGTCGGAGTAGCAGCGAACGGCATAACCCGCCTGACGCAGCAACGCAGCGGCCGCGTTCGCCACGGTCGGTTCGTCATCGATCAGGCAGATGTATCCATCCTCAGCCATGCGGTACCGCTTGGAAGTTGAGGGAGTGCCCAGCCTCGGGCGATCAATACCCGGGGGAGTCGTGGTCAGAATGTGGACAATTTAATCCAGCTTCTGGCCACCTCCGCAGGTGCGGGTGTGTTATTTCAGCTTTTTTCACGCACGGCAAGCCCGCAGTTTCCGTTTTTGGCGATCTAGAGGCATTTTTCATCTTTCGTTCGCGTTAGCGACGAAGGCCGTGGCTCGTGGCCAAGAACGGACGCTCTGGGGGTGATTTGCGAGGAATGGGGTGAGTTCGGGGACTTCGTCACGAGGTTGCAGGCGGCTGCGCCAGCTGCCTCCCCACGGAATTCCGAGATCTGGAGAAGCAGAACCGGAAATAAGTTGCACTTCGTGAGACGGCTGCTACAGTGCCCAAGGCGTCCGGGGACCTCGCGAGGGTAGTGGGTTTCGCGAAGTCGAGAGGTTAGGGGCCCCGGGAAAAACCGGGGACGCCAGGAAACGCAGAAGACTTCTTGATCGGATAGCAGCAGTCCATGTTGCGTGACAAGAGAGGCTGCGTTATCCTGACAGTACCTAAATGGGCGTCTGGGCATCCTGTGATGCCGCAGCCAAGTT
Organism: uncultured Pirellulaceae bacterium; assembly: GCA_964620405.1. Classification (GTDB taxonomy): domain Bacteria; phylum Planctomycetota; class Planctomycetia; order Pirellulales; family Pirellulaceae; genus CAZUJM01. The sequence goes on along the minus strand of CAZUJM010000077.1, from coordinate 19,188 downwards.
GGGTTCGGGAGTTCCATCTGTTGCGTCGCGACCGCACAGCAGTCCCCCCGAGACCCGTCCGCAGCTTCGGTCGCTTGCCTAGCCCACTTGGTGGACCAACATTCTGGTCCCTCCGATTCGACCCGGAGTTTGTGCATGAGGTCGAGCAGTTTTCTCTTTGTATGATGGAGTTCTATTGTGGGTAAGAAGCTATACGTCGGCAATCTCAATTACCGCTGCACGAGCGCCGATCTGGAAGACCTTTTCGCTCAGTACGGCCACGTTCAGAGCGCTCAGGTGATTCAAGACCGCGAGACGGGTCGCAGCAAGGGGTTCGGGTTCGTCGAGATGGCCGACGAAAGCTCCGCGCAGGCGGCGATCGACGGTTTGCATGATCGCGACCACGACGGCCGTAAGCTGACGGTGAACGAGGCCAAGCCTCGCGAAGACCGCAGCTTCGGTGGTGGTGGTGGCGGTGGTGGTGGCCGCGGCCGTTACGGTCGCTAGAGCTTTCCGCCGCTGCTGACGCAGCGGATCGGTGCGGCCTCCGCCAGTTCGTGAAGAGCTAGTGGAAGCCAGGTTTGCAGTCCAACCTCCTTGTCCGGCGCGTCGCGTCACGCTTGACGAGGATCCTTTCCAGTACTTTCAGATACGACTACTGGCAGCGGTCCCCCGGTTTCTCCGCGGGACCGCTTTTTTTTTGCCGTCTCCGTCCCTGTTGCCACGACGCGGAAGGCTCCGCCTGGGGCGGCTCGTCCACTACTCCGCGGCCGCGACCGTTGTCGGCATCAAGCCAACCCGACGAAGCAAACGTTTCGCTTCGCGATCGCGGCAGTTGCTGTCTTCCGAGCCATGCCCGGCGAGGAATCTTGTCCACCGTTGCGGATGACTTGTGGATCAGTCGACTGCTTGAATGGCTTGGACCCCGCGCGGGTCCTGGGTACCCGGCAGTACGTCTGGCTGGATCTTTGCTTCCGTGGTCAGTCAGCCCCGATCGACCACGGGCCGTTCAATACGTACGGTGATCTCCCTGCCCGGCGTTCGAGTTGTTGAACCGAACGGCCGCCGGCGAGTGTGCTGCCTGTTGCTCGTGGGGCATTTCGCGCGAATGTGCGGGGCAAGCCTTGTGGTGCGGGTCTTGCCGATTAGAGTGAGACCTGTGGTGACGCGGAGGGCTGCCGAGGTGAAACGGTCCGACGCACAGGCTCTGCGATCTGGTGAATCGCAGTCGAGCGATTGTCCGGCAAGGGACGGATGGTGAGCGTTGCGGAGACGCCATCCGGTTGGGCGAATCGCGTTTGAGATTGGGTGGTGGGAAGCTGCGGCCGAGCGAGTGCCAAGACTCGCTCGGCCGCTTGCTTTGATACCCGGTGGAGTGCAAGGCAAAGGTTTCCTGCGGGTGGACGCCTGGGCGTTGCGTCGGGATCACCCTTGTCGCCCGCTTGCCGCGGCACTTCGATCACCGTTCTTCCGCGCGGCCCTGTCGCTTACCGCTCACGGCGCCTGGATGCAGTACAGGTGTCGTTCGCCCCGCAGGAAGATGCGGCCCTGACTCAGCGCGGGCGATGCGTGCAGCGCTTCGCCCAGGCGGTTCTCGGCGACGATTTCCGGCGTCGCGCCGGGGCGCACGACCTTGGTGACTCCATCATCCGCGGCGAAATAGACGAGTCCGTCGGCGTGCACGGGCGAGTGGTTGAAGCCGCCGGAGAGCCGGCCTTTCCAGAGGTGTTCGCCACGAGCCGCATCGAAGCAGTGTCCGGTGCCGCGGTCGTCGGCGATCATCAGGTAGTCGCCGACGACGACGGGCGAAGGCACATAGCAGTGCGCCGCCGTGGAACGCCAGGCAACATGCGAGCGGGTGACATCCCCTGTTCCGCGCGGGTCGATGCCCAGCACATGGTAGTCGGGATAGCCGCAGGTCATGAAGAACAACCGACCATCGTAGACCATCGACGCCACGAACTGCTCGGTGGGGCCGTCGATGTACCAGAGGCGTTCGCCGGTCCGCGGCGCGTAGCTGGCGATGCAGCGATTGCCGGAAAGGACCAGTTGGTCGCGGCCGTCGATCCGCCGCACCAGCGGCGTGCAGTAGCTGCGAGTCTTGTGTTCACGCTCCACCTTCCACACGACCTGGCCCGTATCGCGATGCAGGGCGGCCAGGAACGACTCGCCGTCATGGTCGCCGTTGACGATCACCAGGTCCTCGTACAGCACGGGGCAGGTCGCGAAGCCGTGCGCGCTGATGAAGGGACCGGGCCGCGCCGTCCAGATGGGTTGGCCCTGCATGTCGAAGGCGGCCACCAGCATCTCTCCTGGAGTCACCGGGCGGGGCGTGCCGACATTGGGAGCGGGAATGGTACGGCCATCCACGACCTGGAAGGCGACATAGATCCGTCGCCCGTCGGTGGCCGGTGTACCCGACGCATGGCTGTTCAACGCGTGCAGCGTCTCCAGTGGGCCGCTGAACACCGGGCGTTCCCAGCGCGTCGCGCCGGAATCGCGATCGAGACATGCCAGGATCCGCTCACGCGTCTCCTCGCGGCACGAGACGATGAGCACGGAGTCCTCCCAGACGACGGGCGACGCATGGCCGCGCCCCGGCAGTTCCACCTTCCATCGCACGTGCGTTCCTTGTTCCCCATCCCAGGTGCGCGGCAGGTTCGACTCGCTGCTGGATCCATCGCCGCGAGGTCCGCGCCAACCAGGCCAGTTTTCCGCACCCGCCCGGGAAATGATCGACAAAACAAGCAGCAGCCATCGCAACCCGAGCAGCAGGGCGTGGCTCGACGAGTCGGAGGAGTGCGTCGCGGTGGATCTCATGGCTTGGCGTCTTCCCGATGGCAGTGCGTGAAGGAGGCAAGTGCGCGAACGAGGCAGGTGTGGCGAATCACGCGGTGGGGGGCGATTGACCCGCGCGGGTTACGCCAGCAGACCGGTCACCGGCGAGCCTTCGCACAGCGGCAGCGGCCGCTGCTCTAGATCGCGCAGCGTCTGCTCCCGTTCGATGCCCAGCAGATGGTAGACAGTGGCCAGCAGATCTGCAGGGCCGACCGGATCGCGCGTGGGCGTCGAGGCGATGCGGTCCGACGCTCCATGGATACCGCCCGGCTGGATGCCTCCGCCGGCGAGCACGAGGCTATAGCAGTTGGGCCAGTGGTCGCGTCCACCCCATTCGTTGAAGCGAGGCGTGCGCCCGAACTCGCCCATCAGCACCACGAGCGTTTCATCCAGCATTCCGCGATCGGCCAGGTCTTCAACCAGCGTCGCGAACGCGGCATCGGTGGGCGGCAGCAGTTCACGCTGCGCCCAGCCGAGGTGCGAGGGATTGGGCGGAACACTGTGCGAGTCGTAGCCCTGGCCGCCCTTGCCGTTGTCGTGCCGCTCGAAGTTCACCTGCACGATGCGAACTCCCGCTTCGACCAGTCGTCGAGCGACCAGCGTCGACTGGCCGAACGTGTTTCTTCCATAGCGGTCTCGCGTGGCCTCCGATTCGCCGGACAGGTCGAATGCTTCGCGCGCCGCCCGTGAAGTGGCCAAGTCGAACGCTTCGGCGCGCACCTGCTCGAAGGCGGTGACGGACTGCGAGCCGCCCGGCACGCGCGTCGTTCGTTCCACGGCGCCCAGCAGCGTCTCCACCTGCGACAGCCGCTCCGGCGGCACGCGGAACCCGGTGGCGATCGGCCCCGGGTTGTAGGATCGCGAATTCGGATCGCTGGCGATCAGGTACGGATCGAATCGCGCGCCGAGAAACCCCGCATGCTGTCCCGGCCGCGGCACGCCCACCGGCGACACATACTCGGGCACCATCACGAACGGCGGCAGTTCCGGCTGTCGAGGCCCCAGCTGGCTGGCCGCGATCGCGCCCCAGTGCGGGCGATCGTTGCGCTGCATCCCGGAAGCCTGCGCGATCGGTCGCAGCAGCCGCGAACCGGTCATGACCCAGTAGCCCGCCCGCAGATGATCCGCTTCGTCATGCGTCATCGAACGCACGATCGTGAACTTGTCCGCCACCTCTGCCATCCGCGGCAGGTGTTCGCAGATCTGTGTTCCCGGAACCCGCGTCGAGATGGGACGGAACGTGCCGCGAATCTCCTCCGAAGCATGCGGCTTCATGTCCCACATGTCGAGCTGCGAGGGTCCACCGCTCAGGTAGAGCACGATGACCGACTTGGCACGCGGCGTTTTTCGGCCTGCCAACGCGGCCGTCTTCTCGGCCCACAGCAGTCGAGGCAGTTGCAGCCCGAAGGCCGCCGTGCCGCATTGCAGGATCCGTCTTCGCGTGTGACGCATGAACAGGTTCCGGGCAGGAGAGAGGAGAGGCGGGCTTCTAGGCGGGGGCCTTCGGGGGCTCTCATCTTGGTCGGACGAGCGGGCCGATTGCAAGCGAATTCCCGCGCGGCCGCGCACCGCCGTTCCGCGCGGCAAGTACGATCAGCGGGACTCTTCCGCCCCGGCCTGGGCCCTGCGGATGACGAACTCGACCAGCTTCTCGCAGCGGAAGAATCCCTCCCAGTAGTTATGTCCCTGGCCTGCGGCGACCACCAGTTCCACCGCGTCCGCATGACCGGCCTCGCGATAACGGGCGACGTAGGCGCTGCTGTTCGGTTCCAGCGGCACGACGGCGTCCTGGTCTCCGTGGATCAGGAATGTCGGCACGCCCGCCGTCGCGAGTCGCTGGACGCGCTGGATCGGGTTGAGCGTCTCGAGGCTCTGTTGCAAGGCGGCTGGTGCCAGGCCGTAAGCCTCCGCCGCTTGATCGACGCCCGGATAGGTGCGCAGGTCGAACACCGGATAGATGCCAGCAAGTCCCGACATGCGGTCGAGGTGTTCACTGCCCCAGCTCGACATCCACAGCCCGCCACGGCTGCGGCCCAGCAGGCAGGGCCGCATGGCGAAACCTTTCTGACGCACCAGCGAATCATGGAAACTGGTCAACGTCTTGTGTGACAGGGGACTGCCATAACACTCGCCCACGTCGATGCCCGCCACGGCCACGCCTGCCGCGAGGAACCGTTCGTGCATCCAGCGTTCATGTTCATCGGGCAGGCCGGGCAGCGTGGGAGCGTAGAACACCCAGGGCTGCGGTTGTCGCCGCAGCTTCGCTTCCGGCAGCAGTACGAAGGCCGGTCGGCCGTCCACTTCCAGACGCTCGCCGAGCAGCGGCATGGAGGGCAGGGGATGTGAGGCAACGGGCAGCAGCCGGACCGCGCGCAGGTCCATGGCCGCCTGGTGCGCGATCCGCGCGGGTCGCACGCTGAGTCGATGCGGGCCCGGGCCGTCGATGCGCAGCGTCCCGACCAGTCGCGACTGGAAGTTCTGGAAGTGGCCGGTGTCGACCACGGTGAATGGCACCTGCTGGTCGTCCTCGCGAAACGGCCGTCCGTCGGCGGGTCCGCAGGCCAGGATCATTTCGCTGCCGCCCTGGTCCTTGCCGCAGCCCTGCAGGATTTCGACCAGGTACTCGCCCGGCGCCGCGTGGTCGAACTGCCATTCGGCCAGGTCGGTCGGACGGACCCAGTAGCCGAGCGTAAGTTTGATTTCAGCCGGCTCATAACGCAGCGTCGTCGCCCGCACGGTCGCATCGCGCCCATGCAGGGTCAGGCGTCCTTCCGCGTCGGCCACGATCGGCTGGCCTTCGCTGCACGGCCGCAGCGTCACGGCCTTCAGGTTGATCACGGCTCCGCCGGTCGCCTTCAGGCACCGCACTGCCAACTCCGTGTCACCTTCCTGGCGTACCTGCAGCGGCCCCATCTCCAGCGTCCGGTAGTGGTACCAACTGCCTGTCGACGGCAGCGTCGCCCGCAGCGTCTCGCCCGCGAACTCCACTTCCACCTCCGTTCCATCCGGCGATGCCGTCGCATAGGTCAGCAGCACCGAGTAGCGTCCCCAGCGGCTGGCGCGATACTTCCACGAGACATGGTCCTGCGGGTTTGTCCAGAAGCCGATCCGGTAGTGGCTCGGGTCGCGCTCGAGCTTGGCCGAGTCGCCGTGGACTTGGGCATCCAGCGCGCTCAACGCGATCCGCCCGTCCGCGAACTGCCCGGACTGCTCCGCCGTGGCCAGCCAGAGCGGAGTCGTCCGAGCCGCGTCCTCCTCGGGCCCTGCCAGCAAGACAACGTGTGACGAAGCCGTGTCATAGACGAAGTCCAGCGACCGCACCTGTCCCTGCTCCACCCGGTAGGCGTGCACCACCTGCGGCAGGTTGGCCGGCAGTACCAGCCGTCCGTTGGCGGGCCAGGCACGCACGTCGGCTCGGTAGACGCCGGGCTGGGTTGCGTCGGCCGCCACGGTGCCCCAGTCCGGCTGCGCGACGGCCTCCTCGCCCCAGGCCGGGCTACCCAAGCGGCCGTGCAGGCAGCAAGCCACGCCCAGGCAGGCCCAGGCTAGAAAGCGGATCCATCGGG
>CAZUJM010000077.1:0-12705 GCA_964620405.1 uncultured Pirellulaceae bacterium | reverse complement strand
GCCTCCCCCATCGGTCTGGTGCGAGCGACGAGGTTTCCCGGACACGGAACCTTTTCGAAAGTAGGATTCCCAGGGGGCGGACATGGGCGGTCGCTCGACAGCGGAGGTCGGGGTTGCAGTTTTCCTGTTTCGTTTACCATCGAACTCGCCGCGCGTTCGCGTCGGGCGAGCAGTGGAGGAGATGTCCGCCATGCGTTCCAACCAAGTTGCAATGCGTTCCCTGACGAAGGCTTGGCGATGGCTGGGCGACTGGTGGAGCACCTCGGCGAATGCGGCGTCCTCGCGCCACCACCGATCCTGTCGTGAGCGCTCCAGTCGCAGGCGGCGAACGTCCGGACACGCGTTGCCGCTGGAGGCCCTGGAGTCGCGCGTGGTGGCCGCGGTGGACACGGCCATCGGCATGAACTTGGAATCGGTGGTTGACTGGAGCGCGGCATGGACCTTCAAGGACGCGTTCCAGACTTCCCGTCCCTGGATCAGCCACGCCTACAACACGGCCACTGGCCAAGAAACGTGGGATGGCGGCGGCGTTGTCCAAGTGGACTCCAAGGGCTGGCCCACGCAGCTGAACCAGTGGGTCAACTCGCAAGGCCAAGCGATGCAGCAACGCCTGGGCACACTCATGTTCCGCGACATTGGCACGGCCTACCCGGCGGGCGTCTATCGCGCGGAATGGGAAGGCACCGGGGCCGTCAGTTTCGGTTTCGCGGCCCACGAAACCGCGCGCGGCACGACGGCCGATGGCAAGCACTACGCCTTGCTCAACGTGCAGCCGACGGCGGACGGCATCTACGTCAAGGTGGCCGACATGAGTTCCGCCGACCCGATCCGCAACCTTCGCGTGTGGATGCCGGACGCGAACGGGCAGGCGGTATCCGGCCAGCCGTGGCTGCCCGGCGCCGCGTCCTCGCCCTTCCACCCAACCTTTCTGGATAAGCTCGCTCCTTTCAAGACGCTGCGTTTCATGGATTGGGCCGAGACGAACATCACGGACATCGAGCACTGGACCGATCGGCGACCGTATGACTACGCCACGCAGCAGTCGGGCGATTTCCACAATGGCGTGGCGCCTGAATACATGGTCGAACTGTGCAACGAACTCGATGCTGACGGCTGGTTCAACATGCCGCACGCGGCCGACGATGACTTCGTCCGCAACTTCGCCACGCTGGTCCGCGACTCGCTGGAGCCCGGACGCAAGGCGTATGTCGAGTGGTCGAATGAGCTGTGGAACTTCGGCTGGGGCTTCGAGGCATCGGCCTGGGTGACGGAGCAACTGGCTTTGCTGGGCAACGCCGACCTGAACGGCGACCGCTGGAAGCTGGTCGCGCGCGAGGCGAAACGAGACTTCGACATCTGGACGGAAGTCTTCGCCGGTCAGACCGACCGGCTGGTCCGTGTCGTGGCCGGGCAGCAGGCGAACAGCTGGATTGCCAACGAGATCGCCTCCAACATGAACGGCCACTTCGACGCCATCTCGTGCGCGACCTACATGTACGTGACCGACCACGATCGCAGCATCTTCAGCAGCACCACGACGGCCGACCAGGTCATCGACGCGGTGACTGCGAACCTTCCCACGACGCTGGGTTGGGTGCAGGCTCACAAGAACGTGGCCAGCAGCTGGAGCACCACGTTGGGGCGGCCGATCCAGCTGGTGGCGTATGAAGGTGGGCCGCACTTGGACAGCCAGGGAGGTTCGTACGGCAATGCGTTCTTCGCCGCGTCGACACATCCGCGCATGTACGACGTCTACACGCAGTGGCTGGCGGGCTTGGAGCAGGTGGGCCTCGATTTGCACCTGCACTACACGTTCACCGGCGGGCTCTATCCTTCCAACTTCGGTGAATTCGGCGCGCTGCAGTCGATGACGCAGGCGACGACCGCAGCGCCGAAGTATCGCGCGCTGCTCGATGCGGCGCAGAACGTACCACCGTCGTCGGTGGTCTACCTCCAGACCGTCGCCGGCACCGCCAAGGAAGCGGGACCCGTGGCCGGGAAGTGGCGCATCACCCGGTCGGGTTCGACCAGCGAATCCCTCACCATCCACTACACGCTCGGCGGGACCGCGAGCTCCGCGGACTACACGGGCTTCCCCGCCTCGCTGACCTTCAACCCGGGGGAGACCTACAAGCTCATCACCATCACTCCCGTGGACGATTCCCTCGTCGACCACAACGAGACGCTGGTCCTGACCCTCCAGGCCGGCACGGGCTACACCGTGGATGCCACGCGTGCGACAGGCAAGATCACCATCGTCGACAACGACTACCTGCAGGGACTTCAGGGCGCCTACTACGACAACAAAGGCCTCAGCGGCTTGAAGTTCAAGCGACTGGATCCCAATGTCCACTTCGACTGGGGGCTTGGTTCGCCCGATCCCCGCATCGCTGCCGAAACGTTCAGCGTGCGGTGGACCGGACAGTTGAAGCCGATCGAGACCGGGAGTTATGTGTTCCGCACGGTGAGCGACGATGGAGTGCGTTTGAGCGTGGCCGGGAGTCGCCGCATCGACAACTGGACGAATCATACGGAAACGATCAACCTTAGCGGCAACGTGGCCCTGGTGGCCGGGAAGCCCGTGGCGTTCCTGCTGGACTACTTTGACAACCTGGGCACATCGGTCATCCGGCTCGAATGGAAACGTCCCGGCAGCAGTGTTTTCGAGGTGATTCCTTCCAGCCAATTCCTGGCCCCGGCCACGACTCCCGCCCCGGCCCCGGTCGCGGCGCAAGTCAGCGGCAGTTCGGCCCAGGCCGCTTCGCAGGCTGGGTTGGCGATGATCGCTGCGGCGCTGGCTCCGGAACGAAAGCTGGCGGAGTAGGGAAGGGGCCAGGACCATCCCGGACGCCTTCGTGGTCTTGGCTTGATTCCCGAAGGGTTGCCGATGAAAATGAGCCCCGACCGCTTGGGTCTCATGGGCAACTGCATTCGGGAGCACGGTGCATGTCAGCAACAGGTGAGGATCGTCGGCGTTTCCTGGGGGCGACCTTGGCCAGCGCGGCGGCTCTGGGGTTCGCGAGTGCCCGGGGCGATGAAGCGACCGAGACGGAGGGGATCGCGGACGACGACGACCGCTCCCGTCCGCTCATGGCCTATGTCGGCACCTTCAGTTCTCCGCTGCAGGACGTGTTGCCCACGCAGGTCGACCTGCCGCCGGGCAACGGACGCGGGATCCATCTCTTTCAGGTCGATCGTGAGACCGGCGCGCTGACGCCCGCGGGCGTCTATCCGATGGGCACCAGCCCCAGCAGCCTGGTGCTGAATGAAGCGGGCGACCGACTCTATTCGGCCAATGAGACCGATCGCCAGGGAGACGACCATCATGGCACGGTCAGCGAGTTTGCCGTTGATCCGCGCGATGGGCAGCTCCGGCTGCTGAATACGGTCTCCTCTGGCGGCGCGGGGCCGACGTATGTCAGCCTCCATCCCTCGAAGAAGTTCCTGCTGGTGGCGAACTACTTCGGCGGTTCGGTGGCCGTGCTGCCGCTGCGCGACGGACGACTGGGCGAGGCGACCGATGTGCAGGTCGATGCAGGAACCGTGGGACCGACGCGCGCGGAGCACGCGCCGCCGGGCAGCTTTGCCTTCAGCGGCCACGATCGCACGCACGCCCACATGATCCAGGCCGATCCCTCCGGTCGCCATGTGCTGCACGTGGACCTGGGACTGGATCGCATTCTGGTCTGGAAGTTCGATGCCGAGGCCGGCAAGCTGACGCCGAGCGATCCGCCGTCCGTGGCCTTGCCGCCGGGCGACGGGCCGCGCCACTTCCACTTCCATCCGAACGGGCGCTGGTTCTACTCGATCCAGGAAGAGGGTTCAACGATCGTCCTCTTCGATTACGACCCGGAGAACGGCCGGCTATCGGAGCGGCAGACGATTTCGACGCTGCCCGCGGGCTTCGCCGGCAGCAACTTCTGTTCGGAGATTCTCGTCTCCAGCGACGGACGTTTCGTCTACGCCGGCAATCGGCTCCACGACAGCGTGGGGATCTTTGCGGTCGGCGAGGACGGCCGGTTGACGCATGTGGCCGACGAGTGGACGCGAGGCAACTATCCGCGCAGTTTCAGCTTCGATCCGTCGGGACGTTTCTTCTACTGCTGCAACCAGCGCGGCGACAACGTGACCGTGTTCCGCGTCGACGCCACGTCCGGACGCCTCCAGTTTACCGGCCATTACGCGGCGGTCGGCAATCCGTCGTGCATCGTCTTCCGTTATCTGTCGCGCTAGTGGTGGCCGACTCGCCGGCGAGATTGCTCGCTGTTTGCAGGAGCGATCAAGCCGTGTGTCAGCTGCAAGTCAGCTGCGGGTCATGTCGCTGGAGGTGCCGCTGGCGGCCGGGACATAGTTGAGTCGCGTGTAGTCCATGACCATGCGATCGGCGCTGAATCGCCAGCCGAGCGTGCGGATGGACCGACGGATGCGCTCAATCCACTGGATGGGCAGGCCGTCGCGGTCGCGATCGTAGAACAGCGGGACGACCTGTTCCTTGAGCACGCGTTTCAACGCTTCCGCGTCACGCTGGTCGGCGACTTCGGTGAACGCGTGGGTCTGTCCATCGCCGATGGCGAACCCATTGCCGCCATCGTAGGCCTCCGCCCACCAGCCATCGAGGATGGAGAGATTCAGTCCGCCGTTGAGGACCACCTTCTGTCCGCTGGTCCCCGACGCTTCGAGGGGGCGTCTCGGATTGTTGAGCCAGACGTCCACGCCCTGCACGAAGTGGCGGCCGACGTCCATGTCGTAGTCCTGCACGAGCACGATCTTTCCGAGGAAGCGCGGATCGCGCGACATGGCGTGCACGCGCTGGATGACTTCCTTGCCGGGGCGATCCATCGGATGGGCTTTTCCGGCGAGCACGAACTGCACGGGCCGCTGCGGATTGTTCACGACCTTGTCGAGCCACTCCACGTCCTCGAAGAGCAGTCCGGCGCGCTTGTAGGTGGCAAAGCGGCGGGCGAAGCCGATGGTGAGGACGTCGGGACTGAGGGCCCGCTGCAACTGCTCGCAGATCACGTCCGGTTCGCCACGGTCGCGCGCCTGCTGCACCGCGCGTCGGCGGACGAAGTCCAGCAGGCGCGCCTTGAGCGTCGTGTGGGTCTCCCACAGTTCGCCATCACTCACGTTCTTCATGCCCTTCCAGGTGCTCGCTTCCCCGCTGGCCTGGTGCCACTGCGGTCCCAGGTGGCGATCGTAGAGCTGTTGCATCTGGGGCGCGAGCCAGGTGGGAACGTGGATTCCATTGGTGATATGGCCAATCGGCACATCGTCCGCGGGCCGCGCGGGCCACAGGCACTGCCACATGCCCCGCGATACCTCGCCGTGCAGCGAGGAGACCGCGTTGGCGCGGCGGGAAAATTTCAACGCCAGCACGGTCATGCAGAACGTTTCGCCGCCGTTGTCGGGGTCCACGCGGCCCAGAGCCATCAGCTGGTCGTGGCTCAGACCCAGCGCGTCGCGCAGCGGCCCGAGATGCTCCTCGACCAGGTCGGCCGAGAAGCGATCGTGGCCCGCAGCGACCGGAGTGTGGGTCGTGAAGACGGTCTGCCGCGCGACACGCTGCACTGCCTCGTCGTAGGAGATCGATTCCAGCTCCATCCGCTGGCGGATCGCCTCCAGCACCGCGAAACCGCTGTGGCGTTCGTTCAGATGGTAGACGCCAGGCGTGATGCCGAGCGCCTGCAGCACACGGACGCCGCCCACTCCCAGCAGCAGCTCCTGCCGGATGCGCGTGCGGCCGTCGCCGCCATACAGCCGCGCGGTCAGCTCCCGGTCCTCGGGGAGGTTCCCGTCGACGTCCGAGTCCAGCAGGTAGAGCGTGCGGCGGCCGACCTGAAGCTGCCAGACCTTGGCCTGGATCGTGCCCGCGCGCGTCGGGATCGACAGCTGCAACGGGACTCCCTCGCGATCGAGCGCGGGCGTCAGCGGCAACTCGCGGACGTCCACGTCCAGGTAGTCCTCCTGCTGCCATCCCTCCTTGTCGATCCGTTGCTGGAAGTAACCCTGGTCATAGAAAATGCCGATGGCCACCAGCGGCACATCGAGGTCCGACGCGCTTTTCAGGTGGTCGCCTGCCAGCACGCCGAGGCCGCCGGAATAGATCGGCACCGATTCGTGCAGGCCGAATTCGGCCGAAAAATAAGCGACCGGCCGCGATCGCAGCACTCCCGCATGCTGGTCGCCCCAGGTCTCGTCGCTCGCCAGGTACTCGCGCATCCGCCGGTAGGTATGCCGAATGCGATTGTGCAGTGCCAACTGGTTGGCACGCTGCTCGAGCGACTCGTACGGGATCTCGCTGAGTAGCGCGATCGGGTTGTGCGCGAGTTCCCGCCAGCGGACAGGATCCAAGTCGCGAAAGAGGCTGATCGCGTCCGCGTCCCAACACCACCACAGGTTTCGCGCGATGGCCCAGAGCCGTTCCTGGGAGGGAGTGATGAACTGTTCCAGCTGTCGGGCTTCACTGATGATGGGGCCGATGAGATGCGAGGTGTGCAGCAACGTCTCCACCTCATCCTCCCGGAACTGTCGGCTGACGCGCGTCTGCACGTTCATCACGCCCTGCAGCAGGCCGCGGTCGATGATCGGAACCCCCACGAAACCGTTGTAGATGTCCTCGGCCGCTTCGGGGAAGTATTTGTAGCGAACGTGGTTCGACGCCTGCTCTAACGCGACCGGCGCGAGCTGTTCGGCAACCATGCCGGTGAGTCCCTCGTGCAGGGCCATCCGCACGCGACCCACGCTGGCTGGATCGAGGCCGATGGTCGCGGCGAGCACCAGGTGGCAGCGGTCCGGTTCGAGCAGGTAGACCGAACAGACGTCGGCCTCCAGTCGCCGTTGCACCAAGCGGACCAGGGCCGACAGGCATTCCGCCGGCCCCTTCACCTCGCGCGAGATCCGCTGGATTTCGCTCGCGTCGAACAAGGCACGTGTCACATCCAGACCCATGCCCGGTACATGACCGGTTCCCTGAAAGTTCATCGACATTTCCCCCGTCAATCGACCTCGCTACCACGATGGGCCCGATCGGTCGCAATTCGCGTACCGTCGAACGGAGAGAGCGTCGAAACGGCGGCGAATGGGCGGAAACCTGCGAAGATGGTCGCCGGAATCTCAGGGCCGATCTACGACCCTGCCGGTCTGACAGGCAGGTTGCCCAGAAAGCGGGCAGCGCGTGGGGCCTTGGCCCGCAGGCGGCAACCGGGGTCGCACGTCAGGCGTAAGCACGCTCAAACTGCGGCAGTCGCCCCCGATGCGCCGGCTCCTCGGCCTCGCGGAGCACTCCCCAGCGACTGGCTTGCCAGTACTGCCGCGAGCGTACATCGAGGGCGGTGAGCCAGCCATATCGCCAACAGGCAGTGTCGATGCAGATGGCGAAACCGATGTCCAGGATTTCGCTGTTCGCCTGCTCCGTATGGCCCACGATGACCGTCTTGCCCGACTGATGCGCCTGCATCTCCTCGGGCTTGAAGAGTCCCCACCGCAGCTGGTAGTCGGGCTGTTCGTCCATCGGCAGGTCATGCTGGTAGTTGGCGTGGGCGAAGATGAAGTCCTCGGTCTCGTGGTAGCGTTGGCCGGCCGCGAGAAACTCCCAGTGATTCGCCGGGATGGCGTCGAGGCCTCCGCCGAAACGGTAGGAGTTGAGCGTCGCGACGCCGCCACAGTTCTCCCAGTAACGCAGCAAGCTCTCGCTCTCCCGCGCTCCGAACAGCATCTCCTCGTGGTTGCCGCGGATCACCACGACATCCAGTTGCTGTTGCAGGTCCATGATCAGTTCCAGGACCGCGCAGCTGTCGCGACCCTGGTCGATCAGGTCGCCCAGGAACACCAGCCGATCCTCCGGCGTGGGACAGATGGCCTCCAGCAACGCTTCCAATGCGTGGGAGCACCCGTGGACATCGCCGATCGCGATCAGGCGGCCGCTTGGATCGGTCGCCGAGGTTTCGGGCTTCATGGGCGGCGGCCTTGGTATGGGAGATGGGGGCGGATCGAGGTGACGGGACGTCTTGTGTATAGCGGACGGGGCGCAAGCGGACAAGTTCACGCGGCGCGGGCGGGGGTGCCGACCAGCGGCCGTCGATGGCTGGCACCGGTCCAAGAGGACGGCGGAGCTGTGCTAAAATACGACGCCGCCGGGCCGTCCTTGAAGACGACGGTGGAGCCCGCGTCGCGTCTCGTTTCGCCCGGAGATCGTTCGCATGAACGCACCCGATCACTCTTCCCAAGAGCCCTCCTTGGCCGCGCACGGCAAGCCCTTGGTTGTCGACTGCCAGAGTCATCTGTTCCTGCCGGAGGTCCTGGAGTTGATGCGTCGGCGGTCGGTCGAGCCGCTGGTGTACGACCAAGGTGGTACGACCATCCTGAAGATGGGTGACTGGCTGCGGAAGGTTCCGACGCACTACACGAGCGTCGCGGACAAGCTGGCGATGATGGATCGCCACGGCATCGACCACACGCTGTTGAGCATGAACGATCCGGGGCCGGAATGGTTCGGCGACGACGGCCCGGCAGTGGCACGGCAGATCCACGATTCGCTCGCGGCCGTCGTGGCCGCGCATCCGACACGCTTCAGCGGCTTGTGCGTCCTGCCGCTGCAGGACGAGAAGGCGTCGCGAGACGAACTGGACCGCTGCCTGTCGCTCGGTGGTTTCCGCGGCATCCTGCTCTACTCGAACCTCGCCGGCCTGTGGTGCGATGAAGCGCCCTTCCACTGGCTGTATGCGCGCGCCGAGGAGTTGGGCGTGCCGGTGCTGCTGCATCCGGCCAAACCGATGACGACGGAAGCGGTGAAAGGCTATGAACTCACGGGCACGATGGGCAACATGTTTGAAAACACGATCGCGATGGCCCGGATCATTGCCAGCGGCCTGCTGGACCGGCACCCCGACTTGAAACTGGTCTGTCCGCACCTGGGCGGCACCCTGCCGTACATCTGCGGCCGCATGGACCACCAGTTGCATGTGCTCAAACGCGGTCCGCAGCACCTGCGCAAGAAGCCCAGCGAGTACCTTCGCGACATCTACATGGATATCGTGTCGCCGCTGCCCGAAGCCATGCGCTTCGCGCTGGACTTCACGACGGAGGACAAGCTGCTGTTCTCCAGCGACCATCCGTGGGTGGATGCTTCCGAGATCCTGGAACCGCTCCGCAGCCTTGGACTGCCCGCCGCGACCGAGGCGAAGATCCTGGGCGGCAACGCCCGCGAACTGTTCTGGTGGGACGGCGGGCGGTAAGGTGTCCGGGAGGCTAAGGATCGAACCAACGTCATGGGGTCGCGATGTTGAGTCAGGTCGTTGCAGGGCGATTTGAGCCCCGCGCAGTTCGGCTCGGAAGACGCGATCATTCCAGTTCGTGGACGTCGTCCAGCACGCCGCGCGGGATGCAGATCGTCAGCACCGTCAGCTTGCCTACCGCCTTGTGCTTCACTCCGCGCGGCACATACACGACAACTCCGGCATGCAGTTCCACTTCCGCGTCGTCGACGATCAGTTTTCCCTGGCCGTCAATCACATAGTAGAACTCGTCGGTGCGCTGGTGGTAGTGTAGCTTCGCGTCCTGGATTTCCACGTGGTGGATCTCCGCGGCCGCTTCATCGGACGCTTCGATCAGGCAGCGGATGGCTCCGCATGTTTCCGCCCAAGGTTGTACCTGCGCGGGGTCGCGACGCAGGACGCGAGCGATGGCTGGCATGGGAATCTCCTTGAAGGACAGATGGCGTGTTGGCAATGTGGTCCGCGTGGACCGAGGAGCCGTATTGTGACGCAGGGGATGCGAATGTCCACAGGGCAGAAGGTGCCTGCCATCCCCGGGGCCGAGGGCCTGCCGAAAGACGCCGCGACTCCTGCGGCGGCGCCTCTCACGAGAGCCGGAACCAGATGGGTTCGCCTTTTTTGCCGAGGTGGATGATGAGGCCCGCCGCGTATTCGCCCGGTTGCAGTTGGGTGGCGATTTTGGCACGCATCTGGGCGAGGAAATCCAGGTCGCGCAACAGACGCTCCACCGAATGCTCGTAGTCCAGGGCCGGCCAGGAACCCAGGTTCAAGTTGCGGCGCGACTCTTCCAGGTTCATCACGATGCACCGGATCTTGAACAGCGTCGTCGATACCGGCGCGGGAGCGGCTTCTACCTCGTCCGTTTCCCCGCTGGCTTCCTGAGTGGCGGGGTGAAGGTGGTGCCGTGTCGCCAGGTTGCGAGCCTGTTCCTGCAAGGTCCACGGCACGCGCGTGTTGATGTTTTCGTAGAAGTCGATCGGCAGGATGGTGATGACCGTCTTGGAGAAACGATCCTGCACCGCCACGAAGCAAAGGCGATCGGGTTCGCTGTAGAACAGCAGGTGCACGCGGCCCGATCCCTTCTCCTCGGCGATCGGCACCACGAGCCGCCAGTCCAGCAACTCCGCGATCTCCTCCGGATCCAACGTCAAACGCTCCAGCACTCGCTCGAACGCATGTCGCGAGAAGTGCGTGTACATGGGAGCCTCTGGGCGGCGGGCGGAGGAATCCTGAAGCGACCGGGCGAGCGTCACGGCGCGAGGGGAACGCCGACGGATAGCCTAATGCCACCGCTGGTCGCTTGGGAAGTTGCGACCTGGAAAATCACAGCGGCTCGTTGGGATCCGACCAGTTTTCGCGGAAAACGCGTGCTAGCACACCGGTGGTCGGGAGCGGAGACGGGCTTCGCGGGCCTGGTGTGCCCCGAGCCCGCGACGGGGCCGGGAGCGAGAGCGGCAGGCGGGAGCCTGCCAACTCGATCAGCTCGGCTGGCTCTCCAGGTCGGCTTCACCCATGAGCACGCGCGAAGGAATGTTGGTCAGCTGGAACGCATTGCGCATGATCAGCTGGCCTTCGACATGGATGCTCGCCCGGAAGTCAAACAGGTTGTTCATCTGTTCGACAAGTGTGACTTTGACGACCAGCGTGTTGCCGGGCCTCGCAAACGACTTGTATCGCGCCTGCGTCACACGCACCAATACCCCCAACGCAAACTCGTTGAGGTACGGGTCACTGGTGTCGTAGTTCTCCATCGGGTTGTATTGGGCGGCGATGAGGATGCCGGCGGACTGCGTTGTCAACTCCTGCATCATCGCGCCTGGAAACACGGGTGCCCCCGGGAAGTGTCCCGCCAGGAAGAACTCGCCCCCGTTGACCGTCTTCTCCGTGACGATCTCCTGCGGCGAGCAGGACACGATGCGGTCTACCAGCAGGTAGGGAGGTCGGTGGTGCAGGTACTGTTCCACGGTCGGGAACTGGTGCTGGTAGTAAGTCATGGGGCAACTGCTTCCTGAAGAGGTTGGGGACGCCTGCCAGGCCGTGCGGTCGGGCAGGGCAGTCCACAGTCGAGTTGATCGCCGTCGCCAAGCCGCATGGTATCACGACGCGCGTCGCCAAGCGAGTCCCCCGGGTCCCCCCGGCATGGCCCCGGGGCCGTCGCGCGGGCTCGACCAGTTCGGCCGTAGCGGAAAGGGGAGCGGCATCGGGCGGCGCTGCGGAACAGGCCGCGCGGCGGTGAACCGTACCGGGCCGGCCACTTTGACGCGCCGCGGGCGCGACCTGCGGAACCAGGTCAACGGCACAAATGCCTGCTTCTGCCAACGCAGGGGGCCGGTCGTCACTCAGACGCTAGGTTTGCTTGGTCTCCCGTGCGACGGTGCCGGGATGCAGCGAGACGAAGCGGCCGGAAGTAGCGGCTCAAGGAGATACTGCGATGCGCAGGGTCGGGATGGTTGCGGGACTGTTGGGGCTGGCGAGCGTCTGTGGATTGACGGCCGAGGACCGCGAACCTGTGCAGGTGAAAAACAGCATCGGCATGGAACTGGTGCAGATTCCCGCGGGCCAGTTCACGATGGGAGCGCCGCTGGAGCAAGCGGGAGCCGATCCGGACGAGACGCCGCGCACGGTAACGATCGGTCGCATGTTCTACCTGGGCGCGCACGAAGTGACGCAGGAGCAGTACGAACGCGTCATGGGGGACAATCCCGGCTACTTCCGCGAGAACGTGACGAAACGCGACCAAAGTGGCCGCAATCCGGTCGAGAATGTGACCTGGGAAGCCGCCGTCGAATTCTGTCGGCGGCTGTCGGAATTGCCGGAGGAGAAGAGCGCGGGGCGCGCGTATCGGCTGCCGACGGAAGCCGAGTGGGAGTACGCCTGCCGCGCCGGGACGAACTCCGCCTACTCGTTCGGGGACTCCGCCGAACGCCTCGTCGATCACGCCTGGTTCGACACCAACGCCGAGACGCAGACGCAGCCGGTGGGCAGTCGCAAGCCGAACGCCTGGGGCCTCTACGACATGCACGGCAATGTCTGGGAATGGTGTGCCGACTGGTACGGACCGTACAGCCCGGGTGATACCGAGAATCCGCGTGGCCCCAGCGAGGGCACGCTTCGCGTCCTCCGCGGCGGCGGTTGGTACGACGAAGCCAGCGAATGCCGGTCGGCCGATCGCCGCTGGAGCGACCCGACCGTCGGCAGCGATTGCGACGGTTTCCGCGTCGTCCTGGTAGCCGCCGAAGGCTGATGCCGACTGCGACTCGCAAGTATTCGCTTCATCAGCACACGGCGTGTGCTGACTACGAGAGCCTCAGGTGCCTGCTGTAGTCGGCACACGCCGTGTGCCGAAGCTGCGTGCGTCGCCGCTGGAGCGACCCGGCTGTCGGCAGCGATTGCGACGGTTTCCGCGTCGTCCTGGTAGCCGCCGAAGGCTGAT
>CAZUJM010000076.1:0-23918 GCA_964620405.1 uncultured Pirellulaceae bacterium | reverse complement strand
CCAACGCCGCGTCACGGTAGGTAGCCGAGTAGTTGAACTGGATCTTCATGTTCGGGTTGAGGAACCAGTTCAGACCGCCGGTGAAGTCGTGCAGAATGCCGCCGGCGAGGGCACCATCGTTCAGGTCCAGGTAGTTGTAACGAGCACCCACCTGCCAAGCACCCCAGCCGTAGCTGGTGTTGCCATTTTCATCGCGCACCAGGAAGGCGTTCTCATAGGGGACCACACGCTCGAAGAAGCCCGTCTTCTTGCTGTAGTGGTCGTTCTCCCCCGTGAGGAAACGCAGCAACTGGATGTAGCCGCCATGGTAGAAGGCCGTCGTGCCGAACGGATCGCCCGCCGCCTTGCGGGCATCCTGCAGGCCGCTGACCAGGTATTCCGACTGGAACGTCCACGGCCCCATGACACCGACGAGTTCGCCGTTCAGCCACTGCATGTCGTCGCCAAAGAGGTTGCCAGTCGTGGCCGGGACCGGCCAACCCGGAGCGAGCCCCGCGCGGATCGCCCCGCGTGTGCGAAAGGTGGTCTGATCGTTGACCGTCGAAGCCTGTCTCCCGGACACGCCGACATGCCAGAGGTGGCGGCCCTCGTCAGTGTATCGCAGCAATCGCGTGATGCGCCCCGTTACAGCGTAGTCACCATCAGTGGCGTTGTAGGCAAAGATGTTGTTGGTGGGCTTGTAGACGCCGATGTTCCAAGTGCCTACTTGGTCCTCGCCATACGTGTCGAAGAACGCAATGCCTGGCTGGAATCCGTTGTACGCGCCGCCATAGAACGAGTCCTGATTGAAGGAACGTTCCATGAAGGGCAGGTAGCGGCTGCTCACGAGGTGCTCGAAGCCGATCGCCTCCTTCTGGTTGCCGATCCGGCAGTTGCCCACGATCGGCAGTTCCTTGAAGGTCCACCACAGGTCCGTGATGCCGGTCAAACCCTCCTCGAAACTGCCCGTGTCCGCAGAGTTCCGCACGCGGGCGCCGTTGATGAAGTCGTACTCCGCCGCCCACTCGATCTGCTCGTACATCGTACCGTCGATCCGAAAACGAGCTCGACGGAAGTCCGTGCCGTCCGCGAAACGATTGTTGATGTTCGCATTGACGTTCTCATCCGTGCTGAACCAGGCGGTGTCCAGCTGGGTACGGCCGCCCACGTGGACGCGGAAGTCCTTGTTCTTCGTGGCGAATTCCAGACCATTGTTCCAGCTTGCCGACATCTTGAGATCGGAGCCGACGACGTAGGGAGCGGCGTCCGCTTCCTTCTTTTTCTTCTCCTCCTCCTCGGCCTTCGCCTTCAGCTCGTCGCGGACGATTTCACGCACCTCGTCGGCCGTAAAAAGTCTTTCGACTTCGCTCTCGACCGGGGTTTCCCCCCCGTTCCCTTCGATGCCCGCGTCCGCGGGCTCCGGTGTCTCCGCGGCCACGGACATCGTCTCGTAACCGGAGTGGTAGTCCACCGGAGACGGATACTGAGCTGAGCCGATGCTGGGGACCATCACCAGGGCAAGTGCCATTGAGCCTGCCTGGAGAACCCTTCGCCCAAATCGCTTGCGTCCGGTCGCCGAGGCTGGTATCGGACATGCGGAACTTTTCTTGAAGTAGACTGACAAGGGTACCTCCTTGTACCTTGCGTGTCGCCTTTGCGACGGTCGCTCGCGTATTCCATTACGCGCGTCGCTGACGGAGAATTCGTCAGCGATCTTTTCCAGAACGCATTTCATTCATCCACTGCGTCGTGATCTTCACAGTCAAAGCCCACGACAAACCGGACATCCTGCTCACTTCACCATTCCCTGTTCCTTGCTAGCGACGCCGCGGGCCTGGAATCCCTCGCGAGCTCCGACCCCCTCCAGCGTTTCGATGACTGCTGCCGGCGCGAGCACCAGCCCTCGCTCGTGAGGCAGCGGCGGAATTTCCGCATTGTCCGCGGGCGGATCCTCCATCGCGCAGCGCGACACGCAGGCCGCGCAGACGTCTTCCACGACCCACTTGTAGCCCTGGACCTTCTTGGACTCCGTCTTCTTCATCAGCTTCGCCTTGGTGAAGCGATTCGCGAAGCAGGCCGGATTCCAGTCGGACCACACGAGTCGATGGGGCTTCACATGGACCTTGCTCTCGGCGTCTTTGCACTCATCGCAGACCGTCTCGCAGTGCTTGCATCCGGGCTTGCTCGGCCCCGGCACGCAGAACTCCTCGCACTGGTAGCCCCAGCACGTCGTGGTCACCTTGCGATCCTCACTCACCAGTCGACACACCCGCTGGCAGGCGGAAGCGTCACCGCAATGCGCGCACTTGCCCTCATCGGCGAATGCCGCCGCGGCCAGCACCAGCGTGAAGCCCCAGGCGATGCCGAGAGGGCGCAGGCAGACCCGGGATGCCGTCCTTCGCGTCATGCACCCCGGTTCAGCAAGCCTGAAGAGACGAAAAACGCAACGAACATAGAGGTTCACTTGGGACATCGAAGGACTCCAGAAATTGAGATCGGGATTGGCGAGGAACGTCGCAGCGGGACTACCAGTTGAAGTCAAACCGCATGGCCAGGATGTCCGCATCGACATCGCCAAAAACCGCCTCCTCGCTGGTGATCGGATGGATCCAGTCGAACATGATTCGCGTACGGTCGCTCCAGTACCAGTTGAAGCCGGCCGTGAAGTCGTTGTACTGGCCTCGATCGACATTCCCCAGGTCCAGCACCGACCAGCGCGTCTTCAATTCCCAGGCGCCCAGACTGGCGAAACCGGGCACGGCAAAGACGTTATTGAAGGGCGCGTTCCGAGCGAACTGCGCCCCATGCTGGCCGAACGGCTCGAAGATCCGGTTCTCGCCGGTGAGGAACCAGCTGCCGTGCACGTACGCGCCGCTCACGCTGACGTCATCCGTGTCCCGCATGTCGACGCCCGAGACGAACGCTTCACTTTGAATGGCGAACTGGCCCCAGACCACGGCCGCTTCGACATTGCCCGTTGTGTAGCTGTGAGCATCGAGGACTCCGCTGTCGATCAGTCGCGGTCCCTCATGAATTTGTGGCCGAGCGCGAAACCGCACGCGGCCATCCTGGTCCTTCGTATGCAGGATCCCCGTTCCCAGGTGGACCAGATACCGCCCATTCGACGGCTCGTCGTAGTACGGCAGGCAGGTCAGCCGGCCACTGATGCGGTAGCCCTGGTTGTCATCGATGCGTTCCTTGAGCGCGTCGCTGACGTTGTCAAAGAACATGCCGGTCGTCCAGGTCAACCGGCGATTCTCCGTGGCGTTGTAGAAGGCCACCCCCAGGTCGCGGTCCGCCGCGAAAACGCCCTGGGTTGGAATCGAGCGTTCGAGGAACACGTTGTTCGTATCGTTCGTCACCTGCTCGAGGCTGAACGGCACGAAGAAATTGCCGATGCGAGCCCGCCCGAGCCAGGGCACTTCATTGATGGAAAAATAGGCGTCCTTGACGTCGGGCGAAGTTACCAGCCCGGTCGCCGACTCGCCGATCGTCTCCGGCTCCAAGGTGGCCTGCAGCCGGAAGTCGTAGACACCATATCCCGTGCCATCCGCGACCAGTCGCACGCGTCGAAACTCAAAGAAGTTGTACGCGTCTTCAATGGCAGGGTCGGCGTTGGCCCAGGTCACGTAGTCCAACTGCACATGGCCGCCGAGCTTCACGGTCCATTTCTCGGACGACAAGTCCTGCCACTCGCCATCCGCAACCTTGGCACCATCTTTGCCACCGGCGTCTTTTCCGGACGGCTTCGACTTGTCGCCTCCGGAATCGGCGGAGCCCTTCTCACTCTTGTTCCTCTCGCTCTCCACTGCCGAGAGGCGATCCTGGGAATCCGTCACTGACCGCTGCAGTTCGTTGAGCGAGTTTCGCAACTGCTCGATCTCGTCGCGCTGCGCGGCGAGTTGCCGTTCCACGGAGTCGTCAACCGTCTCGGCGTCATCGAGGCCGGGAGACAAAGGCGATTCTCCGTCCAGCGTCAGGTAGGCGACCGGTTCTGCCAACCATCGCTCGTCGGAAGCCAGCTGCGCGGACCAAACGCACGCGTCCTCCACCCACTCCTGGGCGCGGAGATCCATTCCCGCGACGGAGACCAAGCCGGCGCAGGCCAACGCCCACCAGCGACGTCGCCATCCTTGACGACTGCGTGTTGCCATGGGTTTTCCATTTCGTTGAGAGGCGTCCCGGACCTTCTCGTCTGCCGAGTCAGGTCCGGAACCGGGTACGCTTCGAACGCGCGATGGCCTCCCGTTCACGAGTCAGGCATGCGTCACTCCATGACTATGCATTCGGAGCGTGCCGCTTGGAGATTCAGGGTTCACGTTTCGGGTAGCACAGCTTGCCCCAGTTATGCAGCGGCAGCGGTTGCGACCAGGAACGTTTCTCGCAGCCAACGTATCTTCCAACAGCAGGGCATGCATGGCATTGCTAGTGCGATCGCCGATGGCACGTCCCGCGGGCGTTCGACGGCAGTCGGCTTCCAGAGACAAGTTCCACCTGGGAGCCCCGCGCATCAAGCCGTGCAAAGCGACGGCGAAAAGCGACGGAAACACACCGGGGAAGTCGGCTCGCCGATCTTTCGCCGCGAACCAGCGTCCTTCTTCCTCAGCAAGAAGCACGGCTTATTCAGCAAGAAGCACGGCAGTGCCCGCCGGGGGTCGTTGACGAAGCCCACCCGGGTGCTTAGCTTGTCACTCGTCGCGGTCTGGTCGTTTCGACCCCGCCCCAACTCCGCTGCTCCCGCAAGCCCCCAGGACTCCGTCATGGCCGAAGTCGAACCGATTACCGTGATCCAGGCCCAGGAACGCGTCACGCAAGCCACGGTGTTGGTGGAACGGATCCACGATGCGAGCACCGCCAATCAGATCAAGGACGAAGTGCTCCAGGCACTTACGGCCCATCCCACGCCCAATCTCATCCTCGACCTGGGACGCGTCCAATTCGTCAGCAGCGTCGGTTTCCTCGCCTTCATGGGCATCCGACGGCAAGCGCACCTGGAGCGGATCGTGCTAACGCATGTCGATCCCAACGTGCGCGAGATTTTCGCCCTCTGCCGCCTGCTGCCCAGCGAGCAGTATCCCTCGGCGCCGTTCGACGAAGCCCCCACGGCCGCCGATGCCCTGGCGTTGTGCAGATAGCCTCCTGGCTTCCAGGACCGGGTTTCGCTTTGGTCCGGAGTGTGACAACCAGGCCGGCCCCCTGAATCCAGCCTTTCGGAGATTTTCGCAATGAAGTGCTGGCGGTTCTACGGATTCAACGACATGCGACTGGATGACGTGCCGATGCCCGAATGCAAACCGGGCCACGTCATCGTCCAGGTGAAGTGCGTGCAGCCCAGCGTAACCGAGGCGCAACTCGCGCGGGGCATCCGCACGCTGGCCTACGACCGCGTTCGCCGACGCCTTGAACAGGAAGCCCCCCTGCCTCTCTTCGGGCACGAGTTCTGTGTCGAAATTGTCGAGACGGGACCGGGCGTGACAAAGTTCAAGACCGGCGATCGGGTAGCGGCCCGCGCCAAACTTCCCTGCGGCCAATGCACGCTTTGCGAATCCGGTCGACAGGCCATGTGCCGCCGCGGTCCCGTCATCGGTTTTGACCTGCCCGGCTGTTTCTCGGAATTCGCCATCCTGCCCGAGATCGCCCTCGTTCTGGTGGACGATCGCATCACCGACAGCGAAGCGGCCTGCCTTCAGTCGCTCAGCGATAGCGTGGCCGCCGTGGAGACGGCCGACCTGCAGGTGGGCGATACCGTGGCCATCTTCGGCCAGGGCAGCATGGGCTTCGAATGCATGCAGGTTGCCAAGAACTGCGGCGCTGGTCGGATCATCACCGTCGACGTCCGCGACGAAGCGCTGACGCTGTCCCGCTCGCTGGGCGCCGACCTGGCCATCAACGCCAGGACCCAGGACCCCGTGGAAGCCATTCGGGAATTGACCGATGGCGTGGGAGCGGACGTGGTCTTCGAGTGTGCCGGCGGCAGCCCTCGCCAGGGCCTCTCCGGCAGTTCCACACTCACACAGTCCATCGACGCCGTCCGGTCCGGCGGCAAGATTATCGGCGTCTCGTGGTACGGCGAACCCTTCCCTGTCGATGTCGACCTGCTTCGCGAACGCAGCCTCCGCTACCTCTTCCCGGACATCAGCACCTCCGCCCACCTCGAATACACCGTTCGTCTCGTGGCCTCGGGCCGCATCCAGGTGAAGCCGATGGTGACGCACGTCCTCCACGGCCTCGGCGCCGTCCCCGAGGCTTTTGAGATTACCGCCAACAAAGGCAAGTACCAAGCGATCTCGCCAGCACAGGTTCTCCTATGACCACCCATGACTCGCTTCCGCCCCACGCCGCGCCCGAAGCACTGAAGGCCCTGGCCGACCGAGTGCGGGCCCTGCGCACTTCGCTGTGGTCCGATGCGCTCGGCAAGAAGGGCGCCATGGACCACGACATGCAGTGTCGTTCCGCCAATCCGCGGATGGCCGGTCCCGCCTACACCGTCCGCGTGCACCCCGCCGACATCCTCATGGTCGGCCTTGGACTCTCCGCCTGCCCGCCCGGATATGTGCTCGTCATCGACGGCCAGGGCGAATTGAACACGGCGTTATGGGGCGAGGTCACCACACTGGCCGCCCGCCTCAAGGGACTCGCTGGCGTCGTGATCGACGGCGCCATCCGCGACCTGTATCGCATCCAGGTCGACTCGTTGCCCGTCTTCGCGCGAGCCGTGGTCCCCAACGCCGGTGGAGCGCAGTACGTCGGCGAATCGAACAACCCCATCCAATGCGGTGGAGTGATCGTGCGCCCGGGCGATTGGGTGATCGGCGATGAAGACGGCATCGTCGTCGTGCCTGCAGAACGACTGGAGGCCACGCTCGCCAACGCCAGCCAGTTGGCCGAAGTCGAGGCGATGATCGAAGCCGAGGTCGCGCAAGGACGCGATCTCGCCGAGCTCTTGCGCTACCGTGAAGTCTTCGACGCCAAGACCAAGGACGGCATGCTTCCGCAACTCCGGTTCCTCAAACGCTGATCTGCGGACTCAGCCACCATCGCCATCCCACCCCTTCGGCCACCGGCCCGCTCCGTGCACGACCTGCCCCGTGCACAGCCCACTCCGTGCACGACCTGCCCGTCACGCCGACAACGGCAGCCAGGATGCCTTGCGTGACGGCCTCGCCCGGCAGCGTCCCTCGCTGAGGTTCCGCAGCATTTTCAACGCCTTTTGCACATGCCGGCCCACCGTCGCGGCCGACACCCCGAGCTGCCGGGAGGCCTCCGCGTGGGAACGTCCCTCCAGCACCACCAGTTCGACCGCGCGCCGGTAGTGATCTGGAATCTGGCACATCAGCCCCACCGCCTGCTGGCACTCGTCTTCCTTCACCACGCACTCCGCCGCGTCCATCTCCCAAAACCCGCCCGAAACGGCGCTCAACAAGAGCGCCTCCGTCAGCTTCACCTGACGTCGCGCGTCCCGCGCCAAACGACTGCGCCAGTGACTGTACACGACGTTCCTCAGGATCCGGTTCATCCACGTACGCGCGGAGGACCGCTGGGGATCCCACCGCGCCCGGTGACGTGACCGAGCGACCTTGACCAGCACGGACTGCACAAGGTCGGCGGCCAGCGCCCCCCGATCACCCGGACAGCGTCGCAGCATGTGCTCCGCCCGAGACGACAACCAGCGATCCGCCCACCCCGCGAACTGCTCGAAGTGCCCGTCTGCGCCCGTCTCGTAAAACATCAGCAACGCACGTTCCCCCACACCCACTCCCGCTGCTTCCCGCACGCGAGCTTCTCCCTGATCCAACATTTTAGCCCTACCCTAGAATTGAATCGTTGCGACACCAGGGCCGGAATCCGTCAGCACTCCACTCCTCACTCTTCCTCTGCGGACCACGCTTCTCGCATGGTTCCGCGAAGTCGCCCCGCGCCCGATTCGAACCCGATGTCTCCCGGAACGCGGCGCCAGACACCTTCTCGGCGATACCGGGCCAATCTAGAAACCGAGGCGGACACGTTAGGTCACGCCCGTGGAGATTCGTTGGTTTTTCGCCCACGAAGACACCTGCCAGACGACGTGAGTGCCGCACGAAAGCCGCACGAAGACTCAACTTGCGTCAAGTCTTGCGGCCAACCGAGAAAGGGCGTTCCACGCCCCAGAAGGAGAGATCGGCGTCTGGTAGCGGGCGGCGGGCACGCATCCGAAGGCGCGCCGGGAAGCAGCGGATGACACCGCCTCCGCTGCACTACCGATGCCGTGCTTGGAGCATCCATCCCGAAAATGAACGATGACGGACCGACTGGCCCGTCATCGACGCCAGCAGCGTTTCTTTGCTTCTACAGTCCCAAACGAAGTCAGGGACTCGTCGCGAGCGGCGGTGTCGCGTCGATCAACTTCGGTGGTGGCAACGTGCTGGCCATCTGGCGAAACGCAGCCAGCACCTCATCCTGCATCGCCGATACGGTGGTTCCTCCGGGGACATCGAGCCACACACCGCGGCCGATGAACGCAATGGCCCGCATCAGGTTGCGGTCGGCATCGGCTCCCACTCCCAGCGTATGGATCGTCACGCCTCGCGCCTTCGCGCGGATCGCCATGTCGACGACATACAACTTATTGGGATCCGTCGTCGAGTAGTCGGCGTCCCCATCTCCATCGTAGTCCGTCAGCGAGCCCCAGTCCCAGGAGGCCGGCGGTGTCCAGCTCGCGTCCCGCGCGTTGGCTAGTCCATCGGTCATCAGCAACACCGTCGGCTGCGCACCCACGCGCCGATGCGCGTCCAGCAGTTCGAGCGCCTCCGCAAGCCCGCCACCCGTGTTGGTCGATCCTCCGTAATGCCCCGCCTGCTTGTGCAGCATGATCGTGTGGATCGCCTCATAGTCGTTCGTGATCGGTCGACCGCCCAGGTCCACATAAGGCATCCCCGGTTCGTCCAGCAGCGACTCCACACGCGCTTCGGCGTCGTACGACACCAGCCCCACATAATCACCGAACTCAAGCTCACCCAGGAAATCGCACAGCAGCGAATTCCCTTCCTTGATCGAATGGAAGGGATAGTGACGCGTCTTCCACAGGTCGGGCGTCTCGTCGTGCGCCTTGAAGCACTTCAACCAAAACTCCACCAGCGTCATCAGGCCAAACTTGCGTCGATAGCCCACCCTGTCGAGCTGAGCGTTGTTGAACGTCGTGGAGTCCCTCATGTAGTTGATGTAGTTATCCCAACTGCCCGCAGGATACGGATAGGGAACATTGGTCAGTCCCAGCGCCTGCTTGATCGTGGAGTTGTTGTAAAACGTGTAACTCGTCGTCACCGTGCCTACCTTGACCTTGGCCGTGTAGATGACGCGAGACGCATACGTCCCTGTTCCCTGGTAGGTACGTGCCTGTCCCACCGAACCACCCGTGAACACCTGCTCCACGCCGTTCGAATAGACGAGTCGGACCTCCGACGCCGCTTGGTTGAAACTCACTTCCACAGTCGTTCCGATCCAGCGGATGTTCGCGGGCGTCCTGGCGACGGTGACGTAGTCGGGAGTGTAAGGTAGCGAGCCGTACTGGGGAGAACCCAAGTCCTGCCAGATCTCGTGGAGGTTGCTCTCCACGGCCGCCTGCCCCAGCTTGTCGAGCGTACTCGGATAGAAGATGCTGTCGATGTTCATGGATCCCGAGAAGTCCATGACCATCACCATGTCCCGGGCTTCCACGAAAGCCGTGGCCGACGCGACGACCTCCGCCGCAGGCCTGCCGAGCGCCCAGCCAAACGCTAGCCGCAGTTTCGCGTCCGGTTGCGTGAGGTCGTCGTTCGTGCGCCGCGCGTGGACGCCTACCACGTTGTATGGTTCGGCATCCCAGGCAATCTCCCACCGGCCGGAGGCTTCCTCGAAGTCCCTTCGACCGAACCGAACATCCAGGAGGGGATCGACGAACACGCCGTTCAGCCCGGCCACCTCCGCGGCGATCGCCCGGGCCCGCTCCACCGCCGTAGACTGGGCATCCACGCGTGTCTCGCCGGACCCCTGCTCGCCAGCATCCGCCACGGCGCTGGTGATCTCCTGCGCCGCGGCCAGCGCGGCCGCGTCCACCGCAGTTTGCAGGCCGTTCTTGCAGCGCACAATCGCTCCGGTGTCCATCGCCAGTCCCACGAACGACATCATGACGGCCATCAGGATCGCCGACTTCACGACGACCACGCCCCGGCGTGGCTTACGCATCGACGCGTAAACACCTCCAAAACGACGGCGACGGTTTTGCAGCTGCTTCCCATTCATGGCGATTGCTCCCCTCGTGACTCGTCATCTGCCGACCATGCCCCTCACCCGACGCTTGCCCATGCGACTACTGGGCAACCACCGACCTCGCATTACGGAACACGACCCGCGCGGAAATCGTGAACAGATCACCGGCTCGCTCCACGCCCACCAGCGCCGCATACGGCAGTTCCAACCTCAGTTCGAACAGTTCCAAACGATTCACCGGCAAGTCCAGATCAAACGGCGTCGCGTGGTCATGGGGATCGACGATCACCACCTCGACCTGCTCCGACGGCAGTCCATTGGCCTCCAGGATGTTGCGGACGTCCCGCACTACCTTCGCGTTCGTCGTTTCATTCGAGGCCGTGAGTCCGCGACGGTCCATCGAGGCGACCCGGGCGCCCTCGCGAGCCGCCACATGCAGTTGATTCTGGACGTCATACAACCGACTGGCCTCCACCATGCCCCAGGCCAACAGCACAAACAACGGGGCCACCAGGGCCATCTCCACGGCCACGGCGCCCCTGCGGCAACGCGACAAGCCTCCCTGCCGCGCAGCCGACCGCATCCCCAGGACTCGACGTCGATTCATGGTTTCACCTTCGCCCCATGCAGGAGTCGCCTTCGGCTACTCATGCCTCATGAACGCCTGGCCGGTCAGCACCGCGCCCTGCATCACCGGCAGAGGCACCAGCGCAATATCGTTGTAGGCCACGGAAGCCCGCACGAGAAACATCTGCCGCGACTCGGCGTCCGCAAGCTCCAGGTCGGGCAGCGTTGACAACTGCTCACCGGCTATCGGCAAGGCTCCTGTCCCGTCGTACACCCCGGCGTCCTTCACCAGCACCTCCACACGCTCGGCATTCATCCCGGTCGCCAGGATACGAGCGGCATGCTCGCGAACCTCCTGCGATGTCACACCTTCGGCCGACCCCTGGCGCGCGGCCAGTCGGCACGCGGCGCCCAGCAGGTTCTTCGTCATGCGGATGCGACTGCACTCCACCAGCCCGAACACGAAGGCCAGCAGCACGGGCAGGGCGAGCGCAAACTCGACGGATGCCGTTCCCCGCCGAGCACACACACGCCGCGCATCGCGGTTCCACGAACTGAACCACCTCGCAACGCAACGCCGGCGTGAACGCTTATCCACCTCGGCCAAGGCCACTACCAGCGAAAGCCACGAGCGCACGGCACACCTCACTCGTCCACGACAGGGTCAGTTCGCGGCGGCACCGTTCGCTTCCATCCAGACACGGGACGTCGAGAACCACCCGCGAAAGCTCGAGACACTCAACCCATGGGCAACGATGCCGGCCATTCCCAGGAAAGGCAAAGGACAGAAGCCGGCCAGGAAGGGATGCGTTCATCGCAAGCGGCACTTCCGCGCAGTCGCCACGGCAAGAACGCTACCGAAACCTAGTGCGGATACGCCCAGGAGTCAAATCGGCAGGCAGCATGCGAGGTGGCCTACGCACGCCGTGTGGATCGCATGCAACATCTGGCCGAGCGCGGTGAGGTGAATCGTCAACGCGCCAATACGGGCACGGGCCCGCAGCAGCGAAACCCAAGGCAACGGCCGCGCGCCGCGGGTTCACGGCCCCGCCGATGGGAGACTCGCGTCAGATGCGCGGGCCCGACCCAACTGCCTCCCCGCTCGCTTCGCACCCCCGTGTCGCGGTCCCCCAACGGATTCCTTCCCACCGACTCCGGACGCTGGTAGAACCCGGCGTCATACCAGTCGCGACACCAGTGCCAGATGTTGCCGCTCATGTGGTGCATGCCCCAGGGGGATAGCCCAAGCCGTTCGTTCACCGGCGACATGGGCAGCAGCCCGTCCTCGTAACGCTCACCTCGTACATGCCGACCATGGACCGTCGAATGGACCGCTCTATCCCGGTTGGCGTCGCGTGCATCTGACGCAACGTGCGTCGATCCCCGCGCCGCATATTCCCACTGGGCCTCCGACGGCAGGTAAGGCGCGTCGCCTCGATAGTTCCTCCAGTCCGCTCCATGCGCCCACTGAGCGTAGGCGTTCGCGCCGAACCAGGACACCATCACCATCGGCAGACGCTCCGTACCTGAAACCGGCACCCAGGAACCATCTCCATTCGGGCGAAGCGGCAGGTGCACTCCACGATCGTCCTCCGGTGCCAGCAGGATCCATGCTTCCAGATCCTCCCGCGCCGGAGCGATCGAGTTCAAGAAGCGACAGTAGGCTGTCACCGACACCGGCTCTGCATCCAGCAGGAAGGCGTCCAGGGACACTAGATGCACTGGCCGTTCGTCGAGTTCCGCCCCGGCCGCCTCGGAACCGATCTCCACCACCGCTCCCGGTATGCGCACGCAACGCATGCCATCCGAACGTCGCCGATACATGGGCAACGTTCCCGCTCGCTGCCGAACGGCGTCGGTCGATCCCTGGACCGCTGCCTCGTCCTCCAGGTCCAGTTCCTCGTGCAGCGCCACGGACTGCTGCGCCTGCCATGGCTGCCAACGCCCGCCCAGCTGCGCGAAGGCCACCAGGGGCCCCGCGACTAACGCCTTGCCGGATGAATCTGGCGGATTGGCTCGAGCACTCGCGTCGCGCCGTCCGACTCCCTGGCGAAGATAGATCGCCTCGGCCAAGTCGCCCAGGGTCAGTTCAGCCCGCGTGAACACCGACTTGTAGATGGGATCCGGCGGCGAATCCGGCAGCTTCACCGAGAACTCCTCTTCCAACTCCATCAACAGTTCCACAAAATCCAAGCTGTCGCAATGCAGGTCGGCCAGCAAGCGACTCCCGGGCGTAACCCGGGCGCGCGGAATCCCCAGCTCTCGAGCCGCCACATCGCAGACCCGCCGCTCAATCTCTGTCAAATCCATGGCCGCTTCCATCGCACACAAGAACTCCACACGACGATTCCGTTGTAACCGCCGCCAAGCATGGCAGCAAGGACATCGTGACAGCGGTGGCCCCATCGCTGGACCCTACGGCCAAATCCCGGGGTTCATGGTGCCGCAGGGTGTTTGCGAAACGCCCGCATACTCCCCCCTTTTTTTCGAGCGCTGCATCGCTTCTGATACGGCCAAAGGAACCTAACCCGATGCTGAAACGGCTCTTCGCTCGCTTCCTGCTTCTGTCCGCGTGCTTTCCTCCCATGGCTACCGGCACGCGTGTCCTGGCACAGTCGAACTGGCCGCAGTTCCGAGGCGCGGAAGCCCGCGGCGTGGCCACGGACCCGCGTCTGCCCGATCGCTGGTCGGCAACCGACAACATCGAATGGAAGCGAGATCTCCCTGGACGCGGCTGGTCATCGCCCATCGTCTGGGAGTCGCGAATCTTTCTCACCACGGTCGTCAACACGGGGGAGACGGAGGCTCCCAAGAAGGGCCTTTACTTCGGCGGGGACCGACCCAAGCCGCCCGAGTCGGTACACCAGTGGAAGGTCCTCTGCCTCGACCTTCAGAACGGTGAGCGTCTCTGGGAACGACAGGTACACGAAGGCCCACCGGAAACGCCCATCCATCTCAAGAGCAGTTACGCCTCCGAGACTCCCGTGACCGACGGGCAGCGAGTCTACTGCTACTTCGGCAACCTCGGCGTGTTCTGCTTCGACTTGGAAGGCAACGAACTATGGCGCAAGCCGATCGCTTCCCACGCCATGCGTTTCGGTTGGGGCACGGCCGCCTCGCCCGTCCTGCACGATGGCGTCCTCTACCTGGTCAACGACAACGAAGAGGATTCCTATCTGCTTGCGCTGGACGCGGCGACCGGCGAGGAACGATGGCGCACGCCGCGTGACGAGAAGAGCAACTGGGCCACGCCCTTCGTGTGGCGTAATTCCCAGCGAGTCGAGATCGTCACGCCCGGAACGGGACAGGTCCGTTCGTACGATCTCCAAGGTAATCTGCTGTGGTCCTTGCAGGGCATGTCCAGCATCACGATCGCCACGCCGTTCGCCGATGACGACCTGCTTTACATCAGCTCAGGTTATGTGCTCGATCCGCGCAAGCCGATCTACGCCATCCGCCCCGGCGCGACGGGCGACATCTCGCTGGCCGACGACCAGACCTCCAACGAATTCATCGCCTGGTCCAATGGCAAGATCGCTCCCTACAATCCCACCACGCTGCTCCACGACGGTCGCCTGTACGTGCTGTACGATCGCGGGCTGGTGAGTTGCTTTCGGGGTGGCGACGGCCAGGCGTTGTATGGCCCGGAGCGATTGCCCAACGGTCGCGCCTTTACGGCGTCTCCCTGGGCAAGGGACGGACAGGTCTTCTTCCTGAACGAAGACGGAGTCACCTTCGTGCTGAAGGCCGGAGATGCCTTCGAACTGTCCCACACCAACTCGCTCGCCGAGGATGACATGTGCATGGCAACGCCCGCCATCGCCGGCGATCGCCTGCTCATCCGATCCTCCGCACGCATCTACTGCGTACGGCAGCAGACAAGCGAAACCACCGGGAACGAGCGATAACCGGCCACGGCGATCGCCGGCTACCGCCGGATGGCCGGCGAAGGCCCCAACCGGCGGTGTGCGAGTCGCATGCGAGGCGGCGCACCGGACAACCGCATCCAGTGCGTCAGGCCTCGATCTCGAATCCCTGGCGACTGGCCCGGGCGAGGAACGAGTTCGCCTGGTCGTCGCCCACGACTGCACGCTTCTCCGGGTCCCACGCGAGCGGACGATTCAGCCGCATGGCGATGTTGGAGAGATGGCAGATCTCCAGCATCCGGTTGTGGCTCCACACGTCGGAGATCGGCTGCTTGCGCGTCCGCATGCCATCAATGAAGTTGGCGGTATGATTCTCGCTGACGGGGCCGCCGTACAGTTTCTCGATCGCTCCTTCGGGCAGAGGATTCTCTTGGAGATCCTCAACCGGCTTGCCCGAGATCTTGCCGCGGTTCACGAACAGCCGACCTTCCGTACCTTCGAAGAGAATGCCGTTATCGCCCTCACTGGTGATGATCATCTCGACCTCGTTCGGCATGTCGACGCGAATGCGGAAGTCGGTCGCCGCGTTGTAGCGATCGGCAGCCTGCGGCTGGCCATCCTTGTAGGCGACGGGCAGCTTGAATTCGAGCGGCGTCACCTTGCTCGGGCCGGTGTTGGTCGCATCGAGGGCCCAGCAGGCGATGTCCACATGGTGTGCGCCCCAATCGGTCAGTTTTCCGCCCGAATACTCATGCCAGTTGCGGAACGAGTAGTGGCAGTTGCTGAACAGCGGCACGCCTCCACCGTAACCCTCCCGCAACTCCGGCAGCGCGCGGTATTCCGCTTTCGGCGCGGGCCCGAGCCAGAAGTCCCAGTCGAGGCCCGCGGGAACGGCAGCCACGGGAATCACGGGCGAGGCCTCCATCCCGTTGATGCCGCAGGTCACCTTCTGGATCTTCCCCAGGCGTCCATGATGGATGAGCGCCACCGCCAACAGGAAGCGCTGATCAGACTCCGTCCGCTGCATGGTGCCCACCTGGAACACACGACCCGTCTCCTTCACCACCCGCTCGATCAACTTGCCTTCATCAATCGTCAGCGTCAGCGGCTTCTCGCAGTACACATCCTTGCCTGCCCGCATGGCCTCGACCGCGATCTTGGTGTGCCAGTGATCTGGAGTCGCGATCATCACGGCGTCGATGTCCTTGCGCTCCAGCACGCGCCGATAGTCTTTGTACGCGTCGGGCTTCGCCTTCTGCGTTCCCTGCAGCTTCGCGACGTTCTCCTCCAGCACCCCCGCGTCGACATCGGCCAGCGCGGCGAAGTCCGCGAACTTGACCGACTTCTCCGTGATGGCCCACCCCTGGTTGCGCAGCCCGATCGTGGCGAACACCGGACGATCGTTCGCCGAGCTGGCAGCCCAGGACCTTCCCGCTCCCGGCAGGCATGCCATCGCACCGCCCACCGCCAACCCCTGCAGGAATCGACGCCGCTCCAAACGCTTTGACCAAGTCATCATCAGTTACCTCGCGTAGATTGATTTTGTTCACCAGATCGCGATCCACCGCGAACCGCCAATGTGAATTCGCCCGGGCAGGCGCATCCCGCGTATCGCAGGCAACCTGCCTCCCGTCGTCGACGCCGATTCTAGTCGACCTCACGCCGTGTCGCGAGACGTGAGGTCGCCGTTGTGTCGAACATGGGGATTCACGCCGGAGACATTCGAGGTTTTCGATAGTGGGCTTTGGGGATTTCGAGGCGGCGGACAGGGTGACGGTGCGCAGTTTCCACGATCCCCTCCGTGCCATCTCCGCGTCCTCCGTGGTTAAGTTCCCCCGGCATTCGGAACGGGCATGGTGGTGCGGAAGGGTCGTTTTTTCACCACGGAGAGCACAGAGAACCACGGAGGTAAAAGAGCATGATCGAGGTCCCTCCTTAACCATCTCCGTCGTCGCTGTCCGCGCGCGTCTTATAGGTCAGGATCGGTTTGAACACCGCCACGACCTCCAGCAACCCGAGCGTCGCCAGATCCTCGATCACCTGCTCGATATCCTTGTACGCCTTGCCATGCTCCTGCCGCAGCAGTTCTCGATTCTCGCATATTACCAGGTTATCGATGCCCGTCTTCTTATCCCTGGGACGACGCAGCTCATCGGGTGACAGCCGGCCGAACTTCTCCTCGCACTGACTGCGTGACACCTTTCTCCCCGCTCCATGGGCCAGCGAGAACGCGTTCATCTGCCCGCTGCCCAGCGGACGCACCAGGTAGCTGAAGGAGCCACGCGAGCCCGGAATCACGACCAAGCCCCGGTCGGCCGGAGCCGCTCCCTTGCGATGAATCCACACCGGCCCGGCATCCGTGGCCTTCTGCTCGAGAAAGTTGTGCGGCAGGTCCAGCAGCGGCGACAACTCGCCCCCCAGTCGCTCGGCGATTCGAATGGCGATGATCTCGCGATTCGCTCGCGCATACCGGACCGCCTGCTCGTGACCGGCCAGATAGGCCTGTCCCGGTGTTGAAAGCGGGTCCAGCGGCTCGCCCCGCTGTTCGGCGTTGTAACGATTGAGCACCGACTGGCCGAAGCCACGCGAACCGCTGTGCACCAGCAGGACCACCTTTGATTTCGTCAGCCCGAGTTCTGTTGACCTGTGTACATCAACCAACGATTGCACCACCTGCAGTTCCGCGAAGTGGTTGCCACCACCGATGGTCCCTAGCGCGGCTTCGAACCCGTTGGCCGAAACTCCCAGCCGATCCATCACCACCGAAGGGTCTGCCTCCCACGCGCCGTCAAGGTTCGCCATTCGGTCGGCGAACCGCTTCGCGCTAGTCCCCGAATCCAGGTTCGTGACGCACAGCAGCATGCCGCAGCCAATATCGCCGCCGATCAGCTTGGGATGAATCAACCCGCGACTGACAAACGCCGCGCCGCCCGGGCTCCCGGTGCCCGGATGCAGATCCGGCATGGCCGCGACGTATTCCATGCCTGGCAACTCCGATGCCTTGCGCAGTTGCGGCAAAGCCTCGGGGGCGACCCAGGTCCGCTCGGAATACAGCAGCTTCACTTCCGCCACGCCGACTCCTCCAGCCATGCACACGACGTCATCGCGTCAAGAGGGACCATGGCCAGCCGTTTCGGTTCGCCCCGATGGGTCGTCACCAAGACAGTGCCAGCGCCAGGTCCGCGGCCTCGCTGCCGCAGCGGTCAAGCCGACACGTACCAGCCGGATCAGGCGTACGGCCTTAGCACGCCGCCACACCGTGAGTCAAGATCAGCGCGTAGGCGTCCTGCGGCGGACTCGTCACACTCCGGCCGCGCACGACGACCCAGCAGTGGGCCAACTCACGTCCTCGTGCCTCCGCGAACACGCCAAAATGAAGTTCCGCCGGCACATTCGCGAGCCGCAGGAAATGAAAGCACAGCAGCCCCTCGCGCAGGCAGCGACGGCCTCGCATTCGCCAGGGATGGGCCAGCCTCGCCTGCACCAGCTCGACGATTTCGCGTTCCGAGAAACCTTCATACGGCCGGAATCGAGCGGATGGCGTGAGCAACGCCAGAAGTCGGTGCAGTGGCACTACCTTACTGGCATCCGGAAGGAGCCATAGGAGCAAGCGGAGATGACCACGGAGGATCAGCCAAGCCAAGGTGCGCATCGATCCGCTCGCATCTACGCCGCAGTACGATGGGCAAGACTCTCGGCCAGCAGCTGCTCCACGAACGAACACGCGTCTTCTTGTGCCTGCTCCGCCGTCACGTCAAATTCGTCGGAGAGCACCGACTGCAACTCCAACAGCGAGGCTCCGGCTCGCAACCGATCAAGTAGCTCGATCGCCGCGGGATTGCAGCGATAGAGATAGCCTGACTGCAGTGACAGCACGACGCCATCTTCGTCAGCACCGAAGGACTGGTAGTTGACGCCATCCGCCAGCTTGATTCGCTCTTCGACGTTCATGCTCAATCTCCATGGGCCTATGGCACTTTCGTTCGCGCCACGTCCTCAACAGCTTGTCGAGACGCCGTCGACCGGCACTTTGGTTGCAAGCATCAAAACCATTCGTGCACCACGGGGTTGGGATCGGCAGGTGCCCACCGGGAGCTTGGTTGAATGTGCGTTTTTTTCCGGATCCCAAGTCAAGGCGACTTGGCACGCCAGACGATCCAAGCGGCGGGAGCGTGTTGACGCGACATTCCTTGGCCTGAAAGGAAAGATCCGATGCCCCAGTACCAGAAGCCGTTGGCCGACAGCAATCCCGAGAAAGATTGTTTGCGGGATTCCAACAATCGCGGCTACAAGGCGCCTGCGCTGGAGAAGGTCGAGAAGCTCGCCCAGGTAACAGGGCTGCTTCAGTTGACGGGCCCCACCGACGGCTCGGGCAATGTCCCCACCTAGTGCTCGCCAATATCCACGCGCGGGTGGTTGATCTGGTGCACCTTTCAAGCGAGGGCTTCCCGCATGAAACGCAAGAACAAGAGCCCGAAGACGAATTCAAACGCGTCTCGCTCGAAGAAGGAACGCGGCGCACGAAGCTACAAGGCTCCCGCGATCCAGAAGACGCAAAAACTCTCGCAGGTCACCGGGCTGTCGCCCACGTTGTCCGGCCCCCCGGGTTGATCGTAGGCAGGGTCACGCCCCGGACATGAGCCCAAGCGCGGCACGCCACTTGTCGCTCACCTTGCTGCCTTCTGCAGAGGCGACCAAGGCGACTTCCACTCGCCCCCGCCGTCCCCGACAGCTTGGCGAGACGCGGTCGACCGGTCTTCGACTTGCAAGCATCCCAACCAACGGCAAACGACGGGCTTCGTAGCAGAAAGCTCCCTCGGGTGTTTTGGTCGAACTTGCATCTTGTGACGAATATCGGGTCAAGATGCCTTGGGACACACGACGATTCAACAGGCGACAGCGCGTTCGCGCGACATTCCTCGTCCAGGAAGGAAAGAATCTGATGACCCCAGCCCCGAAACAACCGGCTGAAAGCAACCCCAAGACAGAAAACCCACGGGATCGCGGTGAGCGAAGCTACAAGGCGCCCGCGCTGGAGAAGGTCGAGAAACTCGCGCAGGTGACAGGAGCGCTCAAGGTGACGGGCCCCACCGACGGCTTGGGAAAAATCGGGTAAAGATCGCTGGCGCTCGCGTGTTGATTCGCTCAATAGTCTTTTCAAGCGGAGGCATTCGGCATGGAACGCAAGAAGAAGAGCCCGCAGACGAACTCAGCCGCATCTCGCTCGAAGAAGGAAGGCGGCGCACGCAGCTACAAGGCTCCCGCGATCAAGAAGTCGCAGAAGCTCTCGCAGGTCACCGGGTTGTCGGTCAAGTTGTCCGGCCCTCCGGTCTGACCTACGGCAAGCGTCCGACGAGACAAGGGCGCGACCAAAGGTTGCGTGACCTGTCGCGGACCTTGGCGAGCCCTGCGATGGGACAAAATGATGACCGCTCCAGCCGACGGGCCATCACGGAGTGTCGCGCTGGTGCTTGAAGCGTGCATCGCCTGTCCCACGCGGTCAAAATGCATTTTTGTGGTCATCTCATCACCACGAACGCCATTCGCCTCCAGGCAGCGTCACCATGCAACACGCGTGCTTTGACATTCATGGATGGCAACTGGCGATCGGCGCCGACTCTCCCGATCTGCTCCAAGACGCCGAAAGCTTTCTCCACAGCTTTCGCGTCGACGCGACGCCGGATGATCCCTGGAGGCTGTCGTTGGAGCGAGGAGACCTGCGGGAGGACGATCGTTCGCGGTCGGTGCACCTCGTTTGGTCGGGTATCATTCCCCCTGGAATCGCGGCGGCGAACTATGCGGCTCCTGGCCTGCGCCGATTCGACCTGCCGGGCCGTGGTCGCTGCCTGCTGGATTTTGACCGGCGTGAAGCACGACTGACGCTGGCGCCACAAACGGCCGCGGGCGGGGCGCGATACTTCCTGACAGCGCTGCTGTGCGCGGGATTGTCCAGGTCCGGTCAAGTGCCGCTGCACGCAGCCTGCTTGATCGCGCGTAAGGACGGGCGTCCTTGCAGCGTGCTGCTGGTCGCTCCCAGCGGCACGGGCAAGAGCACCACGGCGTATGGGCTGACCTCCGGTGGCTACCGACTGATGGGCGACGACCTTTCGCTGTTGCAAGTGACCGGCGAACGGATTTCGGCCTGGGGGTTTCCCCGCCAATGCCACGTACGTCGTCCCACGCTGGCGTTGCTGCCGTGGCTGCGGACGATGCCGCTGCTCCCCACCGGTATCGAAGACACGTGGCAGTTTCCGCTGGCGAGCCTGGGACCGCGCGCGGCGGAGCCAAGCCAAAGCCCCCTGCCGACGGGACTGATCGTGCTCCTTCAAAAACCCAACCCATGCGGCCATCGGTGCGAAGCGATCGACCCCGCCCGGGCGTTGGCGAGCCTCTGCCAGGAGAACGTTCATCCGACCGAAGGCCACGCAGACCGTGACGCCGCTGCGGCGTTTGCGGCCTTCGGACGCCTGGCCTTCCAGACGCCCGCCATCTACCTCAGCGCCGGCCCCGACGTGGAACATCTGGCCGAATTCTTGGCGGCGGAAACGGGAGTGACTCCATGAGCCTTCCAAGCGTGAACGACTGGCTGCTGGGACTCTGCGACCCCGAGGGATGCTGCCCCATTCCTGCGGGAAGACTGACGACGGCGTGCGTGGCCGCGTTGGTAGAGACCGCGCGCGACCATGGCGTAGCTGGAACGGTCATCCGGAACCTGCGGATGCTTCTTCGTCAAGAAACGCTGCCCGCAGCCATGGTCGATCACCAGGAACGGTTGGCAATCCTGAAGACGCTGCAGGAGCAGCACCAACGCTGTCTCCCCGAGACCGCCCAAAGCCTGCTGCTGCGAGGCACCGCCTCCAGCCTACTCGCGTCCATGCGGCGTGAGGGATTTCAGGCTGCGATCGTGAAGGGCGAGGATTTCGCCGACCGACTCTACGAGCTTCCCGGCCTGCGTCCGTTTCGCGATATCGACCTGTTGATGCCGCGTAACCAGATCGACCGGGTCGACGATCTGATGCAGTCCCACGGCTTCCGCTTCGTGACTCCCCCGGGGAAGTACAACCCGGAATACGGCGAACGCACCTGGGACAAGTCCGGACCACCGCGGATCCGTGTGGAACTGCACTGGAACATGATCAACTGTCCTTCCCAGCGAATTCGCAGTTCGCTGGCGTGGGAGGACCTGGACTGGAGCGAGACCGAGGGTCGATGGCAGGCGACTGCCGAGTCACTGCTGCTAATCGCCTGCAGCCATGCCACCATCTCGCACCGCTTCGATCGCCTGCAGCACCTGTGCGACATCCGGCAGCTTTGTCGCGGCCATGCCGGGAAAATCGATGTGGCTCGCATGCGTGACATGATACGTCGCTGCGGACTTGCCGCTGCCGTCACGGGCAGCCTGATGGTGACGGCGAAACTGCTGCAGGAGACAACCTGCAGCGAACTGCTCGCGGCCCTGCGTCTTCCTGCCCTGCAGACTCCGTGGAAGCTGCTGGTCAGTTCGCAAACGCTGCTGAGTCCCGAGAGGCACTCCAGCAAGCTACGTCGAACGATGATCCGCGAATGGATGAAACGTGCCGCCTGAAGCGAGGAGTACCTCAACGATGCGAGTGCTATTCCTGGGAACGCCGGGACGATTCACGGCGAGGGCATTGTGGGGATGCCTCGACGCGGGACATGAGATCTGCGAATTCTGGTGTGGCCATCGCATCACGCGCCGTGACTGGCGCGACGACCGACACCTCGGCTGGTTCAATCCCGACTGGTCCGTCTCCGCGGCGCTCCATCGCCATCAGATCCCGGTCCGCCGCGTGCCACCCCTGCGAAAAACGCCGTCCTGGTGGCAACACGCAACGGAACTGAATGCGGACCTGATCGTCAGCGCCGCGTTTCCCTACGTGGTCCCCGACGCGATGCTTCAGCGTTTCCCGGGCCGAGCCCTCAATCTGCACCCCGCGCTCCTGCCTAACTATCGGGGCCCCCATCCCATCCTGGGCATGCTGCACCACGAGGATGTCGCCCGCTGCGGAGGCGTCACGCTGCACGAGATGGTCGAGGACCTGGACGCGGGACCGATTGTCGCCCAGCAGGCCGTTCCCTGGAATCCGCTCGGCTTCCGGCACTGGGAAGCGGACCTGTCCCAGGCGACATACTGCCTGGTCACGGAACAGCTGCCCCTGTTCCTCCAGGGCGCGCTTCCTCCACGCCCCCAGCAACCGCAGGGCGAGGTCTATTTCCGGACGATGAACCCGGAACTGCTCCAGATCAACCATCGTCGCACGGCACAGCGGTCCCGCTATCTGCTGGATTCGATCGGTTCCTACCTGGCCCTGCGAGCACATGCCCAAGATCGGTCGTGGAAGGTCTCAAAGTTCCTCGACGTGATCTCCGATCAACCCACCGGAAGTCCACCGCGCGTCGGACCGCTGCGCATCGAGATGGACGTGGCAGACGCGCGCGTCGCGCTGCAGCGATGGCTGCCGGGAACTTCGAAGATACGA
The DNA here is from genome assembly GCA_964620405.1 of uncultured Pirellulaceae bacterium. Taxonomy (GTDB): domain Bacteria; phylum Planctomycetota; class Planctomycetia; order Pirellulales; family Pirellulaceae; genus CAZUJM01. The sequence goes on along the minus strand of CAZUJM010000076.1, from coordinate 781 downwards.
CGTTGGCAGACCTTTCGACTGTTCGCCAAGATCGCCTGAGAGGAACCATCTCGACCAAGGTCACTGCCAACCGGACTGCCGTCAGCCTCGCTTCGACGTGATCACGAGGAAGCCGCACCATGCGAATCGTCGGCTACCTTTGGGCGTTTCCGGTGACCAGCTTCGGCCTTCTTCTTGCCGCGCTGGCGGTGGCCACCGGGGGCAAGGCACAGGCGAGGGACGGTGTCCTCGAAGCCCATGGCGGTCTGCCAGGCCGATGGCTGCGTGGGGGGACATTTCGCCACGGGGGAGCGGCCGCGACGCTGGGGCATGTGATCCTCGCGCGCGACGAGGACTGCCTGGCGCGAAGCCGGGCGCATGAACGGGTCCACGTCCGGCAGTATGAGCGTTGGGGACCGCTGCTGCCGCCCGCCTATTGGCTCGTCGCGCTCTGGCTGCGGTGCCGCGGCTACCATCCTTACCTGGATCATCCGTGGGAACCGCCGCCGGAGTGACGTGCGCGAGTCAGTCGAACGCGTGGCCAGGCAGGCGAGTCGTCGCGGGCAAGCCCACGCGGGCGGCGTCTCGTTCGGGAACACCTGGCCAAGCCCGAACTACCCGTCGAGTGGCGACAGGGCTCGGGCGAGCGGACACAGGCTGGAATCCTGCTCGCCGCGTCGGTAGCGGGCAAGGAGTTCCTTGGAACGCTCGGCCAGCATCCGGCGGACTTCCCGGCGTTTTCCTTTCACGCGGGGAATCACCATCGAATCATAAGCGGTCGTCTGGTGCCGCATCCAGCCAA